>CAYWXL010000006.1:0-113780 GCA_964461995.1 uncultured Solibacteraceae bacterium
GCGTCAACTCGAGCGCCAGCAAAGCGCGGCCCTTCACCTTGCCGGCCCGGACGGCTTCGGCGACGCGGCCTTCGACGCGACTGCCGCGCTCGGCGATGATGAAGCCGTCGATGACGAGGTCACGGTCGAGGGTGGCGTAGAAGCGGTCCCCCGGCATGCTCCACTCGCTCGAGAGATCTTCGTCGAGGATGACGTGGAGCACGGCGCCTTCCTGGAGGGTCACGCGGTGCGGCTCCGGGGGCGGAGGCGCCGGGGTATCAGAGACAAGAACGGCTGGAACTTCGGCATACGAGGCGGCGCGGGCCACCACAGCCGGAGGGGGATCCGTGACCACGGAGGGTCTGGCGATGGGAGCCTGGGCGACCGGAGCGCGGAACGGCTTGCCCGGCTTGGGTTTCGGGCGCTCCGGCGCCGGCTCCGGCCGGCGTTCCGCCGGAGCGGCCTGCGGAGTGAGATCCAGGACAGGAGGTGGTTGGACCTTCTCCGCGGGAGGTGGAGCCTCCGGCCGGGTGGCCATCCAGACGAGGCCGCCGGCAAGGACCGCCCCGGAGAGGAACGCCAGCAAGCTTTTCATCTATCTCCGTCTCCGGAATAGTAAACGCAGCGGCGGAGGGAGCGGTTTCACGGTGAGTGGGCGGCGGAGATTCGGAAACCACGCCGGGCACAATGGACACAGAGGGATGGGGCAACAGGGTCCGAGAACGGTTGGGCCGCTCCGGGGCCTGCTTGCCGCATGGCCACGCAGGGGTTCGAACCCGAGGGTGGCTCATGACCAGTTGCCGGACACAACGGCTATGGACAGGGCTCGTTTTCGAGAGGAGGACACGGGAAGGCACATCGCGGCGGCGGAGGAGCAGTTCGCCGAACGGCGTAGCTCCACGTGGGGCCCGCGGACCGTTGGGCCGGCGCGGCGTCTGACAGGCCGTGGACACAAAGAGGACGCAGGGCGCAAAGGCTTGTCTGAGCCGGCCTCTATTGGAGGTAGATCTTGGTGCGGATCAACTCGTGGCGGACCGGCGAGATCCAACGAATGAAGTAGCAGTAACCTTGGCCGTCGGAAAAAGCGAGGGCGCTGTGCTTCCACGGCAACAGCTTCGGTTGTGAGATAGCCACCCCGGCGGCGTTGTGGAGCGCGAGATACGGTAAGTTGCGCCTGCCGGGGCCCTCTGGCTGGGAGTACACCCAGTGCACCAAGAGATTTCCCTCGCCCACCGGAGCGATCCGCCACACTTGCTGGGAGACGGTGTCGCCTCCGAACGTGGAGTATCGCGCGGGCAAGGGGTTCTCAGCCGGCGGCTGCAACTTCACACGGCGGACCAGCGTCCCGTCGGAGCGGAAGACGCGCAGTTCGCGGGAGAACGGTAGGACATGGTAGACGAGATCTCCTTTCGTCCAGAGATGGCCCAGGTCGATGTCTTTGTTGAGGCGATGCACCACGGAGCTCAATGAGGCACTCCGGGGCGTCTCGGGGCAGGAGGAGAACGAAGCGAGCCGCTCTCCCGCCGGTGAGTACTTGTGCACCATGGTGCATTCCTTCTCCAGGCCGCGAAAATAGCCGGCATTGAGCCCGAGTACATAGAAAGTCCCATCCGCTCCGGCGGCGACGTGTCGGAGCTCGACCGGTGGGGTAAGAACGACGGCGCGTCCGCGTTCGCCGTCCGGTCCCAGGACGAGCACCGCGGACACCGGACGGTTGGTCGAGCCGGGCCACATGGCGGGGAGGAGGGCGCGTCCCGCCCCGTCAACGTCAAAACCTTGAAAAATGCAAGCTCCGGGGCGCTTCAACTCGGGGAAGGCGGTGTCGAGTAAGTGCGTGGAAGGCGAGGCGGGGTGCGGAAGGAGCCGGTGTAGTAGCCGCTGTTTCGGCGCCAGAAGCAAGATTTCACCGGCGGGTCCCCGTTGAACCGCCTGAGGACGGGAGCCGGGAATCTCGAGGTATCGGCGGGAAACAATCTCGATCTTCAGCTCTCGTGGCTGAGCGGACGTCAAAGACGCGGCGGCGAAGAACGCACCGGCGAGAGCGGCGGCCGGTCCAAGGCGATGGCTGAGCGGTCTCATCGAAAACCTTTCGATTCGCTGTGGCGGCGCCGTGTGACCGGCTCCCGCCAACGCCAGCAAGAAAACGACGCTGCGGACCCGCGGGCGCTCGCGGGGCGCAAACACGGCAAATCATGGAAGCCGTTTTTCGGCTTTTTCGACACCGCGCGCAGGTGTTTTGTTCCGGAAATTTCCTGAGGCGGGTGGAAGTGACCGCACGGCGGTTTCTCCGGCTTCCCCGGCGCGCCAGAGGCACGGCGCCGAAGAGTAAGCGGGACCGAACGATAGAATAAAAGAAGCATGAGGTTCCTGCCCGAGAGCTTCCGCATCGGCGGCGTCGAGATCCGCCCGGCCACGGTATTGGCGCCGATGGCAGGGATCACCGACACCGTCTTCCGGCGCCTGATCCGGGAGCAGGGTGGCTGCGGCCTGCTGATGACGGAGTTCACCAGCTCGCACGGCGTGGTGGCCACGGCGCGGGCGAAGAAGCCCACGCGGACCTTCGACTACCTGCGCTTCGAGGAGTGTGAACGGCCGATCTCGGCGCAGCTTTTCGGCGCCGATCCGGAAGTGATGGCGAATGCGGCGCGGTTCTGCGAAGAGTTGGGCTTCGACATCGTGGACATCAACTTCGGCTGCCCGGTGAAGAAAGTGGTGCGGTGCAACGGCGGCTCGGGGCTGCTGCGCGACCTGAAGCTGGTCGAGCGCCTGCTGCGGACGGTCCGGGCGGCGATCCGCATCCCGCTGACGATCAAGTGCCGGGCGGGCTGGAGCGAGCAGGAGCTGGTGCACGTGGAGCTGGCGAAGCTGGCCGAGGACTGCGGCGTGGAGGCGATCGCGCTGCATCCCCGCACTCGGGAGCAGGGCTACAGCGGGCGGGCCGACTGGTCGCGCATCGCCGAGGTGAAGGCGGCGGTGAAAATCCCCGTGATCGGCAACGGCGACATCGTGACGCCGGAGGATGCCGAGCGGATGGTGCGCGAGACCGGCTGCAACGCGGTGATGATCGGCCGGGCGGCGGCCTCGAACCCGTGGATTTTCCGGCAGATTAAGGAATATATGCAGACCGGCGATTATTTCCGGCCGACCGAGCAGGACCGCTACCGCATGATGCGGACCTACTACGAGCTGCTGGCCGAGCGAGGCGCGCCGGACACGACAGGCAAGATGAAGCAGTTCGCCACACTGTTCACCCACGGCGTGCGGAACGGCTCGAAGCTGCGGACGGCCATCCACCGCTCGAAGACCGCCGAAGAGATCCTCGCCGTGGTCGATGAGTTCTTCACCCGCCAGGCGGAGCCCGCCCTTACATGAAGAAGGTGAAGCTGATCACCGACGGGGCCTGCCTCGGCAACCCCGGCCCGGGGGGCTGGGCCTGCATCCTGCGCTACGGCAGGCACAAGCGCGAACTCTGGGGCTCGGAACCGGAGACGACGAACAACCGCATGGAGCTAACGGCGGCGGTGAAGGGATTGGCGGCGCTGCGGGAGCCCTGCGAGGTGGAGATCACCACGGATTCGAACTACCTCCGCAAGGGCATCACCGAGTGGATCCACAAGTGGAAGCGCAACGGCTGGCGGACTTCCACCAGGAAGCCGGTGGTGAACCAAGATCTATGGGAGGCGCTCGACGAGCAGGTCTCGCGGCACAAGACCGAATGGAAGTGGACCAAGGGCCACGCCACGCACGCGGACAACAACCGGTGCGACGAGCTGGCGCAGCGGGCAGCGCGGGAGCAATCCTCCGGCAGCCGGCGAGTGTGAGCGGAGGGGTACGGGGCTGTTTCAGGGGCGGGAGCGAAGGTCTTCGATCAGCCCCTCGACAAGGCCGCGGATCTGGTCGGCCACCTGATCGTAGACCTCCTTGGGAAAGCCCATGGGATCCATTACGTCCCAGTGCAAGACGCGGGAGTCGAGGCCGGCCGGAAGCATCATCCCGCTCATGTTCACGATAAGGTCGTAGGACTCGGGCTGCACTTCGCTAAAGCTTTTGGGGTAGTGGCCAGAGACGTCGAGTCCGCGCTCGGCCAGAACCAGCCGCGTGGTCCGGGAGACCGAAGGGGCAGGATGGAGACCGCAGCTCGCGACTTCCATTACGTCCGAGCCGAAGGCGCGGGCGAAAGCTTCGGCCATCTGGCTGCGGCAGGAGTTGCCGAGGCAAACGAAAAGGACCTTTTTTCTGTCGGGCGATTTCGTGGATGACGGTTCCATTCCGGCTCTCTAAAGTCGCGACACTTTCTCAAGGAAATAGCGGTGGACGCGGCGGTCGGCGCTCAGTTCCGGGTGGAAAGTGGCGACCAGGTGGGGGCCCTGTTCGACGAGGACCGGATCGCCCTGGTAGCGGGCCAGCACGCAGACACGGTCGCCCACGTTCCGGATGAGCGGGGCGCGGATGAAGACGGCTTCCAGGTCGCCCTCGCCAAGCTCGCCGTTGACCGAGGCTTCCAGCGCAACGCGGGCGACGCGGCTGTGGACCTGGCGCCCGTAAGCGTTGCGCTCGACGCGGATATCGACGAGGCCGAGAGACGGCTGCGCCGGGTTGGTGACCTCCCGGGCGAGCAGAATCGCGCCGGCGCAGGTGCCGAAGATCGGCTTCGCCGCGCCGAAGCGTTTCAAAGGCTCGAGCAGGCCCTCTTCCTGGATGAGCTTGAGCATGGTGGTGCTCTCGCCGCCGGGGATCACCAAGGCGTCGAGCGGCTCGAGTTCGGCGGCGGAGCGGACTTCGACGGCGCCGCCGCCGGCTTGCTCCAGGGCCGCGCGATGGGCTTCGAAATCGCCTTGAAGCGCCAACACTCCGACTCGTTTCATCGCTGTCTCCTCGCGGCCGGGCAGGGACGGGGCGTGCAGGCCCCGCCCTTCGGCGCCGGAATCCGCCGCCATCACCACCCGCGGGTCTGCAGCAGCTCGGACTCGTCCATCTTGGAGACGTCGAGGCCAGGCATGCCCATTCCCAGCTCCTCGCTGGCTTCGAGCAGCTTCTTCGGGTCGTTGTAATAAGTAGCCGCCTTGACGATGGCCCGGGCGCGGGCCTCAGGATCGTCGCTCTTGAAGATGCCCGAGCCGACGAAGACCGCTTCGGCGCCGAGCTGCATGACGAGGGCGGCGTCGGCAGGCGTGGCGATGCCGCCAGCCGAGAAGTTCGGCACGGGGAGCTTGCCGTGCTCATGAACGTACTGGACCAGCTCGAGAGGCGCGCCGAGCTTCTTGGCCTCGTGGACCAGTTCCTCCTTGCCGAGGACGGTGAGCTGCTTCATCTCCTTGACGATGGTCCGGATGTGGCGCACCGCCTCGACGATGTTGCCGGAGCCGGCTTCGCCCTTGGTGCGGATCATGGCTGCGCCTTCGGCGATGCGGCGCAGGGCCTCGCCGAGATTGCGTGCGCCGCAGACGAAGGGGACCTTGAATTTGCGTTTGTCGATGTGGTGCTCCTCGTCGGCCGGCGTGAGGACTTCGCTCTCGTCGATGTAATCGACTTCGAGGGCCTCGAGGATGCGCGCTTCCATAAAGTGGCCGATACGCGCCTTGGCCATGACGGGGATGCTGACGGCCTCCATGATCTCGCGGATCTTCTTGATGGGGGCCATGCGGGCCACGCCGCCCTCTTTGCGGATGTCGGCAGGCACGCGCTCGAGAGCCATGACAGCGGCCGCGCCGGCCTTTTCTGCGATTTTGGCCTGTTCGGCGTTGGTGACGTCCATGATGACGCCGCCCTTCAACATCTCGGCCAGGCCTACCTTGACACGGAACTCGTCGTCCAAATACATTGCCATCTCTCCCTCTTGGTCATTCGGCGGCGGCGTCCGGCTCGAGGCGGGCCGCCGCTGCGGTTGGCTGTCTCGCACTCGGCTCACGTCCTCGGCTCACACCATCGCCGGGGCGGGCTCGAAGGGCGGGAACGCCCGGGCCCGGTCCAGCTCCCGTTTGAACAGATCCCCAAGTATCGCGATCCCCTCGGTGATCTGCGCAGGCGCGGCGCCGGCGAAGCTGAGGCGCAGGGCGTGGGGGCACGGCCGGGTCACGGCGAAGTAGCGCCCGGGAAGGTAATCGACGCCTGCGTTTTGCGCCGCCGGCAGGAGCGCCTCGGCGTCCAGCAGCTCGGGAAGCTCGATCCAGATATTCATTCCTCCTTGCGGCCGGGTGAAGTGGGTCCCGGCAGGCAGGTGACGCCGGCAGGCCTCCAGAGCAGCCGCCAGACGCTTGCGTCCCCCTTCGACTACTCTCCGGCGATGCCGGTCGAGCCGGCCGGATTCCGCGAACCGCCACAGCAGCGCCTGGGCGAGCTGGTCGGTATGCAGATCCGACCACTGTTTGGCCTCGGCCAGCCTGGCGATTACGGCGCGGGGCGCCAGGACCCACCCGACGCGCAAGCCGGGGAAGGCGACCTTCGAGAAACTCCGCAACTGGATCACGTCGCCGGTTTCATCGAGCTGCTTGAGCGAGGGGATGGGCGAGCCTTCGTACCGCAAGCCGGCGTAGATGTCGTTCTCGGCGACGACTGTTCCCGCGGCGCGGGCGAGGTTCAGCAAAGCCCGGCGCTCGTCGAGGGGCAGGGTCGCGCCGGTGGGGTTCTGGAAATCCGGCGTCACGATCAGCAGCTTCGGCCGCTGGGACCGTAGAACTTCGCCCAACTGGTCGAGGTCGATTCCCCGGTGTCCCACCGGCACGCCGATGAGTCGCGCGCCTGCACGGTTCAGAGCATGATGGACGCCCGGGTAGACGGGGTCTTCGACGGCCACGGTCTCGCCGGGGGCGATGAGAACACGCTGCAAGAGGTCCAGCGCCTGTTGGCACCCACTGGTGACGATGATCTCGTCGGAATCCCGGGCTTCACCGCTCCGTCTCGCGGCATCCCACAGGTAACGCCGTAGCGGCGCGTAGCCGGTGGGCGAGCCGAGCTGCAGAACGTCGGCGGCAGCCGAGTCCAGCACCTGGGCCAGAGTTTCCCGGATCTCTTCAAGCGGAAACAGGTCGGCGGCGGGGCGGGAAGTAGCGAAGCTGATCCGGACGTTACCTGCGGGGGCCAAGTGAGGCAGGTCCCAGTCCGGCTGGGTCAAGAGAGCCTGCCAGTCGAGGCCCGGACGGGCGGACCTTGCGGCATCGGAGACGAAACTGCCGCGGCCGACGTGGCGGCGGATCAGCCCCTCGGACTCAAGCAGCTCATAGGCCGCTGTAATGGTTGTCCGATTCAGTCCAATCTTGCCAGCCAATTCCCGCGTCGCCGGCAGCCGTTCTCCTGCTTGAAGCTGTCCGGAAACGATCAAGTCCTTGATGTGCTGATAAATCTGGCGGTAGATCGGGACGCCCGAGGAGACATCGATCTGAGGCCGGGGGATCGCCAAGTGCGAAACAACCTCCTTTGCCAGCATACCAGATTGGATGACTTGTATCCATCCAATCGGCTTCCGGCCGGTCTGTTAGAATCAGGGCAGCGCATTGTCTGTTATGAGCATCGGCCGGCTCTGCGTCATCACGGTTGTGGGCATGGTTGTTGCGGCGGGTTCGCCAAACGCCTGGGCCGCTCAGAAGCCGGAGAAAGAGCCGAAGACCCAGACGCTGCACGTCGTGCCCGATCCCCCGCCAGTGGTCACGGCCGATGTCTCGCGGCTGGTTTTCCGGGTGGCCCCTCTTTCGCCTCGAGGTTTACTTTCCAAGCAGGTGTTGCACCAGCTAAAGGCGCTGCAGAAGTTGAACCGGCAAGCCCGGGTAGTGCAGTTGCGAGCGTTCGTGGCGGGTACCGCGGACACGCGGCGCGTTCGGGCGGTGGTGAGCGAATTCTTCACTCAACGGCGATTGCCGCTGCCGGCGCTGAGCGTAGTCGGCGTAGGCCGTTTGCCGGTGAAGACGGCGCAGGTCGTCATCGAGTCGGTGGCGGAAGCGAAACGGACGCAGAACCCGGCTGGCCTGGCGTTCATTGCCGGCCAAGTGGTGGATTCCGGGGCGCCGGTGCTCGAGGTGGCGCCGCTGGCGGAGCAGTCGCTGGACCGGGTGGGGGCGGCGGCGCGGGAGCTGGGGCTGGAACCTGCCGAGGACGTGTTGCGGGTGACCTGTTACTGCAGCTCTTTGGACGACGCCGATCAGGTCCGAAGGGCTATGCTAGAACGATTCCCCCGGGCGGCTGTGAACCACATGCAGCTCCGGCGGGTCTATACGGGGGCCGCCGTGACTTGCGAGGCGGTCGCCCGGTTGCGGCGCGCGCCGGCCAGCCAGGTGCAAGTGCAGCAGTTGGACGGCTTAGGTCCGGTGGAAGGCGCATCGCACGTGGCGTTGTTCGCTCCGGGCAAAGTTGCCTTTAGCGGAACGCAACTAGCGTTCCGCTTCGAGGACTCTGACGTACGGCTGGCTTTCCACCGACTGGGGCAATCGTTGAAGGCAGCGGGCAGCTCGCTCGACAGGGTCGCCGTAGCGCGGTTTTACACGCTGTCATTGGGAATCAATGACAGCATTCGCAAGCTGCGCGGGGATTTCTTCGGGCGGAATCCTTCCCCGGCTA
This sequence comes from uncultured Solibacteraceae bacterium, assembly GCA_964461995.1. GTDB lineage: Bacteria > Acidobacteriota > Terriglobia > Bryobacterales > Bryobacteraceae > JALSRK01. The sequence goes on from CAYWXL010000006.1 coordinate 8,527, forward strand.
CGACGATGGTGCGGGTGGATACTCTTCCTTCACTGGACGCGAGTTTCGCGGTGGACGTCGTCGCGGCACTTGCCAGCGAGAACCAGTAGCCGGGCGCCGGCGCGCTTCCGGCTCCCTCACGCCGGGGCACGTTCCAGCGTGACGGCGGCCCAGCCTTCCCGCTGATTCACGCTCACGACCCGCCATTGGCGCGCCGCGAACGCGCGCTCGAGCTGGGGGAAGAAATCCGGGGGAAAGCCGCTCAGCACGGCGCGTCCGGCGGGCGCCATCAGGCTGGTGATAGTTGGGGCCAGCCGGATGAAGATCTCACCGCTGATGTTGGCGGCGAGGAAGTCCACCCAGCCCGGGGCGAGGCAATCAGCGGAGCCGAGGACGAGTAAAGCGGGGACGCCGGAGCGGGCAAGGTTTTCGCGGGCGGACTCGATCGCTTGCGGATCCACGTCTACGGCGAGAATCCTGGCGGCGCCCAGCACGTGGGCGGCATGGGAGAGGATGCCGGCGCCGCACCCGAGGTCGAGGAAGCGGTCACCACGCCGGAGTTTGCGTTCCATCGACTCCAGGCACATCTGTGTCGTCGGGTGGTAGCCGGTGCCGAGAGCCAACCCGGGGTGGACCTCGAGGCGGATCCGGCCGGGCGGTGTGGGGTCATGACGCCAATCCGGCACGATGAAGAAGCGCTCGCCCACCAAAGTGGGCTCCCACTCTTGCATGATCTTGCGCGCCCAATTGGTCGGGTCGGCCGGCGACCAGGCTGGCCCGTAGCGGGCAAACTCATCGGCGGGGAAGCGCTCGCGGAAGCAAGCGCGGAGCTCGACGCTACCGCGGCCGGCCGGATGTTCTTCGATGCCGGTGGTGCCGCGGGCGTAGAGTTCGGCTACCAGGATCTCCACTTCACCCTCTGGGCAGGTCAGCGTCAGCACATGCATAGGGAAAATCGTCGTTGCGTGCCGGCATTGAGCCGGCGCCCCGCATAACGTCCGGTTCGCCGCGAACCGCTCCACTACCCAAACTACAACGCCGGGCGGCGACGGCTGGGAGCGCATCTGCTTGCTTGCGGCGGAGAAACGCTGCGAGAATAGGTGTCTCCATTCCTGGGGGTGGGAGGCAGACGATGGAACTGCGAGTGCTCGCGTTCGTGCTCGCCGGCGGGAAGGGAACCCGGCTCTACCCGTTGACCAAAGAACGCGCCAAACCGGCGGTGCCCTTCGGGGGCCGCTACCGGATCATCGACTTCGTCCTCAGCAACCTGGTGAATTCCGGCATCTATTCCATCTATGTCCTCATCCAGTTCAAGAGTCAGTCCCTGCTCCAGCACTTGCGTGACGGCTGGGAGACGGGGGGGCTGCTCCGCTCGCATTTCATCATCCCGGTTCCCGCTCAGATGCGGTCCCCGGACGAGACGTGGTATCGCGGGACAGCGGATGCGATCTACCAGAACGTCAATCTGATCGAGCAGGCTGAGCCCACCGTCGTGGCCATATTCGGAGCCGATCACATTTACCGGATGAACATCCGGCAGATGATCGAGTACCACGAGCACAAGCGAGCCGATGTAAGCGTAGCCGCGATTCCAGTGGAGCGGGAGCTGGCTTCCCAGTTCGGCGTCGTCGAGACGCAGCGGGACGGCAGGATCATCGGATTCCACGAAAAAGACCCGAACGCTCCCACGATTCCCGGCAATCCGAGGATGATCTACGCCTCGATGGGCAACTATGTCTTTTCCACGCCGACCTTGCTCGAGGCGCTGCACGAAGACGCGGAACGCAAGGACTCCACCCACGATTTCGGCAGGGACGTGCTGCCGCGGCTGATCGGGCGCGCGCGGGTCTACGCCTACGACTTCCAGACCAACCGGATTCCGGGTGATCCCCCCGGCGCCCCGGCCTACTGGCGGGACGTGGGGACGATCGACGCTTACTATGACGCGAGCATGGACCTCCGATCGATCTCCCCGGCGTTGAACCTGTACAACGACCAGTGGCCGCTCTACACCGCGGCCTACTGGGGCGCTCCAGCGAAGTTTTCTTTCGATAGGGCTGGCCGCCGCGGAGTGGCCACGGACTCGATCGTCTCAGAAGGCACGATCCTGGCCGGGGGAACGGTGAGAAATTCCGTGGTCGGGCGGCGTTGCCGGATCCATACAGGAGCTCTGGTCGAGGATTCCGTGTTGTTCGACAACGTGGACATCGGGCGCTACGCGAAGGTGCGCCGGGCGATCCTGGACAAGAATGTGCGGGTACCCGAGAACGCCCGAATCGGCTACGACCTCGAGAGAGACCGCAAACTCTATCACGTCACAGAGAGCGGCATCGTGGTGGTCGAATCGCGCCGGCGGACTCCGGTCGAGATCGCTGCCTTGCAGCTCTGACGCGGCACGCGGCGGTCCCGGCGAGGGTGTATACTTCTTGGGTTGATTTCCGACAGGGAGGTGATGGTTTCATGTCGAGGCTTACGCGCCGTTCTTTTTTCCAGGGAGCAGCCAGCGCGGCGGCTGCGGCCCGCGTAGTCGGGGCCAACGACCGCATTCGCATCGGCGTCGTTGGCATGGGTGGCCGCGGAAGGGCCCATCTGCGCTACTGGTCGCAGATTTCCGAGTGTGAAGTGACGGGGATCTGCGACGTGAACCAGGCCGCTCTCGAACGGGCGCAGGCCGTAATCAAGAAGCTGGGCGGCAAGCCGGCGAAGGAGTACCGCGACATGCGGGAAATGTACGCCGGGACGGCGGTGGACGCAGTCTCGATCGCCACGCCGAACCACTGGCACGCGCTGGCGACGATCTGGGCTTGCGAGGCCGGCAAGGACGTCTATTGCGAGAAGCCCGCGTGCCACAACGTTTACGAAGGCTGGAAGATGATCGAGGTGGCGCGGCGGACGCAGCGGATGGTACAGATCGGTTCCCAGAGCCGTTCGACGCCGCACAAGATCAAGGCGATGCAGTTGCTCGCCGACGGCGTGATCGGCAAGCTGTACATGGCGAAAGGACTTTGTTTCAAGCGCCGCAAATCGATTGGCCACACGCCGGACGAGCCGGTGCCGCCGGGCATCGACTGGGACATGTTCCTGGGGCCGGCGCAGTGGAAGCCGTTCAGCCGGAACAAGTACGCCTACAACTGGCACTGGTTCTGGGACACGGGCAACGGCGACATCGGCAACCAAGGCGTCCATGAGATGGACCTGGCGCGCTGGGGCCTGGGCGAGTTGGGAATGCCCAACTGGGTCTTCTCGAGCGGCGGCAAGTACATCTACGACGACGACCAGGAGACGCCGAACACTCAGTTCGTGACCCTGGATTACGGCGACATGCAGATCCAGTTCGAGGTCCGCGGCCTGCTCACCGGGCCCGAGGCGGGCCTGCCGGTGACGCCGCGCAACGTGGTTGGCGACATCTACTTCGGCAGCGACGGCTGGATGTGGGTAGGCCACGATGGATTCCGGGTGTACAAGGGTGAGAAACGGGAAAAGGTGATGGACGAGCCGCCGAGCAAAGAGGAGGGCACGGTCCTGCACATGGAGAACTTCCTCAAGGCCTGCCGGACCCGGAATTACAAGGACTTGAACGCGGATGTGGAGATCGGCGTCATCAGCGCCAACCTCTGCCACCTCGCCAACATTAGCTACCGGGTGAAGCGCAAGCTCGTGCTCGACGAGCGGCGGCGGAGCTTCGTCAACGACTGGGAGGCGAACAAGCTCCTGACGCGGGAGTACCGGAAGCCGTACGTCGTGTAAGTGGGCGTCGAGGCGGGCGGAAGGGCCCGCGAGACATGAGCGCGCCGAGGGGACGGAGCGGGGCGAAACGTTCCGCCCCCCTTACGGCGCCGGGGAGCCTAGTTTGACTTCCTATTCTTTCTTCTCATCGAAACCGTAATCCAGATTCCGGTCGGGCGGATCCCCGCCCTTGCCCTTGAGGTAGTGTTCGAACCAGCGCAGCGCGCGGAGATTGTAGTCATAGCGCGCCGCCGCCCGGCGGTTTCCGTGTCCTTCGCCGGGGTACCAGACGAGCCGGACGGGGACCTTGCCCAAGGTCTTCAAGTGCCGGTACAGCTCGAGCGATTGTAGCGGCGGAACCCGGGGATCCGCTTTTCCATGAAGGATGAGAAGGGGAGTGCGGGCCTTCTCAACGTAGTAGATCGGGCTTTGCTTCAGGAACAGGTCCCAATTCTCCCAAAGCCGGTAGCGGTCGTGGACCAGATAGACTTCGTCGGGGATGTCCGTGGCGCCGAGCTTCGAGATTTTGTCGCTGATGCCGACGAACATGACGCCGGCGGCGAAGTGCTCGCTGAGGGCGGTGGAACACCAGGCGGTGGCGTAACCGCCGTACGAACCGCCCGTGACGCCGACTTTCTTTTCGTCCACCAGACCCATCCGGACGAGGTGTTTTGCGGCGTCAACGATATCGTCGAACTCTTCCATGGCGGGACGGCCGAAGTCGAGTTTGGAGAAGGCCACGCCGCGGCCTGTGGACGCCCGGTAGTTGGGGTAGAAGACGGCGAAACCGCGAGCGGCGGCTACCTGCCCCAGGCCGGTGTAACTGGTGAGCCACCCGTTGCGGTAGTGCGACTCCGGACCGCCGTGGACCACGATGATCAGCGGATAGCGCTGGCCGGGCTTCTCATCGAGGGGATGGATCAACATCCCTTGGAGTTTCAGGCCGTCGCGAGCTTGGAACTCGATGACCTCCTGCTTGGCGAGCCGGATCTCCTTGAGCCAGGGGTTCGAATCGGTGACGCGGCGCGGCTCGCCCGAGCCGGGATCGAGGATGAAGAGCTCCCTGGGGTGTGCGGGCGTATCGCCGAGGAAGGCCACCCGGCCGGTGCGGCGGCAGACGTCCATGGAGGGCCAAGCCCGGCGGGCGACGGTTTTCCACTTTTTCGTGACGATGTCGAAGCTGCGGAGTTCGGTTTCGACGCCGTGATCCCAGGTGTAGAGCAGCGTGCGATTGTCCTTCCAGGCGATGCCGGCGACGTCGCCTTCATCCTCGAGGAAGAACTTCCCGGTCGTCTTGGCCTCCACGTCGGCGAGAAACAGACGGCCGGCGTTCGGGTCGTGCTCGTCGGCGCCGGCGACCAAGGCCACATGGCGGCTGTCGGGGCTCCAGCGGACAGCGCCGAGCTTGCCGGGATTGTCGATCTTATAAACGAGCGACCCGTCGGAGGCGCGGACGACGTGGACCCGCGTGTACATGTAGCTGTGGTCCACCAGAGGTTTGGGCGCCAGCTTCACCGCCAGGAGTTTGCCGTCGGGAGAGGGGTAGATGCCGTTGACGGTGCCTTCGAGCTCCAGACGTCGCTTTTGCGGCTTGTCCCCGTTCAAGGTGGCGATCCAGGCGCGGGTGTAACGGAGGTCCTCTTCGAAGATCTCCTGCTTGAAACCCTTCTTCTTCAGTTTTTCCCGCTCTTTGTCGAGTTTTTCCGGAGCGCGGAAAACCACTCGAGATCCGTCGCCTAGCCAAGCGTATCCGCTGATGCCGGTTTCGTGTTCGAGTACCTTGCGGGCCTCGCCGCCGTCGATCGGGATGACGTAGAGGGAACGGGCTTTGTCCTTGCCGCGCTTGGCCAGGAAGCTGATGCCCTTGCCGTCGGGCGTCCAGTCGATGGCCGAGACGTTCACCTGCCCGGTGACGAACGGGCGGCTGCCGCGGGTCTCGTCCCAGACGTGGAGCTCGGTCCAGGCCGGGCCGTCGTCTTCTTCGAAGAGCTTGCGGGGGACGAGCAAGACGTAAGCGATGAACTTGCCGTCTGGCGAGATCTTGGCGGAAACGACTGAGCGGAGCGCAGCCACGTCCTTCGGCGTCATCACCCGGGCCGGAAGCAGCGCCGCGAAGACCACGAGGAGAAGCAGAGGAACGAGTGAGGAAGTCCGGATGCGCATACACCACTGGGTACCACAAACGGCGCAGTCGAAGTCCAACAGGTATTGTTGCTTTCCTTTCGCCGGCGTGTGCGCCATACTTGGCGAAGCAGTCAAGAATCACCTTGGAGGGGAAGATGCTGTCGAAACCTTGGGATCAGAGGAAAAAGGCCTACGATTTCGTCGTCGTGGGGTCGGGCTACGGAGGGGCGATTACAGCGGCGCGCATCGCAGCGTCGGGAAGCGGGGGGAAGCCTTCGGTGTGCGTTCTCGAGAGGGGGCGCGAGTGGCCCATCGGATCATTCCCAGACCGGCTTGACACGGCGCTCCGCGAGCAGCGCTCCAGCGCCAATCCGTTGGGGCTATACGAATTGCTGAGCTACCGGGACATCTCAGTGATCAAAGGTTCCGGACTCGGGGGAACTTCGTTGGTGAATGCAAACGTGGCCATTGTTCCGGACGAGGACGTGTTCGAGAAGGGCGGTTGGCCGGCCTCGATCACGATGCAAGGGATGAAGCAGTACTACGAGCGAACGCGGAGCGTGCTGGCGGCAAGGCCTCATCCCCGGGCGGCGGAGCTGCTGAAGGTCCAGGCGCTGGGGCGCCGGGGAGCGCAGTTGGGGATGAAGGCCGAAGCGCTGGATCTGACGGTGAACTTCGACATCGACGGGACGAATCCCCACGGAGTGCCGCAAGTTCCTTGCACCGACTGCGGGGACTGCGTCTCGGGCTGCAACGTGGGGGCAAAGAACACCCTTTACATGAACTACCTGCCGATGGCCTTTCGCGCCGGGGCCGACATCTTCACACAGACGAAGGTGGAGTGGATCGAGAAGCTGGATGGCGGCGGATGGAGGATTCACGGCCGCCATTATCCGAGCAAGCGCTCGAGCCGAAAGTTCACACTCGATGCCGGGAACGTCATCCTGGCGGCGGGATCGATCAATTCGACCGAGATCCTGATGCGGAGCCAGATGCATGGGCTCAAGCTTTCGCCGGCCATCGGAACGTCGTTCGGCGGCAACGGGGATTTTTTCGGACTTGCTTACAACGGCGACCATCAGACGAACGTGTTGGGATTCGGGACAGATACGCGCAGCGGGCGTGTCGTGCGGGCTCCGGGGCCGACCATCGTGGGCATACTGCGTTATCTGGGAGACCGGCTGGAGGAGCGCTTCGCCATCGAGGATCTCTCGTTCCCTTCGGCGTACGTGGAGGCGGCCAAAGCGGCCTTCCCGTTCCTTCAGCGCGAGGATACCGACGCCGGGGACGAAGCGGCCGAGCGGGCCCGAATTCTGAGGGACATGAACCCGCTGGGCGGGGACGAGGCGGCCGGGGCCTTGAATCACACGATGCTCTACCTCTGCATGGGTTTCGACGATTCGCGCGGGTTCATGGAGTTCGACGCGCCCTGGTTCGAGAGGGACGGGCGGATGCGGATCGTCTGGCGTGACGCAGGTGGACAGCCTGTGTTCTCACGCATCAACCAGGAGCTGCGGCGCCACGCCCGCGCCCAGGGCGCCTCGTTCATCGAGAACCCACTATGGTCGATGTTCGGCGTTCGCCACCTGATCACCGCCCACCCGCTGGGCGGCTGTCCGATGGGCGAGGACTACATGCAGGGCGCGGTGGACGAATACGGGCGGGTCTTTTCGGGCGAGGGCTCGGTCCACGAAGGGCTCTACGTGGCGGATGGGGCGATCGTTCCGACGGCGCTGGGAGTGAATCCGTTCTTGACGATCTCGGCGCTGGCCGAGCGGATCGCGGAACGGATCGTGCGCCACGAGGGCGGAGACCGGTTCCCCGAACCGCGGCGTTCGGCCGGCTTCGCCTCGATCGACGCCCGGGCGGTGATCGAATGGCCGGAGTTCCAGCTCGACAAGCTTTTCCGGCAAGCGCCCACCAAGCCCATCGAGGTGATGCTGAACAGCGGCCGCCGGTCGATCGATGCGGCGGCGCGGACGATCACCAACGACGAGTACTGGAAGGGTTTTTTCCCGCCAGGCCACGTGCTCAACACGATGTCGGCGGCTATCTTCACCGGCTTCAAGAAACGGTTTTTCAAGAAGCGGCGGCGCGTGGTGGGGATCACGTCGGACACCGACGGGCGGATCAACGCCCGGAACACGCTCGAAGAGATCGAGATCAAGAAGCGCACTGGCGATCTCGATCCGGGCCGTTACATCCTGCTGCGCTACGAGGACCCGCCGTGGCAGGGCTATTACGACGTCTTCAAAGTCATCAACGAGAACCTGCTGATCGGCAGGGTCTATTTCGGCGTCTACCCGCACGGGATCCGGCTGTTCACGTTTCCCATGACCCGGACCTACGGCTACGGCCAGATGACGGTGGAAGACCACCGGCGGCTCTGGCAAGCGGCGACAGCTCCGGAACTTCAGGAACTGGCAGGCGTGTGGCGAATGGAGGCCGTCTCGAACGCCAATCATGCCACGTCTCTCGCCTATCTCCACTTCGACCGGAAACCGGACGGACGCCTCGAGGCGCGCTACCAGCTTCTGGGATTGATGGAGGGGCTCGTGACCCCGAGATTCGTGGCGAACCACTTCGAGTTGCACGACTTCACGCCGTTTCACGACGAGATCCGCAAGCTGGACGACGATCTGATGATCGGCAAGTACGTGATGCGAATTCCGCCGGGGGCGGAAGCGCTGTTGCCGGCAACATCGTTGGGGTTGCTGCATCCTGAGCCCGACGGCGACGGGGGACGCCGGTTCGGTTTCTACTATCTGCTTCACCGGACGCAACGCAAAGAGATCCCACCGAACCGGTTTCTTGCGCCGTTTTTCGAGACCGAACTGCCGTCCGGGCTAGGCATGACCTTCGATGAAAGAATGGTGGGCCGGCATCAGCCAATCGAGGAAGGCCTGGCTTGGGAAGAGGAAGGGAGCAGCGCTGTGGACATCGAGTTCCGGGTCCGCATGCAGATCTCCGACGTCAACGAATTCCTCACCGGAGCTGCGCACGAGGCCCGTCTCAGCGGGGAGATTACGCTCGGCTCTTTCGGCGGGGGCGAGCCCATGAAAATGCCGGTCGATCCGCGGCGCTCGTTTTTCAATTACTTGCGGGTGAACGAACAGACCCGGGAAGCCGAGATGCGCTACCACCTCGAATTCGCGTCCCCCGAGGGCAGGCAGTTCGTTTTAGAAGGCCGCAAATATATGCAGAAGGAGGAGACGGGCGGGCTGCGGGCGATGAGGGAGGTGCTGGAAGATTACACGACGCTGTTCTGCCGGGTTTATGAGGAAAGGAACAGCCGTTTGGAGGAGTTCAGTACAGCCTTGATGAAGTTCCGCACTTTCGAGGATCTCTCCGCCGTCCGCAACCTGACCGACTTTCTCGGTTCGTTCCGCGTGACGAACACCTCCGATCCGCTGCTCAAGCTCCAGGCCCAGGTGCGGTTCCTGGCCTTCACGACGCGCTTCGTGCTGGGCGAGTATGATCCGCTGGCAGCCGCACCGGGGGCGTTACCGGAAGATGTGCGGGGGGCCGTGCTGCGAGGCGCCGAGGAACCGGACTTCTTCTCGACGCGGCCCACTGCCGAGCTGCAGGCGATTCTCCGGGACCAACCGACCAAGCCCATCGAGGAATTGGTGAACACCCGGCAAGTCCGCATCGACTTCGACAAGAAGCGGATCTTCCGGGACTCGTTCTGGAAGGGGTCGTTTGCGCGGGACAGCCTGCTCGGATGGGCCGAGCGGTTGACTCAGGCCGGGACAGACGAGGCCGGCCGGAAGGCGGCAGGCGCCTTCGCCGGCGGTTCGTTCTGGAAGCGGTTCGACAAGGTAGAGAACGGCATCGCGACCGGGCACGTGGTCAACTACGAACTCTCGGCGATTCCCGGAGATCCGGAGGTTCGGGTGGTCGCCTATCCGAACAACGGCCGGCGGTATTTCCGGGCTGGGGACGAGGTGCTGTTACTGACTTACAAGAACCATCCCTACAAGGCCGTCTACGACACGATCAAGATCATCGACGAAGATTCGGCGATCGGGGTGATGCATGTAGGCGAGTTCCCGAACGGCATCGAGGTAGCTACGTTCGTAATGGAGCGCCACAACTACCCCTTCGAGAAGATGTCGGTGGAAGACCATCAGGCGGTCTTCCGGCATCCACGGGTTGGGGTTCCGTCGATGGAGGAGCTCTTGGGAAGCTGGCGGGGCCATCTGGTGTTCTTGACGCGTCCAAACGTGAGTTTGCTGAACCGGGCGAACCCCGTGCTTTTCCGGCTGACGTTCACACGGCGCCGGGGAAAGCTGGAAGGCCGTTACCGTTTCGGGCTCCTCGCCGGCTCGATGGAGCCGAGTTTCACCGATGAGTTCCTACGGCTCGACGATTTCACCGTGTTCCACGACGAGATCCGGAGGGTGGACGAGAACATGCTCATCGGTAAGTGGATGTCGCCGGAGCTTCCCCCTGGACTGCTGCGGGGCCTGGAAGATTACATAGAGCCGAGCCGCGACCGCTTCGGGTTCTATTACGTGTTGACGCGGGAGCCGGAGTCGTGAGCTCCGGAGGGAAGGGAGGAGCCCGACGGCCTCACCGGCCGCCGGGCTTGCTCCTTGGAGGGCGCTATTGGAGGGGGAACAAGACGGTATTACTCTCCCGCCCGTTCACGCGTACTTTCAGCTCGACGGTTGAGGCTGCGGGCAGGTTTTCGCCAATGGGCAGCCGGATGATGTCGGTTCCGGCAAATCCTGGGGCGCCGCCGACGAATTGTGGTTCCAAGAGCTGATCGCCGGCGAAAACTTCAACCTTGTCTACGGTGAGGAACTCGGGGCTTTCGGGCAGGGGGAAGCCGTAAGGGGCGACCTTGTCATAAGGCCCGAAGCCCGTACCGTAAATGGTGACTACCTCGCCGCGGCGCGCTGGGCTGTCCGGCGTGACCGGGCTGCCATCCTCATGGGAGGCCATGGCGAAGAGACGTTCCCCGAACACCCGAGTGAAGAGTCCGGGCGCGTTGCGCCGCACTTCGATCTCAGTCGTGATGTCCAACTCGCCCGGGCGGCTGATGACCACGGTCTGCTTGCCTTCCGGAGTATCCGGATGCAACACTGCATTGATCTGCTCTGGCGAGACGAACAGCAGCGCCAGGATGCGGCCATCCACCATGACAGTCGTGCCGAGCAGCGTTTGCATCAGCGGATTCGTCGGACCGATCTGGAGGTGGGGGGCAAGCTTAGAACCATAGATCGAGATGATCGATCCTGGGGCCACAACTTCCTCCGGTGTCGGTCCGGCGGCGTTCTGCACCCAGGCCGGCGGCGCAACTTCGATTTCGTCAAGCATGGCGATGGCCCGCCGCGGCCGGTCCATTTTCAACTGGCCGGCGGGATAGGTTCCCTGGAGGTCTCCCTCCCAGCGGCGGAACCGGTATCCCTCGTTCGCTTCGGCCGTTACGCGGACGAGGGTTCCTTCCTGGTAGAAGCCGTCTTCGGAAGCCGGATTCAACGTAAAGGCGGCGCCACCCTCCGGAACCGACTTGGTCTCCAGCCAGTACTTTTTGACGTAGTTTGCCTTCAGGCGGATCGGCTCAGCACCGGTGAGGGTGACCGTCCGCGAACGCTCACCGCCGTCCGCCCACGAGTGGAAGTCAACACGGAAAGCATGATTGATGCTGTGTTGGGCCGGCACGGTGACGGTGACTTCGGTCCCGTCGGGCCGGTCGATGACGCAAGGGGTATCGCAAGTGGCGCCGTCCACCTCGACGGGGACTCGGACGGGTACAGTTTCCACCACCAATTGGCTGAGGAGCTCGTAGCGGGCGGTGAGCCGGAACCCGTGCTCGACGGCATCCTCGGGGATGGTGACTTCCTGGGTCTGCTCGCCGCCGTTGGACCAGCCTGCGAACACCCACTTCCGGCCGTCCTTGTCGATTTGCTCTGACGGGGCCGAGACGGTGAAGACTTTGCCCGGCGCAACGACGAAGTTATAGGAGAGCCAGTTGTCCCGGCCGTCGATGGTGAGTTTGAAGCCGCTGGGCTGGGTGACGAAGCTCACCCGGGCGCCCTTGACAAACCGCGCCACCAGCACCTCCTGGCCTGACAGGCTGGTGACTTCGTACACCGAGTGGTTGCCCTGCCCGTTGCTGAAAGAGTCGAACACCCATGGCGTGCCGGTCACGTCGTATTGGGGAGACGGCGCGCCGATCACGTGGCGGGTACCGAGCGCCCAATCGAATTCCCCCCGGCAGGCTGGAGACGCACCCGGCGCCGGACTCGGCGGCAAGAGGTCCGTAGTGGGACAGGGATCCTGCGACGGGGTCTTGATGCGAGCGCGGTCCACAAGGACTTCGAGCCCTAGCGGTTCCGTCAAGAACTTGACGCGTTTCGCTGGACGGAATACCGCCGTGATCGTCATTGCTGCCACGACATTGATTTCCTGCAGGAAGCTGTTCGGGGGACCGCCATTGAGCATCCAGCCGATGAAAGCAAACCCGGGGTAAGCGTAGGCCTCGAGTCTGACCTCGCCTTCCGGCACCCACAAACTGGTGTTCCGGTAGTAGCACGTGGAATTGACGAAGACCACGCCGGCTCCGTTCGCCGCTTCAGGGGTACAAACTGCATCACTCGGGTCCGCCAGCGGGGTGGGCACGTCCCAGAAGTTCAGTGTCACGCGGTGTTCGACCTCGACCCGCAATTCGATGAGGTTCGCCTCCGGGTGAGCGATGACAGATATGATCGGCCCAGCCCCGAGATTCATCACGCCAGAGTGGTCCACCCAGCCGCGGAACACGAAACGAGTGTTTGAGTACGGGTTGTTTCCCCCGATGTACTGGTATCCATCTTTGGACTGCTGGAACTCCAGCACATGCTGAGTGCCTTCGACCCAAAAAAACGTGGCCGAGCCAGTGTACGGGATGCCATCCACTCGAAACCTGGCCTGGGGGTGGCTGGCGTAAATCGTGACCTTGTGGGGCGTAGCCTGGGCGCAGAGTTCGGCCGCGGCGGTTACCACGAACAGGGCGAGGAAAGCTATCCTTTTCATCGATTTGCGTCCTCTTGCGTGGGTGTCTAAGGCCACCGGCGAGTCAAAAGACCGTACACGTGACACCACACGAATCCACGGACGTAATCGGCAGGTCGGGACTACTTCTTTAGCAACCTCGTGGAGCTGGTGAGAAGAGTCCGGGGCCGGTTTCACCGTCGAACAGGAGCCGGATAGCTCTGAGCCGTAACGGATTTCCGGCTGCCCTCGTCGCTACAGCCAAGCGAGGTTCCAAGGCAGGTTTCTGCAGCCTAGCGGTCTGGCAAGCAGGGCGCGAGGGGCTCCGGGTGGTCTGAGCGCAATTCATCCCCAAAGCGGCAAAATTGGACAGCGGAGAAGGAAATGGCGGGCTGACAAAGCCCGCCACAGTAAATTCTTGATTCCTCAGCAGAAGGTACTACGCACTTTGCCGGCGCCGCAGGTAGAACAAGCCGAGCAAACCGGCCCCGACCAGCGCAAACGACATCGGTTCCGGCACGGGGAGCAAACTCACATTGTCCAACAGAGCGCCGAAAGAGTCAGCTAAACCCAGAGCCCGAAATTCAAGCGTGTGCATCCCGACCGACAAATTCAGCTCGGACGACATCTGTCTTTGCCACGTCTCTTGGGTCGGCTTGTCCACGACCATGATCTGCTGCCCGTCGAGGTACACGCCGATAGCGAACGTCGTCAGCCCCTGGTTCGGATCGGGAATTTGGGAAGTGTTCAAGGCGGATTGCCATTCCGACAAACGGCTGCGGTAATCGAAGGCAAGCCAAAAGGCAGTAGGATCGCCGGCCCCGATCTCGAAGGTCTGCTGGATGGAACTGTTGTAGCAGCAGTACATATCGCCGTTACCAGCGACTCCGTGGGTGTCCAGTTCCACGACGAGCCCTTCCGGAAACCGCCGCTGGACCTCGATCCGATTCGCCAACGTCCCCTGCGTCCAACTATCTCCGGGGCCGGTCGCACTGGGCAGGCTGGCGTAAGTGTCCCACCACTCATAGCCGGGACTCCCCAAGTTATTCAATGCGGTGGAATTCGTTAATCCAACCCGACCGTCAACGGCTTCGAAATCGCCATTGTCGATGAAATCGGCCTGAGCAGCAAACGTGCCAACGAGTAGTAGGGCAATCGCCGCTAACGAACGTTTCATAGCTCTCCTCCTGCCGCCCGCACAGACACTTACCGCCGCTGGTCTGCAGGCTGCCCCACATTATGACTCAACAGCATGGGAAAGGCAAGGGGTTTGTCGGGGTTCCGGGCCGCCGACGGTCTGTCGAGCCCGCATTGAGTACTAGGAGTTTGTGTCCCGATCCGAGCAACGCTGGCCTGCAGGCGTGCGGTCTGGTTCAGGCAGATGGGGGAGGCACACGAATTTGGCTCTGGCAGAGGGCGGTTCGATTGAGTCCTAACCGATTGAGCAACAAGAGATTGGAGGTTGTCAGCGTTGGCCTCCTCATGCTTCGAGCTGATTGAGCCTTCGAGTTGTGGAGCCCAAATCTTGTGTCCTCCCTATCGTAATCCTAGACGTCGTCGTGTAACGTACTTCATGAGGCTCGAGGTCAAGGAACTCACGGAATCAGCCGGCGGAAGCGGTTGGTGGGCAGTAGTTGATAACGCGCCAAGCCGTGCTGGTGTTCCAGGACCACCTCGAGATTCGAGCTGAACTTCAGAGTGCCGCGGCCTGGAGTGCAACGGGTCATGCCGATAAAGGCGTCGATCAGCACCGGGCGAGTCAAGGGCACGGTGGCGCGGAGACCTTGCGGTTCAGTGAAGTCCAAGACATCCGCGCGGAAATCGGTGTATATTTCCACAGCAACGTCGAGCTCTCGCCCGTGGCCGCCGCAAAAGTTCACCGCTTGGGTGCGCAGCGACTCAAACAGGGCCTCGCGGTCCGCAGGCCTGCCGATCTGAGTATTGCGGGCGGCGTAGACGGCGTCGCGGGAGAGGAAGTAGGGCTTGAGGTCGATCACCGGGGTGCCGTTGATGAAATCCAAGCGGTCGAACTCGATGCGGGAGCCGGAGACGCGGACGATGCGGGCCAGGGTGAGACCGATGGGGTTGGGTCTGACCGGCGAACGCACGGCGAAGACGCCGTGAAGGTTGGCTTCGGTACGTTCGGGGATCCCTCGCGGGATGACTTGCAAGACGTCGCGTTCGGCCTGGTCGAGCCAAGCAAGGACCCACAGGTGCGAATGCTTCTCCAGCCGGTGCAGGCCCGGCTCGAACTCCGGGAACAGCTCGACGGCGGCGGGCCCGCCGAGGCGCGGAACTCCTTTGCGATGACGAAACTCGGAAACCACCCGCCCGATGGGCCGCAGAACGATCTCACTCACGGACCTTTAACCCCGATGGCAGTATTTTGTCGGCCGCCCGCCGCATCCAGTCGCGGAGGATCGCGCGCATCTCGTCGCGGGTGCGCCGGAAAGGTTTTTCCCCAGCAAGGTTCTCCATCTCGTACGGGTCTCGGCTGAGATTGTAAAGGTGGGTGATCCGCATTTCCCGGTCTGCGACGACCTTATCGAACCCGCGGACGACCATGCGCCACTCGCTGCGCGAGCCAAGGCGTCCCTGGCAGTATACCGATTCCGGTCCCTTTACTTCTCCGCCCTCGATGACGCCAGCGAGGTTCCTGCCGGGCAAGCCGGACATTCGGAAGCCGGCCAGGTACAGGACGGTGGGGACGATATCGGTGGTGGAGACCGGCAAATGGTGCACGGCGCCGGCTGCGATGGCGGCCGGGTAGCGGATGACGAGGGGAACGCGCACGGCTTCTTCGTAGAAGATGCGGGCGCCCTGGAGCCCGTGGGAGCCCAGCATGTCTCCGGAGTCCGAGGTGAACACGACGATGGTGTCGCCGCCCGCGCCGGATTCCTCCAGCGAGTCCAGCACCAGCCCGACGCAGGCGTCCAGGGCCGAGCACATGGCGTAGTATTCGGCCAGCGCCTGTTGGACGGCCGGGGCGCTTTCGGCGGGCACGTTGAGACGCAAGGAGAAACGGCGCTCCCGGTAGAGTTCGCGGAAACGGGGCGGGGCTAGCCGAGGACCGGCGGGAGGGCCCCAGGCGAGGCACAGAAAAAACGGGTTCTGACGCTGTTTTTCCATGAACTTCGCGGCGAGGCGGGCTTGGAACTCTGGTTCGAATCCCGAAGCCGTCCTAGGCTCGGGGGAGTCAAGGAAGTACGGCGCATCGTAATAGCGGCGGACCCGGTTGGCGGCTGCCCAGTAGGTAAAGCCGTGGCGGCGCGGCCCCGGCGGAACGTAGCCGGGAACAGCGTGGCCGTCCAGGCGCCAATGGCCGACGAAGCCGGATTCATAGCCAACCTCAGCGAGGATCTCGGCCAACGTGGCGGCATCCTCGGAGATCCGGTCGCCGTCGGTGAAGACGCCGCAGGCATGGGGGTAAAGGCCGGTCAGGATGGCGGCGCGGCCCGGTCCCGGCTCGGGGTTGGCCGTGTAAGCGCGGGTAAACCACGCTCCCTCGGCGGTGAGCCGGGCGAGATTCGGCGCTTCCAGCTCTTCATCCACGCCCGGCCACGTTGGTCCGCGCCATCCGCCGGCGATCATAAAAACGATATTCGGGAGCCGCCTTGCGGCCCCGGAGACGCCGAGACCGCCCGTCGAAGCCAGGAGCGTTTCCAGGAATCGGCGGCGGGTCATCGCCCCAACCTTACCTCACCTCTTGCCGAGCATCGCCTCGCGTCTGGCTTTGAACTCGGCGCCCTCCTTCCACGCGGGCCATTCGTTCACCTCGGAGACGACGACGCCGCACTCGAATAGGAAGCGGGCATCCTCGACGGCCCCGGCAAGGTCCCAGTCCGGTTTGATCTCGTCAGAAGGCTTATGGTAGTCCTCGGCGATGAACTGCTCTTTCTTCTTTTTGCCCCAGCCCTCGGGCTTGCCGACGAAATCCACCCCGGAGTGGGTGTAGAGCGCCGGGACCCCCTGTTTGGCGAACTCGAAGTGGTCGGCGCGGTAGAAGAAACCCTTTTCGGGGAAGGTATCCGGGACGATGGTGCGGCCCCGGGACCGGGCGACGGCCTCGGCTACGTCGTCGAGGGTGGAATTGCCGTAGCCGATGATCTCGATGTCTTTGGTGAGCCCCCAGGGGTTCAGCCCGTCCACGTTGATGTCGGCTAGAGTCTTCTCGAGCGGGTAGAGGGGGTGCTCGGCGTAATAGCGGGCTCCGAGCAGCCCTTGTTCTTCGGCCGTAACGGCCATGAAGAGGATGGTGCGCCGGGGCGGCGGATCGAGTCTGGTGAAAGCTTTGGCGATCTCGAGCAGCGCCGCAGTGCCGGAGGCGTTGTCGTAGGCGCCGTTGTAAATCTTGTCACCCTCCAGGGAGTCGTCCTTGCCGAGGTGGTCCCAGTGGGCGGTGTAGATAATGTACTCGCCGCGGTGGGCGTCGTCGCGCCCATCGAGGCGGGCGATGACGTTGCGGGAGCGAACGTTGCGCAGCTTGTTCTCGATCTTGAAGGAGGCCTTGGCGGAAAGGGCGACGGGGCGGAAATCCCGGTTAACGGCGGCCTTCTTCAGCGCGTCGAAGTCTTTGCCGCAGGCGCGGAACAGCTCGCGGGCCTTCTCGAGCGTGATCCAGCCCTCGACAGGCACACGGTCCATGTTCTTGTTCGGGTTCTGGAGGTCGAAGTTCTCGCCGCTCCAGCCATTGCGCACCACTTCCCAGGGGTAGCCCGCGGGGTCCGTCTCGTGGACGATGATGGCCGCGGCGGCCCCTTTTTCGGAGGCGATCTCGTACTTGTAGGTCCAGCGGCCGTAGTAGGTCATCGCCCGGCCCTTGAAGACTTTCTCATCCAGCTTGGACGGGTCCTGCGGATCCGGGACCGGCGGATCGTTGATCAGCATGACGATCGTCTTGCCGCGGACGTCCACGTCCTTGTAGTCGTCCCAGTCGTACTCCGGCGCCACGACGCCGTAGCCGACGAAGACGACGTCGGAGTCCGCCACCTCGACTTCCGGCACGAGCCGGCGGGAGACGGCCACATAGTCGTCGAGCCACTTCAGCGGCACGCGGTGGCCGCGAGCGGTGAGGGTGGCCTGGGGCTTCGAATCATAGCCGGCGAGCGGCACTTCCTGTACATACGTGCCGTCGGGGTTGCCCGGCTTGAGGCCCAGAGATTGGAACTGCTCGATCAAGTATTCGACCGTCTGCTCTTCGCCGGGCGTACCCGGCAGGCGGCCTTCGAACTCGTCGGAGGCCAGCGTGCGGATGTGGGCCATCAGGCCTTCGGCGGTGATACTCTCCCGGGCTTTCTCGATGTCCGGGCTGCCCGACTGCGAACACGAAGATAGTGACAACAGGAAACCTCCGGCGGCAAGTAGTGCGAGAACCTTCATAACCTGAGTATCCTATCTCTTGCGGCCTCAGCGTCGGACGTCTGGGCCGGGAGACAGGAGGACCGAGTTTTGAGCTGGGATTTCGAATTGCTGGTGGAGCCCTACGGGGGCGTGGCCGAGGGGCCGGCCTGGGACGGCAGCGGACTGCTGTTCACCCAGATCCACGCCTGCCGGATCATGCGGTGGGACCCGGCGAAGAAGAGCTGCACCGTCTACCGCGAGAACACCAACTACACCAACGGCCTGATGTTCGACCCTGACGGCCGCCTCTACGGCTGCTGCGGCGGCGGCCGCAGCGTGGTGCGCTTCGAGCCGGACGGCGGCGTAACCGTGCTGGCGGACCGTTACGAAGGCAAGCGGCTGAACTTGCCCAACGATCTGGCCATCGACCTGGAGGGCCGCATCTGGTTCACCGACCCCTGGTACGAAGGGGCCGCCGGCGAGTGGAGCAAGACGCAGGACCTCAAGGAGCTGGACCACGACTCGGTCTACCGGCTCGACCCGCAGCCTGACGGCACATGGGCGATCACCCGCGTCACCTTCGACACCACGCGGCCCAACGGGCTGCTGTTCTCGCTCGATTACTCGACGCTCTACGTGGCCCAGTCCGGCCGCTTGCCTGAAGAGAAGCGGGAGCTGCGGGCCTATCCAGTGAAGGACGACGGCACGCTGGGCGACTACGAAGTACTGCACGATTTCGGCCCCCACCGCGGCATCGACGGCATGGTGCTCGACACCGAAGGCTGCATCGTGGCCACTGCCGGATCCACCGATTCCGGCCCCGGGCCGATGATCTACGTCTTCAGCCCCACGGGCGAGATCCTGGAGCAGCACCCGGTGCCGTGCTACAAGCCCACCAACTGCACTTTCGGCGACGCCGACCTGAAGACGTTGTACGTGACCTCGATCGAAGGCCACCTGTTCCGGGCGCGCACGGAGCGGATGGGGCGGTTGCTCTATCCCAAGCTCGAGAGCTGAGGCTGCGGGCTCAGCCGAGCCGCCGGCGGATCGTCCGCTCGTACTCGGGGAAGTAGCTCTGGATGACGGGGAGCGAGAACCGCCGCAGGATGCTCGTGTTCGGCTCGCGCTCGAGCAGAAACTCGAACGACTTCTCGATGAGCGTCTCCACCGGTACGGAGCCGCCGGTGAGCTTCTCGTAATAGGCCGGCTCCACGGTCACGGTGTGCGTGGTCTCCGGCGGTCCGGATACGGTGACCCGGAAAGTCTCCCCGCCAATTTTTTCAACGCGGATTTCCATGGGCGTACTCCGTGGAAGGACCCGCGCGCAAAGCTTGGGTCTTCAACGGTGAGTATGACATAGTGTGAACCTATGACGAGACGGAATCCTGCCTGGTTCATACCGGTTGTCCTGCTGGCCCTCCTGGCCGCTTCGAGCCTGACGGCCGCGGTTTCGCTCCCGAGTCTGATCTCGGACCACATGGTGCTCCAGAGCGGCATCCCGGTTCGTATCTGGGGCACGGCCTCGCCGGGCGAGTCGGTGACGGTGGTCTTCCGCGACCAGACGGTGAAGACGGCCGCCGGAAGCAATGGCGAGTGGGAAGCTTACTTGAAGCCGTTGCGCCCGGGCGGTCCGGACGAGATGCGGATCCGGGGCGAGAACGAAATCGTCATCGCCGACGTGCTCGTGGGAGAGGTCTGGGTGGCTTCGGGGCAGTCGAACATGCAGTGGCCGGTGTCGCGTGTGCGTAATGCCGAACAGGAGATCGCCGCGGCGAAATACCCGCGCCTCCGGCTGTTCCAGGTGAAGCGGAAGACCGCGGAGGCGCCGCTGGCCGACGTCGAGGGGGCCTGGGGCCCCTGTTCGCCAGAGTCGGTGGGGAGTTTCTCGGCCGTCGGGTACTTCTTTGGCCGTTACTTGCACCGCGAGCTGGGCGTGCCGGTGGCGGTGATCCACTCCTCGTGGGGCGGCACTCCGGCCGAGGCCTGGACGAGCATCGAGGCGTTGAAAGCCGATCCGGCGCTGCAGGAGTACTTGCGGCGTTGGGACGAGGTGATCGCCAATTACCCGTCCGAGCGGCTCCGCTACCGGCGGCGGCTGGAGGAGTGGAAGCGGCAGGCCGAAAAGGCGAAGGCCGAGGGCAAGCAGCCGCCCCGGCGGCCCAGGGCTCCCCGCGGCCCCGGACACCAGCACGCCCCGGCGTCGCTCTACAACGCGATGATCGCTCCGCTCACGCCGTTCAACATCCGCGGCGCCATCTGGTACCAGGGCGAGGCGAATTCGGGCAACGAGGAGGCCTTTCTGTACCGGCGGCTGTTCCGGACGATGATCGAGGACTGGCGGGCGCGCTGGGCCCAGGGCGACTTCCCCTTCGGCTTCGTCCAACTGGCCAATTTCGAGGCCGGCGAGGCGCGGGACTGGCCCGTGCTGCGCGAGTCCCAGGCCGAGGCGCTCCACCTGCGCAACACCGGCATGGCGGTGACCATCGACATCGGCAACCCAACCGACATCCACCCCCGCAACAAGCAGGACGTGGGCAAGCGGCTCGCGCTGTGGGCGCTGGCGACGGTCTACGGCAAGAGCGGCATCGAATACTCGGGGCCCGTCTTCCGCCAGCTCACGCGGGAAGGCTCTTCGCTGCGGGTCTGGTTCGACCATACCGCCGGAGGGTTGAAGGCCGCCGGGGGCGAGCTGAAGGGCTTCGTGATCGCCGGGGAGGACCGGATCTTCCACCCCGCCGAGGCCCGGATCGACGGGGAGACGGTCGTGGTCTCGAGTCCCGAGGTCAGCGAGCCCGCCGCCGTGCGCTACGCCTGGTACAACGACCCGGAGAACACGCTGCGCAACTCCGCAGGGCTGCCGGCGGCGCCCTTCCGGACGGACCGGTGGACCAACGGAGTGATGCCGAAGCAGCCCTAAGGCGAGGCAAGGAGGTGGGCGCTCAGCTCCGGGCGGCCAGCGCTGCGCGGATCTGCTCCACTGAGGGAAACGGTGCGTAGCGGCCCGCGTAGGAATAGACCCGGCAGCCGAAACCGTAGCCCTTTTCTTCCGCTTCGGGGCCTTCGAGGTCTACACCGTCGATCCGGATAGTCGGTGAGCCGATAAAGCGTTTGGCCTTGGCGTCCGCCTCGGATTCCACACGGATTATTTCGATTTCGGCGGTGATACCTTCTTCGCGCAAGGCGCGCTCGAGGTTTTCGAGGGCCTGTTTCCACGAAGGGCAGCCGTCGAAGTAATAAAGTTCAACCTTCACTGGCCGGTTTCCTTCCGCTTATCGGACGAGGGCTTTGGCTCGTAGCCTAGAGACCGGATCACCTCAGAGATCTTCTCGGGTGAGGTCTTCTCCGGCCGGTATTCGATGTAGGCCGTCTTCGATGGATAATCCACCTTCGCGGTTACGATTCCGGGTTCCCGCCTCAACGCCGATTCGATACTCCGGGCGCAGCCCTCGCAGGTCATTCCTTCGACCTCGAGCACGAGGCGCACGGTCTTTTCTGTGGTCTTGGCAGCGGCTACCGCGGGACCATCCGCGGCGGCCACGAGACCCCAGACGTAATTCGAGTAATACGGGAACCCAGCCAGGGGTATTACGATCGCGGTGACGATCCAGACCAAGCGTTTCCGATTCGTGCCGGCCGTCCCGGCGCAGGCGCACTCTTCTTTGTTCCGAGGGCGGTAGGCCCGGTAGAAGGCGATACCCAGCATGAGCGCGGTAAGAGCAAGCAGATACGGGCGCCAGCTCTCCAGCGCCGCAGCGGCTCCAAAAGCACCGGCGCCGAGCGCCACGGCGACGATGGGGCCGATGCAGCAGATCGACGCCAGCCCGGCCGTGAGAATCGAGCCTATGGTGAGCGGTTTGTCTTTTTCCATGCCATCCCCTGATCGTCAGGAATCGAGTGACTCGATGATGGGACAATCGATAACGGGGCCCGAACCCGAACAGGCTTGCACAAGCTCCTGCAAAGCTTCTTTCATCCGTTCCAGCGCGCGGATCTTTTCGTCCAACTCCCGGATCTTCTCCTCTGCCTGCCGCCGCACTTCCTCACACCCGGCGCCGTGGCTGGTTTTTAACTTCAGCAATTCCCGGATCTGCTGGAGCGAGAAGCCCAACGCCTGGGCACGCTTGATGAACCGGACCCGGGCAATGGTCTCCGGCGAGTAAACTCTGTAATTCGAGCGGGTTCGCGCCGGCGGCGGGATCATCCCTTCCCGCTCGTAATAGCGGAGCGTATCGATCTTGACCCCGGCCGCGGCAGCTACTTTCCCGATTGTCAATGCCACCATCCACCTCCAGAGTAAACCCTGGAGTATACTCCATGGTCAAGCAAAAAGTGACTGGGCGGGTTTCTTTTTCATAAGATCGAAGTGGAAGGGAGCGGAAACGATGAAGGTCGAGACCCGGCTGGACATCCGTTTCCGGCCGCCTGGGGGCGGCGTCTCCATCTGGCGGCCGGAACGCACGTCGGCATACCGCGTCGAGTTCCTCAGCGGCGGAGCCGAAACCTACGGAGGCGGCACGCCTCAGTTCACCCTGTCGGTGCGCGACCGGGCACACTGGCGATGGCTCGAGCAGGCCGACGCTTACTCGGCGGCCATGGCCTTCGTCAAAGGAGAGTTCGAGGTCCACGGCGACATGGTGGCCGCAGTACGCTTCAAGCTGGAGCGCGAAGAGCCCACTTGGCGCGGCCGGCTCTATGCGGCCTGGGCGCGCTTTGCGCCGCACCGGCTCGAGTCACTTCTGCAGAGCCGCGCCCGGGCCGAGTGGAACATCCGCTTTCACTACGACCGCTCCAACGAGTTCTACCGGCAGTTCCTCGATTCGAAGCTGGTTTACTCGTGCGCCTATTTCCGCGATCTCGATTGGGATCTGGAGCACGCCCAGGAAGCGAAGCTGGACCTAATCTGCCGGAAGCTGGCGATCGAGCCGGGAGAGAAGTTCCTGGACATCGGCTGCGGCTGGGGCGCTTTGGTGCTGCACGCGGCGGCGCGGTACGGCGCGCTGGCGACCGGATGCACGCTGAGCCGGCAGCAGTTCGAGCACGCTAGAAAGCTGGCGGTGCGGCAGGGCCTGGCGGACCGGGTTACGATCCTGGACAAAGACTACCGTGACGTCCGTGGGCGCTTTGACAAAGCCGCTTCGGTGGGCATGTTCGAGCACGTTGGGCGGCGGCGGATGCCGGCGTACTTCGCCAAGGTGCGGGAGTTGCTCACTGATGGCGGGCTGTTCCTGAACCACGGGATCATGAGGCCCGAGGGTGTCGCCGACGACGCCCAGACGCTGTTCTTGCAACGTCGTGTCTTTCCCGGCGGAGAGCTGCCGCGACTGGGGACCTTGGTGCGGCAAGCTGAGGAAGCGGGTTTCGAAGTGCTCGACATCGAGAACCTGCGGCCACACTACGCTTTGACGTGCCGCGCGTGGGTCCAGCGGCTGGAGCAGAACCGCGAGAAGTGCATCGAACTGGAGGGCGAGGAGACGTGGCGGACCTGGCTGCTCTATCTGGCGGGGTCGGCGGTGAACTTCGAGCGGGGCGACACGGCCGTCTACCAGATGCTGCTGGCCAAGCGCGGACCGAACCAGGCCAGGCGCCTAAGCCGGGAGTACGTGTACCGGTAGCCCCGGCGCGGCCGCCCAGCGGGTCTTCAAGTCTTCCGGCGGCGGTACCAGCGGGCGACGACCTCCATGGCCGGTTTCCGCCACGGCGTATGGGAGCCGTCTTGCGGCCCGCCGAAGCCGTTCGTGCCGACTTTCCACCAATAGATCCCGTGGCACCATGGCTGAGGGTAGAAGGCCGCCAGGAAGGCTTCATAGCAGCGGGCCTGGGCCTCCAGCGAGATCTCCCGGGGCTCCTCGGCCCACGGTTCCCGGTGGGGATGGACGAGGCTGGCGTAGCCGGCTTCCGGGAAGATGACTGGGCGCTTCCATTTTTCGTGGACGCTACGGACGATGGAGACGATGCCGTCTAGGTTCAGGTCATCGGGTAGCGGGTAATAGTTGTTGAGGCCGATGTAGTCCAGGGCGTCCCAGAAGCCGAGGGTCTCGAATTCCGTCCCCCAGTTGGCCGCGTAGATAAGAGGACCAGAGTAAATTTCGCGGGCCACGGCAATAAGCTTTCGCCAGGTCTCCTCGTAGCGCACCATCCGGCTGTACTCGACGCCCACGCAGAAGAGTTCGGCCTGGATACGCTCGGCGAGGGCGGCGTAGTGGCGCAGAAAGGCCTCGTAGCCGCGGAACCAGACGCTGCGGTCCCGCTCGTCGTCGAAGTCGATGGCGCCAGGATGGGCCCGCGGCACCCAGAGCTGGGGCTTCAGGAACACCCGCATGCCGAGGCGGTGGGCATGTTCGGCGAGGCGCTTGATGTCGGCATCGCGCTCCCAGACGCGGGGGCCGCCGAAGCGAATCTCCGGGTCGTCGTGGCGGCAGAAGCCGTAGGGGACGAGGGCGATGGAATCGACGCCGTAGCGGGGCAGCTCCCGCAGAATCCGGCGGCAGCGCTCGCTGCGGTAGCGGTCCGGCCATTCGGCGGTGAAGTTGACGCCGCGGTGGAACTCGGGGCCGCGGGCCACCGGCGCGAGGTCCGCATCCTGTGCCGCCTCAGGTTTCCCGCAGCCTGAGGCCACAGCGAGGCCGCCGCCGGCGACGGTCCGGCAGAAGTGTCGGCGCGTCAGCATCTGCCCCGTTCTCACGCAGCCGGCTTCTCAGTACGGACTGCCCTGCATCGCCCCGGCGAAGGCCTGCTCGCGGGCCATGAGCTTCTCGACCTCTTTCTTCAGCGGCTCCACGGCCTTCGCATAGATCATCTTGTAGGAGCGGCAGAAGTAGTCGAGGTCCGAGAACCTGCGGTGTGGCGCATGGCGGAACTTCGGGCAGCCCCGCTTGCAGATCGAGAGCCACTCGCAACGCTCGCACTCTTCGTGCAGAACGGCCTTGTTCTGCGAGAACTCGTAGCGCCGCTTGCGCCGGGCGATCTCGGGCCACGAGTCCAGGTTCACGTTGCCCAGTTTCCAGCCCTTCTCGACGAAGAAGTCGCAGGGGTAGACGTCACCGTTGTACTCGACTACCACATAGCTGTCGCAGGCGTCGTGCATGGTGCAACTGCCGGGCTTCATGCCGGCCAGCGCCTCGGCCAGGTTGTCGAAGAAGCGGATGCGCATCTTGCGCCGCTCGGGCCACCACAGCTCGAAGATCTCGCACAGGAACCGGCCGTACTGCTCCGGCGTGATGGTGAAGGGCATCGGCGTCCCGTCGGGGTGGAACTCCGAGAGCGGGATGTACTGGACGTTGTCCACGCCGAGGCTCTTGAAGAACCGGTACAGTTCCCGGGGCTTCTCCACGTTGGCCTGGCTGAGGACGCAAAGGATGTTGAACTCGACGTTGTGTTTCTGGAGGATCTCGACGCCGCGGATCACCTGCTTCCAGGTGCCCCGGCCGGCCTTGTTGAAGCGGTAGCGGTCGTGGATCTCCTCGGGGCCGTCCAGGGAGACGCCCAGCAGCCAGTTGTAGTCCCGGAACAGATCGCACCAGCTCTCGTCGATGACGATGGCGTTGGTCTGCAGGGCGTTGCTGACGGCCTGGCCGTCGCGGCCGTAGCGTTTCTCGAGCTCGACGAGCTTCTCGAAGAACTTTAGCCCGGCCAGGGTGGGTTCGCCGCCCTGAAAGGCAAAGACGGCGTTCGGGTAGGAGTAGAAAAGATAGGTGTCCACGAGGCGCTCGAGCGTGTCTTCGCTCATGCGCCGGTCCGGCAACGATTTATAAGGGTCGGCCTCGCGGTCGAGGTAGAAACAGTAAGTGCAATCGAGGTTGCAGACGGCCGAGACCGGCTTGATCAGCAGCGAAGTGATGCGCGGCACTCCGGCGCGCCACGAATCGTAACTCACATCCCCGGCTTGCCCGATGATGGGAAGCGCGTTTCCCGTCCCCATGCTCCAACGATATCACTTCCGTTTCGGGCCCAAGCGGTTCACTCGGCGAGGAAAGCCGCCACTGCCGGATTCAGCTTCTTCGCCTCACAGCCGGTGGCGATGTGGCCGCAGTCGCTGCCCAGGATCAGGACGTCGGCGCCCAGCAGCCGGGCGAAGCGCAGCGCGGGGTGGGGGTTCACCATGTGATCCTGCCGGGCCACGACGACGAAGACCTCGGCCTTGACGGCGGCGGCGGCTTTCTCCATCGAGCCGCCGAAGCGCCGGGAAACGTCGAGATCCATCATGGCGCGCAGTTGCGAAGCCCAGTCGTAAGGGTTGCGCTTCGCATAGTTTTCGATGCGCTTGCCGACCTCCTCCTCGAACTCTTCTCGGGGCGTTTCGCGCACCCGGTTGTCCGGGGTGGTGAGGGCGAAGGTATGGATACGGCCAACATTTCTCATCGCTTCGGCGAGGCTGCCGCCGCAGCGCTGGGCTTGCTCGATGATGCCCAGCTCGGCGCCCCAGAGCAGCAGGTCCATGGTGGTCTGCCGGGGCGTTCCGACGACCGGGACGGCCTTCTTCATGAAGTCCGGATGGGCGACGATCCACTCGAAGGTCTGCATGCCGCCCATCGAGATACCCATGACCGCATGGAGCTTTTTCAGGCCAAGGATCTCAGTAACAAGGCGGTACTGGGACCGGACCATGTCGCCGATGGTGAAACGCGGGAATTGCTCGCCGGGTTGGGTCTCGCTGTTCGATGGAGACGAGGAGACGCCGTTGCCGAGAGCGTCCACAGTGATCACGAAATACTTCGTATCGTCGATGAGCTTTCCGGGCCCAATCAAAGACTCCAGGTCCTCGGTCGTGCCGCCAAACCAGGTGGGCCAGAGGATGGCGTTGGACTTGTCAGCGTTCAGCTTTCCGTGGAGGCGGTAGCCGATCCGGCAGTCGCGGATCACTTGGCCGTCTTCGAGCTTCAGATCGCCGAGATCGGCGAATTTTAGTTCGGCTCCCGCCAGGGAGGTTGCGATCGTCAAGGTGCCGAGTATCAAACGCCAGGACATGACACGATTCTAGCGGGAGCGATCCGCCAGAGGCAGAAAGACCGGCGGCTCAGCCGAGTTTCGGCGGCAGTTCTTCCATCGGGCCCATCCACTGCAACTCCCGTTCGATATCCCGGTGCAGCACGTACTTCTTTTTCACCTGCTCGATGGGCGCGCCGACGACGTCGATCTTCGCCAGATCGTATTGGCCGAGGCCGGAGCGGTAACAGTAGATCAGGTAACCGATCCATTCGGGATTGATTCCCATCGCCTCGATGCCGACGCGGTCAGCGGCGATGTAGTCGGCCGAGGCGATGGCGATGCGCGAGTCCACGGGCGTTCCCGAGGAAGGGCCGTTGCCTTCCATGCCCTCGTAGCCGTCGATGACCGCCGCGCCCCAGTGCCGGATCATCCGCTGGGCCGTCAGGTACATGTCGAAATGAGTCTGGCGGACGCCGCCGTGGTAGTGGCGCTTGTCGTTCCAACGCTTGGACTCCTTGGGGCCGGACCGCAGCGGCGCGCCCAGCGTCATGTTCTTCACTGAGAGCGTGGCCACCACCGTGTTGTGGGTTTTCAGCACCGCCGAGCAAATGACGAACGCGTCCGGATCGAGAAGCCGCTTGGCCAGCCGTACCGGCACCGGGTGGAGGTCGCCGTCGAGGATATGGATGACTTCGTAGAGACCTTCATCGTTCAAATCGACGAGCTTCACCTGCAGCTTCTTGTACTCGTTCGGAAGCGCCGTGTAGCCGAAGGCTTCATAGGCGTCGTAGGTGTTCCCGGCGGAGGACTCGGCGATGACGACGGGCTTGCCGAAAGGCTCGAGGAAGTCGAGGATGCCGCGCAGGGTGTCAGCGTGGGTGACGGCGAGGGGGTTGCGGGTGGAGACGTCGTTTGGTTTGATGATCACGCGCTCCTTGCGCCGGATCGCAGGGGCGATCTGATGCTCGATCGCCTTAAGGGACTCGTAGACGTTGCGCCGCCGGTCTTCGCCGTGGATCAAGGCGACCGTCGAGCGCTTCTTATACGTGGTGTCCGGAGCGGCGCCGCGCAGCAACCGCGCGGGGAGAGCCGCGGCGGCCGCCAGCCGGAAACAGTCTCGCCGGGTGAGTCGATTCATTGCAATTTCCTATGCTTGGAGAGTTCAAAACCTGATTATACTGTACACATTAGGAGGTTCCCATGAAAAGGAGGTCCTCGAGACGAAGTTTCCTGGCGGCGGGCTTCGCCTTGCCGGCCGCGGCCGTGGCCTCGAAGGGATTCAAGAGCGGCCTGGCGCCAGGCGTGTTGCAGCCTGTGGCGGACTCCGAGCCGCAACTGCGGTACCGGGAGTTGGGCAGCACCGGAGTGAAGGTGACCGAAGTCGGCTTCGGTTGTCTGGTCACTTCCGACCCTACGGTGATCGAAGCTGCCGCCGACATCGGCATCAACCTTTTCGACACGGCCCGCAGTTATCAGAGCGGCAACAACGAGCGGCTGGTGGGCGGCGCCCTGAAGAGCCGCCGGAAGGACGTGCTGATCTCGACCAAGACGGGCAGCCACAATGCGAAGGGGGCGCTGGCCGACTTGGAGACGAGTCTTCGAGAACTGGGTACCGACTATATCGACATCTGGTATTTGCACGGGCGGCGGCGGCCTTCGGACATCACCGACGAGTTGCTCGAGGTGATGGAGAAAGCCAAGAAAGACGGCAAGGTGCGCTTCACCGGCTTCAGCACGCACAACGGGATGAAGGAGCTGCTCCGGGGCTGCGCCGGCAAGCCGCACATCGACGTGATCCTGGTGAAGTACAACTTCACGATGGACGAGGATTTGAAAGCCGCCATTGCCGAGGCCCGTGGCAAGGGTACGGGGATCGTGGCGATGAAGGTGATGGCGGGCGGGTTCCGCAAGATCCGCCCCGGGCACCCACTCTATGAAAAGTTCCAGAAGGACGGCACGATGCTGGCGGCGCTGAAGTGGGTGCTGGCCGACAAGAACGTGGATAGCACCATCCCGAGCATCACCGACATGGAGCAGCTCGAGGAGAACCTCAAAGCGATGTCCTCGCCCCTCACCGAGGAGGAGCGCACGCTGCTCGCCCGGCAACTGGATTACATCCGGCCGCTGTATTGCCGCAGCTGCGGGGCCTGCGAAGGGCAGTGCCCGAAGGGGCTTCCGGTCTCCGACGTTCTGCGGCACCTTTCTTACGCCGAGGGCTACGGCCAGTTTCAGCTCGCCCGCGAGAGCTTCCTGGAGCTGCCGGAGCAAGTGCGCTCGGTACGGTGCTCCGACTGCGGGGAATGCGTGGTCGAGTGTCCCAACGGCGTGCGGGTGGCCGATCGCCTGATGCGGGCGCAGGAGCTGCTGGCATGAGGCGGCTGGCGGCGATGGCGGCGCTGGCGCTCTGGCCGGCGTTCGGCGCCGGCGTAACCCCGGATTGTTCAGTTGTGACCGGCTGGAGCCAGAAGGGGGAGGTGCGAACCTTCGTGCCCGACAACCTCTTCGATTACATGGACGGCAACGCCGAGGGGTACCTGATCTACGGCTTCCGGAAGATGACCGGCGTCACTTGTGAAAAGGGCGGCGACCAAGTGGTGATCGACGTCTCCGAGATGGAGTCGCCGGAGATGGCCTTCGGAATCTTCGCCGCCAACCGCCACCCGCGTTTCCCCACCCGGAAGATCGGGATGATCGGGCAGGTGATGCCGCGGAAGGCGACTTTTGTGAAAGGGCGTTACTACGTGGAGATCGCGGCGAACCGGGACATGGAAGAGGCGCTGGCTGCCTTCGCCGAGGCGCTGGAACCGAAGGCGCCCGGGACGACAGATCCGCCGGCGGCGCTCGAATGGTTTCCAACCGAGGGCCTCGAGGAGGGTTCCGTGCGGCTGGTTCCGCAGAGTGTTCTGGGCCTGCGGATGCTCAAGCGGGGATGGATCGCCCGTTACGGCGATGGGCGGGGGTTCGTGGTCCGCGAGGCGAGCCCGGAAGCGGCGGCCGAGGTCCTCGCGGCTGTGCGGCGGCGGCTGCGCGACGCTGCCGGTGCGGAGCTGGGCGAGGAAGCCGTAGCCGGCAAGGACCGTTTCTTGGGGCGTATGTGCGCAGCGCGCCGCGGCGCGGCCGTGGTTGGGTTCGTCACGCGGAACAGCGATGTGGACGTTTGCGCCAGGGCGGGAGCGATCCTGGAGAGAGTGCCGTGACGTCCAGTACCGAGCCGCGCCCGGGAGCGGGAAGGCATGTCGCGGGATTGCCGTAGTCCGGGAAACCGGCGATAATGAAGGTGTGAGCTACGCCATGCGGTCGGGGGGCCACTCTTGAGACGCACCGGATCCGACGACACGCCACGCTGTTCCTTCTGTCACAAGACCCAGGACGTCGTTGGGAAGCTGATTTCTTCTCCCAGTGATTACCCGCGAGTCTACATCTGCGATGAATGCATCGCGGTCTGTAATTCGATCCTGGAGGACGACCGAAGGGACCATCCCAGCGGGCTGGTAAAACTGCCGCGGCCGCTGGAAATCAAGGATTACCTGGACCAGTACGTGATCGGCCAGGAAGCAGTCAAAAAGAAGCTCGCGGTCGCCGTTTACAACCACTACAAGCGGATCCAGATGAACCGGCAGCGGACCTCGGAGGTGGAGCTCGGCAAGAGCAACATCCTCCTGATCGGGCCGACAGGCACAGGCAAAACGCTGCTGGCGCAGACGCTGGCCCGGTTCCTCGATGTTCCGTTCGCGATCGTGGACGCGACGACCCTGACCGAGGCGGGCTACGTCGGCGAAGACGTCGAAAACATCATCCTCCGACTGCTGCAGAACGCCGACTGGGACGTCCAACGCTGCCAACAAGGCATCATCTATATCGACGAGATCGACAAGATCGGCCGCAAGGACGAGAACCCGTCGATCACCCGCGACGTTTCGGGCGAGGGCGTCCAGCAGGCGCTGTTGAAGATTCTGGAAGGCACGGTGGCGAACGTACCGCCCCAGGGCGGGCGCAAGCACCCCCACCAGGAGTTCACGCCGGTGGACACCTCGAACATTCTGTTCATTTGCGGGGGAGCGTTCGTGGGGCTCGAGAAGATCGTCGGGCGGCGCATCGGCCGCTCCACGATGGGGTTCGCCAGCGAAACGGATCAGCGCGGCGGCCGCCGGGGCGTCAGCGGGCGGCGCGACGTGAATATCCTCGAACAGGTGCAGCCGGTGGACCTCATCAAGGCCGGTTTCATTCCGGAGTTCATCGGGCGGTTGCCGGTGGTGGCGGTGCTCGAAGACCTCGACAAGGCGGCGCTCATCGAGATCCTGACGAAGCCCAAAAACGCCATCATCAAGCAATATCAGCGCCTGTTCGAGTTCGAAAATGTTAAACTGAAATTTAGTGAGGATGCCCTCGAGGCCATCGCAGAGATGGCGATGGAGCGCAAAGTGGGGGCACGGGGTTTGCGCACCATTCTCGAGGAGTTGATGCTCGACTTGATGTACTATCTCCCTTCGTACCGGAAGACTCGCGAGTTCATCGTGACGAAGGAGATGGTCGTCAACCGGAAGATCAACCTGGCGCTGCTCGAGAAAGCAGGTTAGGCAGCGGCTCGGGCCGTTGCGGCCGGCGCTGTATCCGTCCAGGGTCCGGGCTCGAAAGATTCCGCTGCCGCCGTTTGGTGCGCCGGCGAGAGATAATACGCAATCTGATGCCAAGGGTTTCCATTCACCGGGAGCCCGCCCCGCCAGCGAAAAAGACTTCAATTACAGACGATGCTGACCTCCAAGGAAAAATCCGAGACACGGCGCCTGCCGATGATGCCTATTCGCGACGTCGTCATCTTCCCTCATATGATGACGCCGTTCGTGGTGGGCAGAGAGTCCAGTGTGCGAGCTCTGGAGCAGGCGCTCGCGGGGGACAAGAAGATCTTCTTGGCCACCCAGCATGACGCTTCGGTGGACGAACCCCGGCCGGACGAGATCTACACCGTCGGCACGATCGCCAATATCGTCCAGAGCCTACGGCTGCCGGACGGCAACATCAAAGTGCTGGTCGAGGGAGTGGAGCGCGGCAAAGTCATCTCGGTCAGCGACGAAGAAGGATTCTTCCAGGCGATCGTCCGATCTTTCCGCTACCGGGTGGAGACCGGGCCGCAGTTGGACGCCCTGGTCAGCCGGGTGACGAGCCTGTTCGAGCAGTACGTCAAGCTCAGCCAGAATCTCAACTACGAAACGATGGTGTCGGCGATCCGGGTGGACGACCCGGGCCGTCTGGCGGACACGGTGGGCGCCAACCTGCAGTTGACGGTGGAAGAGAAACAGGAGCTGCTGGAGATCTTCGATCCGATCGACCGGCTGACGCGGGTCGCCGAAATGCTCGATATCGAGATCGAGAAGCTCAACGTGGACCGGACGATTCAGGGCCGCGTGAAACGGCAGATGGAGCGCGCCCAGAAAGAGTATTACCTCAACGAGAAGATCAAGGCGATCCAGAAGGAACTCGGGCGCGGCGAGAAGAGCGAATTCGACGAGCTGAAAAAGCGGATCGAAGAAGCCGGCATGACCAAAGAGGCGAAGGACAAAGCGCTGGCCGAGCTCAAGCGCCTCGAGGCCATGCCGCCGATGTCGGCCGAGTCCACCGTCAGCCGGAATTACCTGGACTGGCTCTTGGCCGTTCCGTGGAAGAAGCGGACGCGGGAGATCCGGGACCTGAAGCACGCCAAGAAGGTGCTGGAGGAAGACCACTACGGGCTGGAGAAGATCAAAGAGCGCATCCTCGAGTTCCTGGCGGTGCGGCGGCTGGTGAAGAACCCGCGGGGATCCATTCTCTGCTTCGTCGGTCCTCCCGGAGTGGGGAAGACGTCGTTAGGGATGTCGATCGCCCGGGCCACCGGGCGGAAATTCGTTCGTCTGTCGTTGGGTGGCGTTCGGGACGAAGCGGAGATCCGGGGACATCGTCGCACTTACATCGGCGCGCTGCCGGGTCAGATCATTCAGATGATGAAGAAGGCCGGCACGCGCAATCCGGTTTTCATGCTGGACGAAGTGGACAAGATGTCCACCGATTTCCGCGGCGATCCTTCGGCGGCTTTGCTCGAGGTGTTGGATCCGGAGCAGAACCACATGTTCATGGACCATTACCTCGACGTCGAATACGACCTGAGCGAGGTTTTTTTCATCGCCACGGCGAACGTGCTGCACACGATTCCGCCGGCGCTGCAGGACCGCATGGAGGTGATTCGCCTCTCGGGCTACACCGAGATGGAGAAGATGGAGATCGCCAAGCGCTTCCTGGTGCCCAAGCAGATGAAGGAGACCGGGCTCACGGCGCGGGACATCGAGTTCACCGATGAGGGCTTGCGCACGCTGATTCAACGGTATACCCGGGAGGCCGGCGTCCGCAATCTGGAGCGCGAGATCGGCAACGTCTGCCGGAAGGTTGCCCGGCGGGTCGTGGAAGCGCGGAGCAGCGGGTCGAAGAAGAAGCTTCCGAAGACGTCGGTGACCGGCAAGAAGGTCGAGGAGCTGCTCGGGCCACCGAAATTCCGCGACCTCGAAGCCGAGAAGAAAAACGAAATCGGCGCCGTTACCGGTCTTGCCTGGACCGAGGTCGGAGGCCAAATCCTCACCACCGAGGTGACGATCATGGAAGGCCGCGGCAAGCTAACCACAACGGGCAAACTGGGCGACGTGATGCAGGAGTCGGCGCAGGCGGCGATGAGCTACGTCCGCTCGCGGGCGCACACGCTGGGCTTGCCGCGGGACTTCTACCGGCGGCTGGACATCCACGTGCACGTGCCCGAGGGAGCGATACCGAAAGACGGCCCTTCGGCGGGCATCACGATCGCTACGGCCATCGTGAGCGCGCTCACGCAGATCCCGGCGCGGTGCGACGTCGCCATGACCGGCGAGATCACCCTTCGAGGCAAGGTGCTGCCGATCGGCGGGTTGAAAGAAAAACTGCTGGCGGCGCACCGGACCGGGATCCGAGAGGTGATCTTGCCGAAAGACAACGAGAAGGACCTCCCGGATATTCCTGAGAACATCCGCAACGAGATGAAACTGCATTTTGTTGAGTCGATGGACGAAGTGTTGAAAATCGCCCTGGAACGGGAGATCGACGTCAAACCGCTGCCGGCGCCGACGCTGGCTGAGATGGTGAGCCGGGAAAAGAGCGAAGACAAGGTGATGCACTAGGACCTCTTTCCGAAGCGTCGCCATCCAGGGCCCGGCAGGCGATCCCGGTTGAGGTAAGCGGGCCGCCGGCTCTGGCGTGCTATGGGTGCAGAGTTTATAATAAGTGCAGTCCATCCGGAGCAGTTCCCACGCGAGGAAATACCCGAGATTGCGTTCCTGGGACGCAGTAACGTGGGAAAATCAACCCTGCTGAACTGCCTGCTTCGAGAGCGGAATCTGGCGCGGACGAGTTCCAAGCCGGGCTGCACTCAGGTGGTCAATTTCTACCGCGTGGACGGTGGGCTCTATTTCGTTGACCTCCCGGGTTATGGGTACGCCAAGGTGCCGTTCGAACAGCAGCGGCGCTGGAAGTGGCTGATTGAGGCGTACCTGCTCGGCAGGAAGACGCTTGAGCTGTCGGTCCTGCTGCTCGATGCCCGGCGGGGATGGATGGAGAAAGATCTGGAACTCAAGCGGTGGCTCGAGTTCCACCGGCGGCGATACCTGGTCGTCGCTACGAAGTCGGACAAACTGCGAACACTGAAGGAGAGGCATCGGGCCGAGGAGGCTCTCCGGCGGCATCTGCCGGAGGGAGCCGCCCCGGTGATGTTTTCGGCCGTGACCGGCCAAGGAGTGAAACAGGTTTGGCAAGCGATACGCGAAATCCAGAAAGAAGTGCGGAGGTCCCCGTGACCGAAGAGAACAAAGCGGCCGTGAAGAACGAAAACGCTGATGTGAAGCCCGCGAACGAAGAAACGGTGGCGAGTGCGGAGACGCAGACCGCCGAAGCTCCGCCGGCGGGCGGCGAGAAAGACAAAGAGAAGGAAAAAGAGACCGAGGCGAAGCAGTCCCGGCCGGCCAAAGAGAACAAGGAGTCCGGAAAGGCCGGCAAGAAGCGCCGGAACCGCAACGGCGCCACTCTGGACCTGGGCGCTCTGAAGGAAATGAGCATCCAGAAGCTCAACCAGATCGCCAAGGAACTGGGCGTGCAAGGCGCCGCTGGCATGCGCAAGCAGGAGCTGATCTTCAAGATCCTGCAGACGCAGGCCGAAAAGAGCGGCCTCATTTTCTCGGAAGGCGTTCTCGAGTGCCTGCCCGACGGTTTTGGGTTCCTGCGGGCGCCCGAATACAACTACCTGCCGGGCCCCGATGATGTCTACGTCTCCCCCTCGCAGATTCGCCGCTTCGACCTGCGCACCGGCGACACGATTTCTGGCCAGATCCGTCCACCGAAGGAAGGCGAGCGGTATTTCGCCCTGATCAAGGTGGATGCGATCAACTTCGAGCCGCCGGAAGAAGCGCGCAACAAGATCTTCTTCGACAACCTCACGCCGCTCTATCCGATGGAGCGGATTCGGCTCGAGACCACCAAGGACAACTATTCGGGCCGGGTGATGGACATGCTCACACCGATCGGCAAGGGGCAGCGAGGACTGATCGTGGCCCCGCCGCGCACGGGCAAGACGATGCTCTTGCAATCGATCGCCAACTCCATCACGACCAACCATCCTGAGATCACCTTGATCGTGCTGCTGATCGACGAGCGGCCGGAAGAGGTGACCGACATGCAGCGGAGCGTGAAGGGCGAGGTGATCAGCTCGACCTTCGACGAGCCGGCTTCGCGTCACGTTCAGGTGGCCGAGATGGTGATCGAGAAAGCCAAGCGCCTGGTCGAGCACAAGCGAGACGTAGTGATCCTGCTCGACTCGATCACCCGCCTGGCGCGGGCGTACAACACGGTGGTTCCGCCTTCGGGCAAGGTGCTTTCCGGCGGCGTGGACTCGAATGCTCTGCAGCGGCCGAAGCGATTCTTCGGCGCCGCCCGCAACATCGAAGAGGGCGGATCGCTCACCATCGTGGCGACGGCGCTCATCGACACCGGCAGCCGCATGGACGACGTGATCTTCGAGGAGTTCAAGGGTACCGGCAATATGGAGATCCACCTGGACCGCAAACTGGTGGACAAGCGCGTCTTCCCGGCCATTGATATCCATAAGAGCGGCACCCGCAAGGACGAGCTGTTGCTCCCGAAAGACGAACTGAACCGGGTGTGGGTGTTGCGGAAAGTGTTGAGTCCACTCTCCCCGGTAGAGTGCATGGAGCTGCTGCTTGACAAGCTCAGCAAGACGAGGAACAACGCCGAGTTCCTTGCCTCGATGAGCACCTGACGCGATGGGCCGGGGCCGGCTGGCCCGCTGGGCTTTCAGTCTGGAACTCCGCGAAGTATCAACGGCTTAGGGCCTTATGCTGCGGCCCGCTGGCGGCCGGATTCGGCTCTGTCTTCCCCCAACTTCCGTCCACGGGAGGATAACCTCACCGGGTAAAATATCGTCATTTATTGTTAGCGCAGGCTCCCGCAGCTTGCGTGGCAGAGACTTAGTGTGGCCCGAAGCCGAGTCCGAGAATGCCCCTGCCTCAACGACAAGAACCGCAGCCATCGGTTCCCCGGCCCCAACGGCGCCCTGAAGTGGTGCCGCCGCGGCGCCGGCCAGGCCGGCGCGTCCCGTGGCTTCTGGCGGCGTTGATTGTCGGCGTCACCGGGGCTGTCATATGGTGGCAAACACAGCCCCAGCCCGGCCTGGGCGGTCCCGGGGGTGGGCCGGCGCCGGTAATCCCCACCGCGATCGCCGAGAACAAACGTATCGAGCGGACATTGCGGCTCACCGGCACGACAGCGGCTGAAAAGTACGTCAACATCGTCAGTCCCCGCCTGCGGGGCAGCCGTAGCCGGCGGGGCCTTCAGACCGGGGGCCAGGTTGGAATCGCCGCCAACGTCACCGTGCGGTCTACTTCGTCGGTAGCTACCCAGGCGACGATGTCGTCCCTTAGCCAAACTGGCGTGGTGGCTTCCTCGAGCGGGGCGGCGGCTCGAGCAGGAGGCGTCTCCGGGGGCGGCGGCGGAGCGCAGAGCACCCGGCTGCGGGCGGCGACGAGCCGCATTGGAGGCGGCGGCACAAGTACCGGGAACGTGCAGCTCGCCGGGGCGGCCGGCGCCACGGCAATGGGCGCCTCGGGCCTCGGTTCGACGGCGAATTATCTCACCGGGGGGTCATCCGGCCCTCCGGCCCGGCGCCGAAGGGGCGACTTTCATTTGCAGCTCCAGAAACTCGCGCCGGCCGGCGCGCGCGTGAAGAAGGGCGACGTCATTGCCGTGTTCGATCGCCAGTACATGCTCACCCGGCTGGATGACTACGCTGCAGCGGTGGCGATGCACCACGCCAACTACAAGAAGAGCGAAGCGGAAGTCGAGGTCAAGCGGAAAGCGCACACGGAGAGCGTGGAGGCGGCGAGAGCGGGTCTGGAGAAGGCCGAGCTCGACATCAGGACGATCCCCGTGCTGTCCGCTATCCAGGCGGAACGGACGCGGCTAGCCCGGGAAGAGGCCGAGGCCGAGTATCGGAGCCGCCTTGAGGAGGTGAAGTTCCAACGGATCTCGGAAGAGGCGGAGCTGCGGCAGGCGGAGCTCGAGATGAAAGAAGCCGAGGTGGAACTGCGCCGGGCTCAGAACAACGCCGAAAAGCTCGTCGTGCGCGCCCCGATGGACGGTATGGTGGTCTTGCTCGACGTCTTCCGTAACGGCGAGTTCGGCAAGGTGAAAGAAGGCGATGAGTTGTGGTCGGGCCAGCCGTTCATTCAAGTCGTCGATCTGAGCTCGATGGTGGTCAAAGCCAGGGTGAACCAGATCGACGTTGAAAAATTGCGGATCGGCCAGCGGGCGCAGGTCCGCTTCGACGCCTTTCCCGACCTGGAATTGCCGGCCCGGGTCTACTCCATCGGGACCGTCGCCAAGGCCAGCCGGTACCGGCCCGACTACGTGCGCGAGGTTCCGGTGGTCTTGAAGCTGGAGCGGACCGATCCGCGGGTGATTCCAGACCTCTCGGTGAGCGCCGACGTCGTGATCGAGGCGAGCGACCGGGAATTGCCGGTGATCCCCCGCGGCGCCGTGTTCCGGGACGAGCCCGGCGGTCCGCCGTACGTGTTCGTGAAGCAGGACGGGGAATGGGAGCGCCGGGAGGTGGAGCTCGGCGTGGGGAATCATGTCTTTGTGGCCGTGCGGCGCGGTCTGGAGCCGGGAGAGGAGGTTGCCACGGCGCGGCCGGAGAAACCCCCGAGAAGCGAGTAAGTCTCTCAACGAAGCCATGTCGAAGGATCTCAGACCCAAACAACGTCTCGGACATGCCAAGACGTCGCGGAGGCGGAAGATCATCGGCTGGAGCCTGGCCGCCGTGTTGGTGGCCGGCGGCGGGTGGGCCGCCTACGAATACGCCGGCGAGACGAAAGTTGAGGTACCAGTGGCCCGGGTCCGCCGCGGAGAGTTCGTCATCAGCGTCAAGACACGGGGCGAAATCAAGAGCACGCGCTCGAAGATCCTCACTGCGCCACAGGTACCCGATCTGATGATCACCCGGCTGGTACGTTCCGGCCAGCGGGTGAAGGCGGGCGACGTCGTCGTGGAGTTCGATCCCGCGCAGAACGAACAGGAGCTGCTGGAGCGTACCACGGCCGTTCGTACGGTGGACAGCGAGATCGTTCAGATGAAGGCCTCGCACAAGATCACCGACGAGCAGGACGAGATGAACCTGATGATCGCCGAATACAACCTGGAGCGGGCGAAGCTGGATGCGAGCAAGGCGGAGGTGATTTCGGCGATCGAAGGGATGAAGTACCGAATCGACGTCGAGGTTTCCGAAGGGGAGCTCGAGCTGGTCAAGACGGTGGTGAAGTCTCACGACGTGGCTCAGGAGGCCGACTTGCAGCGGCTCCAGCAGAAGAAGGACAAGGCGGTGCGGGATTTGGAACGGGTGCGGGGATACCTTTCGAAAATGGTGATCCGCGCGCCGATCGACGGCATTGTCCACGTCCTGCCGAACTTCCGCGCTTCTGGATCCTGGGGTTCCAAGCCCCCGCCCTTCAAGGAAGGGGACACCGTCTGGACGGGGGCGGCGATCGCGGAGATCCCGGATCTGTCGGAGATGCGGATCGACCTTCAGCTCGAAGAAGTCGAGCGAGGCAAGCTGGAGCTGGGCCAGCCGGTGCGGATCCGGGTGGACGCGATCCCGGACCGCGAGTTCCAGGCCGTGCTGGACTGGATCAGTCCGATCGCCCAGACCCAGCGGCGCGGAATCGGCGTTTCGGAGAAGACATTTCCGGCGCAAGCCACGCTCAAGGAGCTCGACGATCGTCTGCGTCCGGGCATGAGCGCCTCGGCGGAGATCATCATCGAGAGCCTGCCGGACGTTCTCATGATTCCCGAGCGCGCCAGTTTTCTTCACGACGGGCGTCCCGCGGTGTGGGTCCAGCGGGGAGACAAGTTCGAGATCCGCTACATCGAAGTCGGCAAGCGCAACGAAACTGATCTTGTCGTCCTCAGCGGGTTGGAGGAGGGCGAAATCGTAGCCCTCGAGAATCCTGGGCAAGCCGCCAGGCGGGCCAGGAAGCTGTGATGTGGAGCTGCGGGTTCGCCGGCGGGCTTTACCGGTGGGAGGCTGACTCCAGATGAAGACAATCGCGGTACGAGTGGCAGCCGTGGCGGTCGTCCTCGCCATAGGGTGGGGAGGGTACCGGCTCGTCCGCAGTCTTCCCGACCGCCAGCGGGAAGTCCCCACCACCCGCGTGCGCCGCGGCGAGGTCGTCGTGAAGGCGTACGCGCGCGGCGAACTGCAGGCGGTCCGCCAGGTGACGCTCACGGCGCCGAATTTGTTCGGCACGGTTCAGGTGACGCGCTTGGCGCCTTTGGGAGCGTTCGCCCGGGAGGGAGATCTGATTGTCGAGTTCGACGACGCCGAAGTGTTGTCCCGGCTCGAGGAGAAGCAACTGGAGCTCGAGCAGATCGACGAGAGGATCCGGAAAGCCGAGGCCGACCTCGCGATCCGCAACAACCAGGACGAAGTGGAACTGCTGCGGGCCCGGTATACGGTGCGCCGCGCCGAGCTCGAGGTGCAGCGTAACGAGCTGCTCTCAGCCATCGACGCGAAGAAAAACCTGCTAAATCTCGACGAGGCGCGCCGGCGGTTGGAGAAGCTGAAAAGCGACATCGAGTCCCGCCGTGCGCAGGCCGAGGCCGAGTTGGCGGTGTTGCGCGAAGAGCGGCGTAAGGCCGAGCTGGAGGTCGAGCGCGAGAAGCAGCGCTTGCGCCAGGTGAAGCTGCTGGCTCCGATGAGCGGCCTTGTGGCCATTCGCCAGGCGCGGACCTTCTTCTTCTTCGCCGGCACCGAAATGCCCGACATTCGGGAAGGAGACGAGCTGCGCCCGGGAATGCCGGTGGCGGATATTCTCGATCTCTCGGAATTCGAAGTCAGGGCCCGCGTCGGCGAGCTCGACCGCGCCAACCTTACCGAAGGCCAGCCCGTGATCATCCGGTTGGACGCCTTGCCGGACAAAGAGCTTCACGGACGGATCAAGAGCCTCAGCGGCACGGCAAGCGCCGATGTCTACTCGAACGATCCCGCCAAGAAGTTCGACGTCACCTTCGAGATCGACATGCGGGAATTATTGGAGGCTTTGGGCGCGCCTCCCGAACAGATCGAGCGGATTCTCAAGACCGCGGAAGAGAACCGCAAGCGTACTCCGACACGCTCCTTCGGCATGCCGTCGGTGGGAGCAAGCGGTCCGAGCTTCGGAGGCCCAGCCGGCGGATTCGGCGGCGCACGACCCCCGGCAGCCATGGGGGGAGCCCGTCCCGGCGGGATGCCCGGAGCGGCCAGAATGCAGGGCGCGCGGGCCAGGCGGCGGCCCGGATCGTTCGACCCGGCGCGCATCCTCCAGCGCCTCCCCGACGAGCAGAAGCGGAAGGCCCAGGCAATCCTGGACAAAGAACTCGGCGGGAAGAAATGGTCCGAGCTGGACGCCGAGAAGCGGCGGGAGATCATGCAGAAGTTGCGTCCGATTCTCCGGGCCGCATTTTCGGGCCGGGGCGGCCGCCGGCAACCATCAGGTCCGACTGACGAGCAGCTCGCAAAGGCCAAGCTGCCGCCTCCGCCGGAGGAGGGCAGCCAACTGGACGTCCTGCTGCGCCCAGGCCTGCTGGCGGACGTGGAGATCATCGTCGAGAGGATTCCTGACGCCATCCACATCCCGGTGCAGGCCGTCTTCGAAAAGGATGGAAAGCCGGTGGTGTACGTGAAAGAAGGCGAGCGGTTCGTGGCGCGGGAGATCAAGCCGCTGAAGCGGAGCGAATCGACGATGGTGGTGGCCGAAGGGTTGCAGGAAGGCGAAATCATTGCTCTCGCCGATCCCACCAGGAAGCCGGGCGAGAAGAAGAGGGAGCGCCGCCGGCCGCAAACAGGCCCGTCGAATCCGATGCAAGGTCTCGGCGGCGGCCGGGGAAGGGGGCGGTGATGGCCAGAGCTTTGTTGTCGGGAAGCGTCGAGGAAGTCACCATGGGGCTGGCCAGCTTGCTGGCCCATAAGCTCCGCACCCTGCTCACCATGCTGGGCATGATTTTCGGCGTGGGGGCTGTCGTGGCCATGCTTTCGATCACCGCCGGAGCCCAGCAGGAGATGATGAGCTACATCGACTTGCTGGGCGTGAACAATATCATCATCGAAGCCCGGGAGGCGGTGGACCGCAACGAGCTGCAGGCGCGGCGCGCCGTTTCCCCCGGCCTGACCTTCCGGGATTTCCGCGCCATCATGGAGAATGTCGCGGGTATCGAAGCAGCCACGCCCCGGAAACGGTTCAAGCCGTCCAAGGTTCTGCCGAAGATCTCCCAGGAGCCGCCGTTACTGATCGGCGTGGAACCGCAGTTTCTCGAGATCAACAGCTTGAAGGTTGTGGAGGGCCGGTTCTTCGACGAGGAGGACGACCGCACCTCGGCGCCGGTCTGCGTCTTGGGCGAGACGGCCAAAGTGAACTTGCTCGGCTACGGCGACGCCGTGGGCAGGTACGTGAAGGTCAACGACGTATGGCTTCAGGTGATCGGAGTGCTGGCGCCCCAGGCGACGGCGGACACGGACATGTCGAGCCTCGAGGTCTCCAGCGCCAACAACTTGATCATCGCGCCGTTGAACACGGTGATGCGCCGTTTCGAGGACTCCAACAGCTATCTCAAGGACGAGATCGACGGCATCTACATCCGGGTGGAGCCGGGCACGGACTCGATCGAGACCGCCGCCGTGGTGGACGCCATCCTGGCCGCCACCCACAAAGACGCCGGGGACTACGAGATCACGGTCCCGGCGGGGCTCCTTGAACAACGGCGCCGCACACAGTTCATCTTCAACATCGTGATGATCTGTATCGCCGGGATCTCGCTCTTGGTGGGCGGCATCGGCATCATGAACATCATGCTGGCGACGGTGCTCGAGCGGACCCGCGAGATCGGGATCCGGAGAGCTATCGGCGCGCGTCAGGCCGACATTATCCGCCAGTTCTTGACCGAGGCGGTGCTCATCTCTATTCTGGGCGGGTTGATCGGCATCCTGTTCGGATTCACGCTCTCCCGGATCATCGCGGCGGCGGCCGGCTGGTCTACGGTTGTCACCACTTCGTCGATCGCGGTGGCTTTCGGCGTTTCGGTGGGTATCGGTCTTTTGTTCGGCATCTATCCTGCGGTGCAGGCGGCGAAGTTGGACCCGATTGAGGCGATTCGGTACGAGTAGCAGTGATTTAACATGCGAAGAGCACTGATTCTGACCCTGCTCCTTTCGATGGTTCCCGGAGGCGCACAAGAACGAGGGTACGTCACCCATTTCAAGACCAAGACGACGCCCGAGGGCATCACCCGCATCGAGGCGCCAACGTTCGGCACCGGCGGGTATTTCAAAACTCACTTCGTCCCGGTACAGCCGTTACCCGACGTCCGGGCGCCGGCCCGCCTCGCTGACTTTGTCGTGGACGGCCGGCTGGAGCTTTCTCTTCGGGCCTATTTGGAGCTGGTGCTGGCGAACAATCCCGATGTCGCCATCCAACGCTTGTCTATCGAAGCGCCGCGGAACGCCATTACGCGGGCCCTGGCGCAATTCGATCCCACCGTCATTGCCAACTTCCGGAGCGATCGCACCCAAACGCCCACCGCCGATGTGCTGCAGGGAGCCGAAACTCTGAACCAGTTGACCCAGCCCTTTAGCCTCGCCTTCAACCAGTTGCTGCCTACCGGCACCCAATACTCGATCGGCTTCAGCGGCCGCCGGCGCTGGACGAACAGCGTGTTCGCGACAATCAATCCTGCAATCGACGGCACGTTAAACTTCTCGGTGACGCAGCCGCTGCTCCGGAACCGGGGCTCCCGGGTGAACAAGCTGCAGTTCATCATCGCCCAGAGCCGCTTCAAGCAAAGCCGTTACAACTTCGAGGACCGGCTGCTACAACTGCTCGCGCAGGCCGAAAACGTTTACTGGTCTGTCGTCGAGGCTCGGGAGAACCTGCGTGTGGCGGAAGAAAACCTCCGCTTGAACGAGGCGCTCCTGGAGCGCTCGGAGCGTGAACTCGAGCTGGGCGCCATCTCGCCCCTCGATATCTACCAACCTCAGCAGAACCTGGAGAACGCCCGCTTGGCCCTGACGCAGGCGCGTTACCGTCTCGAACAGACCCTGGATGCGCTGCGGAGGCAGATCGGCGCCGATCTGGATCCGGACTTCCGGTACATGCCGATTGTCCTCACCGAGCCGGTTCTGCCGCCTTCGGAAGAGGAAACGATCGATCCCGAGCAGATGGTCGAGGCCGCTTACCGGCTGCGGCCGGACCTCAAGAGCGCGCTCCAGAGCCTGAAGATCGACGACCTCAATTATGAACTTGCGCGGAACGCCTTGCGTCCGGACTTGTCCCTTTCGTTGAGTTACAGCTCATCCGGTCTTGGGGGCACGATCTTTCAGTTCGCCCAGCAGCCCGGTCTGGAGCGCTCTCCGGTACCTCTTCGCACGATTCCCGGAGGACTGGGGGACGCGCTGGAGCAGATCTTCGGCTTCGACTTCCCCTCCTACTCGTTCACCCTTAGCCTGCGGCTCCCCCTGCGCGACCGCCGGGCGGTGGCTGACCTGGCCGACGTGGCCGTCAGCAAGAAAACCAACATGCTTCGCGCCCAAAGCCTGCAGCAAGACATCCGGTTGGAAGTGCTCAACGCGGTCAGCCAGGTTGAGAGCAGCAAAGCGAGGGTGAAGCTGGCACAGACTGCTCTGGAGTTCTCCCGCAAGCGCCTCGAGGCTGAACAAAAAAAGTACGACCTCGGCGTGACAACGATCTTCCTGTTGATCCAGGCCCAGAACGACCTGGTGGCTGCGGAGTCTCAAGTCGTCACTCAGGCCACGCTTTACCGCCGCAATGTCGTAAATCTGCTTCGCGTGACCGGCCAGTTGCTCGAAAAACGGAGCGTGGTAGTGACCGATAAACCGGGCCTCTACTGACTGGAGAAAGTCTTCTTCCCCGGCGTTGTACAATGAGCGCTTAAGAAGCCCGCCAGGAGGGTTCTCGAAACGCGGGCCAGGG
Source organism: uncultured Solibacteraceae bacterium (assembly GCA_964461995.1). Taxonomy (GTDB): domain Bacteria; phylum Acidobacteriota; class Terriglobia; order Bryobacterales; family Bryobacteraceae; genus JALSRK01. The sequence continues at coordinate 53,175 of CAYWXL010000006.1, forward strand.
CGGCCGCGCACAGCACACCGGAAATGGGTCGAATTCGTATTCTTTCTGACGCGGTGGCGAACAAGATCGCCGCCGGCGAAGTCGTGGAACGGCCAGCGTCAGTCGTCAAAGAGCTGTTGGAGAATTCCCTCGACGCCGGGGCCAAGACCCTCCGGATCGAAGTGGAGAGAGGAGGCAAACGGCTCATCCGCGTGGCCGACGACGGGTGTGGCATGATGCGTGACGACGCCATGCTGGCGTTCGAGCGGCACGCAACGAGCAAGCTCTCCGATGTCAAGGAATTGGAGTCGATCGCCACCCTCGGGTTTCGGGGCGAGGCGCTGCCTTCCATCGCCGCGGTTTCGCGGCTGGTGCTCGAAACCCGCGCCGAGAGCGAAACCACCGGCACGCGGGTGGAGTTGGCCGGCGGCCGACTGCTGCGATGTGATGAAGCGGCGCTGCCGCGCGGCACCACCGTCACCGTCCGGGACCTCTTTTACAATGTGCCGGCCCGGCGCAAGTTCCTTCGCAGTGAGCAGACCGAGCTGGCGCATATTACTTCGCTCGCCACTCATTACAGCTTGGCTCATCCGGACAAGTCGGTCCACCTCACGCACGGCAACAAGACCCTCCTCGACGTGACGCCCGTGGAGACGCTCCGTGAGCGGGTGTTTCAGGTCTTCGGCAGCCAGACGTTGTCCGAGCTGGTGGAAATAGACGGACGGGAGACGGAACTGCGGCTGCCGCCCCGGTCCGGAACTGCCCCGGACGCTGATCCGGAAGTCCGGCGTTTCCGCCTTCGGGGCTTCGTGTCCCAGCCGCAAGTGCAGAAACTCAACCGCAACTCCATATTCATCTTCGTGAACCGCAGGCTGATCCGGGACCGGCTCATCTTGCACGCGATCTCGGCCGCCTACCACAACCTGATGCCACCCGCTTGTTATCCCTTCGCCTTGCTGTTTCTGGACTGCCCGTGCGAGGAGGTGGACGTCAACGTTCATCCGTCGAAGACGGAAGTGCGCTTCCGGCACGCGAGCTTCGTGCACGACTTTGTGCGGGATGCGATCCGGGAAACGCTTGCCGCCGCCCGCCCGGCTTCCGCGGTGCCCAGTTCGGCGATCGCGCCGGCGACCGAGGTTCTGGAGGAACAACCGGGCGCCCGGCTGCCGTTTTCCGAGTTCAGCCAGCAACTCGAGGATTTTCGGCTGGGAGAGGCCGCCGGCATGGCCGCCGCGCCGCGGCCGGTCATCGACCTGAACACCGGCGGGCCGTCGGAGGCTGCATCTGAGTTCGGTCTCGCTCCGCCGCCGGCTCCGGAGCCGCGCTTCGAGTTCACCGAAGCCGCGCCGGCAGAAGACCGGCAGGCTGAGTCTTCTCTCCGGCTGAAGGCGCCGGACACCCACGGACCGCTGCCGCCCGGCGCACTGCCGCCCGAGACGCAGTCACTAGGCGCCTTGGCCGAACTGCGCCCTCTGGGTCAGATCCATGACAGCTTCATCGTCGCCGCGGGACCCGACGGATTGTGGATCATCGATCAGCACGTAGCGCACGAGCGGATTCTCTTCGAGCGCGTGTTGAAGAAAATGGCGCAGGGGAACCTGGAGCGGCAGCAGTTGCTGATGCCGGTCATCCTGGAACTCACGCCGGCCCAGCAGGTCCTCTACGCCGAGATTGCGAAGGACCTGGAGGCGGCCGGCTTCGAAACCGAGCCGTTCGGCAACCGGACCATCGCTGTGAAGAGTGCGCCTGCCGGAATCTCTACCGCCGACATTGAGAAGCTGATCTTCGAGATTCTGGAGATTCGGGAAGAGACGGCGCGGAAGACTTCGTTGGAGGATTTGCGCCGGGCCATGGCTGCATCTATCGCCTGCCGCGCGGCCATCAAGATCAACACCCGGCTCGACACGGAAAAGATGGAGTGGCTGCTCGAGGAGCTGGCCCGGACGGCGCATCCAATGAGTTGCCCGCACGGAAGGCCGATCGCCCTGCGATATTCCACCAGGGAGATTCTGAAGAGCTTTCACCGAATCTGAAGGTCTTCGCTCGGGCGGGGGCGCCGCGCCGGTTACTCCCACTCGATAGTGGCCGGAGGCTTGTGGGTCAAATCGTAGAAGACGGCGTCGATGCCGTCGATCGCCAGGATCTCACGGGTGAGCTCGTCGAGGAGATTCTCGTCCATGAGCACGGCCTGCGCCGTCATTCCGTCCACTGAATGCACCGGCCGAAGCACAATCGAGTCGGGTTTCTCGGGCACTCCGACAGGGATCAGCACTACGGGGAATTGCCACACCTGCCGGTCGAAGCCTGTCTCGTGAGTCCTCCGGCGAACGATCGCGTCGGCTCGCCGCAAGCGGTCCAGGCGGTGCGGTGAGAGTTCGCCAGGGTAGACGCGCATCCGAGCCAGCGGGTTATGAGCAGCCACCAGGGCCACGACGCGGTTGACGTTCGGCGTGCGGTTGATCAAGCCCGTGGCGAGATCGCGCAAATCGTCATCGGGACCGGGGCAGCGGTCCAAGGCAAGCACCGGGCGGTAGCTCCGGGAGTCTCCCTGTACGCCCACGGAATGCACCGGCAGGATCCATCCCTCCTCGGCTTTTTCTACAGGAAGCTCCTCCGTCGAGCACAGGCAGCGGATTGCCAGGCCAGGCCCTGGAAACGGATGGCGTTCGAGCAGCTCTTGCGGTAGACCCAGCGCGCGCCCGATCTGCCGTACCTCGTCCTTGTAGAAAGAGGCCAGCGGCTCGACGAGGCGGTTCGCCTCGATCAGCAGTTGGATCCCCGGCACGCGGTTGTGATGGGTCTTGATGACGTCGGCGTGCTGGGTGCCGCCGGACTCGATCGTGTCGGGATAGATCGTGCCCTGGCCGAGAATCCAGCGTCCATCCAGGTAATGTCCACGTTCCAGAATGCGCTCCTGCACTTCGACGAACTCTTCGCCGATGATCCGGCGCTTCTCTTCGGGGTCCGTCACACCCTTCAAACGGCCGAGGAACTCGCTGGCGGCGTCTACGACTTCGAAGTTGGAGGCCGCCAGGGATCTGAAGATGCGCGAGACGAACTCGGTTTCGCCCTCCCGCATCAGGCCCGTATCCACGTAGGTGCCGTGCACGCGTTCCGGCCCGAGGGCTTGAATACACAGCGTATAGGCCACCGTCGAATCCACGCCGCCGCTGAGAAAGAACAGCACGTTCCGATCACCGACCACCTGGCGGATCTGTTCCTGAAGCGCCGGGATCTGGTGGCTGGGGTCCCAGTCTTTCCGGCACCGGCAGACGCCGAAAACGAAGTTGGCCAGCACCTCCCGGCCGTGGACGGTGTGGACAACCTCAGGATGGAACTGGACGCCGTAAAAGCCGCGCGCCGGATCCCCCATCGCCGCCACCGGGCACTCGGGCGTTCGGGCGAGGATCCGGAAACCGGAGGGCAGGCGGTCCACCGCGTCGCGGTGGCTCATCCACACCTGTTCGCGGGTCTCGAGCCCGGTGAAGAGACCCGCGGGCTCGACGATGTCGATCCACGCCAGTCCGAACTCGCCTATGCCTGCCTTCCGGACTTCGCCGCCCAGATGGTGGGCCATGATGTGAAGCCCATAGCAGATTCCGAGGACTGGTATGCCGAGTTCAAAAACAGCCGGATCCACTTTCGGACTGCCGCTGTCGTACACGCTGGAGGGGCCGCCGGAAATGACAATGCCTTTGCGGCGGGAAAGCTCCGCAGCCGGGGTCTCTGAGGCGCGCACCTCGGCATGGACCCCCAGTTCGCGAATCCGGCGCGCGATCAGGTGACAGTATTGTCCCCCTGTGTCGAGTACAGTAATCTGCGGCGCCGGCAGACTGTCGTTCATTCCTTGGAGGCGTTACTCGCCGCGCTGGGCGCGCTGGGCGATCACCTGTTTCGCCTTTTCGAGCAGCGCCCGAGCCTTCGGCATCGCCTCAATGGCTTTCAACACCGCGGGGTCGGTCTCGATGGCGATACGGCGGGCGTCGTCCACGCTGAACGCCGTGGTGTACATCTCCCGTTTGAGCTGCTGGCGGATCCAGTCGTGGTTTTCCGCCCATTCGGCCTCGGTGAACTCGATTCCCTTGTCGAGCAGGTAGCGGTGGAACTCGTTCTCCACGTCCGGCCCGGGCTCCCAACCTTCAGGAAGGTCGGTGGAGTGGGTGCCGAAATATTTGGCCGTGAAATTGAAGAACGCGTAGTTGCGCAAAAGCTTCTTCTGGAAGTCGTTGAGCTTTGGCGGCTCGAATTTCTCGTCGGGCATGATGCCGCCGCCGCCGTAGACAGGCCGGCCGCTGTCGGTCATCTTGACGTCGTCGGTATGCACCGGTTCGCCGCGGCGGTTCCGGTAGTAGTAATCAAAGAAGGATTTGCCCTTGTAGCTACGCTGGATCAAGCGGCCGCTGGGCGTGTAGTAGCGGGCAGTGGTCAGCGCCAGGCCTGTATTCTCCGCCAGCGGATACACGGTCTGCACCAGCCCCTTGCCGAAAGTGTTCTCACCGAGGATCCAGGCCCGGTCGTGATCCTGCAACGCGCCGGCCACGATCTCGGCCGCCGACGCCGAATACCGGTTCACCAGTACGACGATCGGGTATTCGAAGCCGCGGTTCCCGCGCCGGGCCACATAGGGCTTCTCGGGCGAGGTGCGGCCGCGGTGCTTGACCACGATTTGCCCTTTCCGCAGGAAACGGCCCGCGACTTCCACGCCTTCGTTCAACAGCCCGCCGGGGTTGTCGCGCAAGTCTAAAATCAACCCTTTGATGTTCTCCTCGCCGAGCGCCCGGAGCCGCTCCTCGACTTCCCGCGACGTGTTTTCGTTGAACTGTTCAATGTCGATATAGGCGATGCCGTCGCGGATGAAGAAGGCGTCGTTGACGCTGTAGCGGGGGATTTCGTCCCGGATGATGGTGAATTCCAAGGGATCCGGCCGGCCTTCGCGGCCCACTTTTACATGGACTTTCGTGCCTTTGGGGCCTTTGAGCAAGTCCGCCACCTCAGTGGTCGTAAGCCCTTCAGTGGACTTGCCGTCCACCTCGAGAATGACGTCGCCCGGGTGGATTCCCGCTTTATAGGCCGGCGAGTTCTTGAACGGCGTCACCACGATCGTCTTTCCGTTGCGGCCGACAACCCACATGCCGACGCCGTAGTACGCTCCCTGCTGCTCTTCCCGCAACTGCTGGAACGCACGGGGATCGAAGAAGCTCGAGTGCGGATCCAAAGCCCGCAACATGCCGGGAATGGCCCCTTCGTAGATGGCGCGGTCCGGCGAGATCTTATCGGCGAAATTCTCTTCGACGACCGCGTAGAACTCAGAGAACGCTCGCAGACTGGCTTTGATCTCGTCCTCGGACGAGGCCGCGGCCACACCGGGAAGCCCAGGCCCGTAAAGGCCGCCCAGGATCGCGCCGGCGGCGACGAGCACGGGCACCAACAACAGGGAACGTGGAAAACGGAGCATTACGTTTCTCCCCCACCCTTCATCGTCAAGTATATCCAATTAGACGCGGGGCCCGGGAGTTCGGCTTCAGGCGACTCGTTGAAAACGGCTGTTTCAGCTCGCCCGCCGGGCGCGCCGCCGCGGAGCCGTTTGCGCCCGGGTAGCGGCCTTGCGGCCGAGTTCGAGGCGCCGCGCCTGGTCTGTGACGCACACTAAGAACATCGGCTGGCGAGCGTTTTTCAGTATGTCGATGATGCGGGACTCGCTGTCCTCCAGATAGATCGTCTTGCCGTCCGTGAGCAGGTGGAGGTCCGATTCGGCTTTGAGAACGTCGTGCAGACGGCGCCCCATCTCCCGCTGCAGGAACTTCAGCACGCGCCGGATCTTCTGCAGGGAGAAGCCTTTCCGCCGGAGTTCGGCGATCACGGTGATCTCGATCACTTCCTCCGGCCGGTATACGCGCTTGTGCCCCTCGTGCCGCGGCGAGACCACCTTGCGCTCGTCCCACCACTGCAACTGCCGTAAGGTCACGCCGGCGATTTGGGCCACTTCACTGCTCGTGTACGTCCGGCGCTCCACCTCCTCGGAGCGCGCGCGTTTTGTTTTGAACATAAACGGTACCTTTCGTTCTATCTGGGGGCATTCCCGATTGTAACCGACTCGGCACCCGAGTCAAGAGGGGATTCCCCCGGCTTCCACGATTCCGTGCCCTCGAGGGAGACTCACCTTCCATTCTCCCGGGCCCGGCGGGGGCGCCGGTACGATCCGCTACTGGTTCGGGGAGACCTTGCGGGCGCTCTCGAAGAGGAGGTTGAGCGTCTTCTCGGTCCGGATGCGCGTGGCAATCCGGCCAATCTCGCCGGCTTCCTCCAGTTCTTTCCGGACCGCGGCCACCGGCTCTCTCCTCCGCGCCGCGATCCGCCGGATCTGCTCATCGAGCTCGTCGCGGGTCACCTCGATGGCCTCCCGCTCAGCGATCCGGTTCAGGATGAGCGAGGCCTTAACCTCCCGCACCGCCCGGTCGCGGAACGCCGCCTTGGCCTTTTCCCAATCGATTTTCGCCTCGCGCGGATCCATGCCCTGCGCCACTAGTTCCGAAAGGCGGTCCCGCACGATCGCTTCGATCTGGCCCTCGACGTATGCTTCCGGGACCGGGAACTCGTGCAGGTCCACCAGCTTTTCGACCAGCTTTTCCTTCGCCTGCTGCTGGGCGATGAACTCGCGTTCGTTCTGCATCGCGGAGCGCACCGCCTGGCGGAATTCCTCGAGGTCTTTGTAGTCTCCCAGATCCCTGGCGAACTCGTCGTTCAACTCCGGGAGCTCTTTCTTCCGGATGCCTTTCAGAGTTACGTGGAACCGGACCGTCCGTCCGGCCAACCGCTCCTGGCCGTAATCCTCCGGGTACCTGACGTCGAATTCCTTCTCCTGCCCGGGCTCCATGCCGAGCAAGTTCCGCGAGAAGTCTTCTAGCGTGTCTTCGGCGCCGACGTCGAGCATCAGCTCGTCGTTCTCGATGGGCGGTCCGTCCACGCCGCTGATGCTTTTCAACGAGACGACCGCGATGTCGCCCTTTTCGACGGGCCGCGGATCGATGTTGATGTACTCGGCCTTTTGCTCGCGGATTTTTTCGAGGCGCTCGTTCACCTCCTCTTCGCTGACTTCAGGCACCTCGTATTCGATCTCGATGTTGCGGTATTCCTGGAGCTCGATCTCCGGCGTGACTTCGAATTCGGCAGTAAAGGTGAGAGGTTCGCCCTTGACGAAATGGACGTTGGTGATATTCGGAGTCCCGACCACGTCGAGGTTCTCTTTCTCGATCTCAGCTCGCAGATGGCGCGGCACGAGCGCTTCCAGCACTTCCTGTCGGATCTCGCCCGCGTAGCGGCTGCGGATCAAGCTTGGGGGCACCTTGCCCGGCCGGAAACCGGGCAGCCGGACCTTCTCCCGGAGGGCGGCGACCACGCGCTCGGTTTCCTGCTCGACCTCCTCGACCGGGATCGTAATTTCGAGTTTACGCTTGCAACCTTCCGCTTCGGCCATAGACCGCTTCCTGTCTCATTCCACCCGAATTCGGGCCCGGCGGCCTCCGCCCGCAGGCAGCCCGCCGGAAAGGATATTTCTCGAGCGCTTCTCCGCGACGCCTTTCGTAACCGCCGCGGGGCGCCGGAAAGATCCGATCAGGTGCCTTCGCTCCAGCTTGCCAGGTACTTCTCCTGTTCGGGCGTCAGGCGGTCGATGCGAACCCCCATCGCTTCCAGCTTCATCCGGGCGACGCGCTCGTCGAGTTCCCGCGGCACCGGGAACACATCTTTGGGCAGCGACTCGTGGTGCTTCACGATGTGGTCCACCGCCAGGGCCTGGTTGGCGAAACTCATGTCCATTACGCTGGCGGGATGGCCCTCGGCGGCCGCCAGGTTGATGAGGCGCCCCTCTCCGAGGACGTAGATCCGCCGTCCGTCCTGGAGCGCGTATTCTTCCACGAACTCGCGCACGCGCCGGCGGCTGCTGGCCATTTGGGCGAGGGTCTCCAGATCGATCTCGACGTTGAAGTGGCCCGAATTGGCCAGGATCGCGCCGCTCTTCATCCGCTCGAAATGCTCGCGGCGGATGACGCCCTTGTCGCCGGTCACGGTGACGAAGATGTCGCCGATTTCGGCCGCATCGGCCATCGACATCACCCGGTAGCCGTCCATGAGCGCCTCGAGGGCGCGGACCGGGTTCACTTCCGTGACGATGACGTTCGCTCCCAGGCCGCGGGCTCGCATCGCGACTCCGCGCCCGCACCAGCCGTAGCCGGCGACGACGAACGTCAGGCCGGCGATCAGGTAGTTGGTGGCCCGCAGGATGCCGTCGATAGTGCTCTGGCCGGTGCCGTAGCGGTTGTCAAAGAGATGCTTGGTAGCCGCGTCGTTGATCGCGATGACCGGGTATTTCAGTACGCCTTCTTTGGCCATCGCGCGCAGCCGGATCACGCCGGTGGTCGTCTCCTCCGTGCCACCGAGGACCTCGCTAAGCTGTTCCGGTCGCTGCTGATGTAGCGTCGTGACGAGGTCGCAGCCATCATCCATGGTGATATGCGGCCGATGATCCATCGCCGCCTTGATGTGCTGGTAGTAAACGTCGTTGTCTTCGCCTTTGATCGCGTAGACGGGAATCCCGTGGTGCTTGACGAGAGCCGCCGCCACGTCGTCCTGGGTGGAGAGCGGATTCGACGCGCAGAGCACCACCGAGGCGCCTCCGTCGCGGAGCGTCACCATCAGGTTCGCCGTCTCCGTAGTCACGTGCAGGCACGCGGCGATTCGAATGCCGTCGAGCGGCTGGTTCTTGATGAATTCCTTGCGAATCGTCTGCAGCACGGGCATGGACTGGAAAGCCCATTCCGTCCGCCGTTTGCCCGCGTCAGCCAGCGCCAGATCCTTGATGTCGCAGGGTACAGGTGTAGTCGCCATAGTCGCTTGACTCAGTTCTCTTTCCTTCCGTAACTTTCCGATCTCGGGCTCTTCAACGGTTGGCCGCCTGGACCGTGATGCCCGCCGCCTGTCGCAATTCCTCGACTTTGTCGGTCTTTTCCCATGTGAAGCTCTCCTCCGTCCGGCCGAAGTGTCCGAAGGCGGCGGTCTTGCGGAAGATCGGCCGCCGCAGCTTCAGATAGTCGATCATGCCTAGCGGGGTTAGCGGGAAGATCTCGCGGATGATTGAGGCCATGCGTTCGTCGCCGATCTTGCCGGTTCCGTAAGAATCCACATGGACCGAGACCGGCTCGGCGACGCCGATGGCGTACGCGAGCTGGACTTCAACCCGCTCCGCCAGGCCTGCGGCGACGAGATTCTTCGCGATGTAGCGCGCCATGTAGCAAGCCGAGCGGTCCACTTTCGTCGGATCTTTGCCCGAGAAGGCTCCTCCGCCGTGGCGGCCCATGCCGCCGTAGGTGTCCACAATGATCTTTCTGCCGGTCAGCCCGGTGTCGCCGTGCGGACCGCCGATAACGAAGCGCCCCGTGGGGTTGATGTGGTACTTAGTCGCCGAGTCGAGCATGTCGCTCGGGAGTACAGCGTCGATGATGTGTCTTTTCACTTCGGTGCGGAGTTCTTCGGTGGAGACGTCTTCATCGTGCTGGGCCGAGACGACGACCGCGTCGATGCGCTTCGGTTTGCCGGCCACGTATTCCACGCTCACCTGGCTCTTGCCGTCCGGCCGCAGGAAGGGCAGGATTCCCTCTCTCCGCGCTTCGCTCAGGCGCCGGACCAGCTTGTGGGCCATCATGATCGGGAAGGGCATCAGCTCCGGCGTCTCGTTGCAGGCGAACCCGAACATCAGTCCTTGATCGCCCGCGCCGCCGGTGTCCACGCCCATCGCGATGTCGGCGGACTGCTTCTGGATGGCCGTGAGAATGCCGCACGTCTTGGCGTCGAAGCCGAAAGCGGCGTCGGTGTAGCCGATGCTTTCGATCACCCCGCGCGTGACTTGCGGCACGTCCACGTAGACGTCCGTGCGGATCTCGCCGGCCACGATGCAGATGCCGGTGGTGACGAGCACCTCGCAAGCAACCCTCCCGGTGGGATCGTCGGCCATCACCGCGTCGAGCACGGCGTCGGAAATCTGGTCGGCGATCTTGTCCGGGTGCCCCTCCGTCACGGATTCCGAAGTGAAAATCTGCCTCATCGAACTCTTTCCTCCGCGTTGTTCGATTCCCCTGGGTCTCTCTGCCGGAGACGCCGAACCCCAGGCCTGCCGGCTGAAGCCGCGAAACGGTTATCCAAAAGGAAAGCGAGCAGAGAAAGCCCGTGGGAAAACCAAACTCTTAGTGTACTGCAAATGTTCAGGGGCCGGAGTCCGAGTTAGGCTGCCCGCGGACCGCCTCCCGGGCTCGACGAGATCGGCGGCGTCCGCGACGCTCATGCCGATGCCAGGAGGGGCGCGGCCGGTTCACGAGCGGACGCCCACGACGCAGGCGTGGTGGCGGGGGTCCGGACGGCAGCGGAAGCCCTGCCGGCGGAGATCCTCGATGCAGTCGCCGACGGTGTAGAGAAAACTGGCCTTTTCCGGGTGAACCTCGATCTTTATGGCCCGCACCTGGGCCAGCCAGGCGCCCTCGGCGAGAACCTCCCGTTCGGCGCCCTCGACGTCCATCTTGACGTAGTCCACCTCGGAAACGCCCAGGCGGTCGATCAGTTGAGCGACGGTGAATGCCGGGGCCCGCCGGCTGTTCGCACCGGCCGCGCCGATGGCGAAGCCGGATTCCCGCCGGCCGCCGTAGGAGACTTCACCGGGCTCGTGCCAGACCGCGCCGTGCAAAATGTGCACCCGATCTCCGAACCGGGCGGTGTTGCGGCGGGCCAGTTCGCAATTTTCCCGGTCCAGCTCCGCCCCCAGGACGCGCGCCTCAGGGAAAAGAACCGCGAAGTGGGCGGCGGTGAGTCCGATATTGGCTCCCAGATCCAGGATCGTGCGGACCGGGCCGGCCTCTTCGGGCGGCAAATGGTAGCGGCCGACGAAGGTGTCGTAGACTACCCCGAGGTCGGCCAGGCCTGAGCGGCACCAGATCGTCTCCCCGCCCAAATCGTTCACGCGCAAGGGGATCAAGACGGAGTGGTCGGTCTCCGAGGCCAACCGCGTCCAGCTCATGTGGCGGCGGACGTGTTTCAAGAAAGCGCGCCGGGAAGCGCCGTCGGCCAGGTGGGGAAGCGTCTTCCGGGCGGCGCACCAGCGCAACCAGTTGAGCCGGAGGATGCGAAGCAACGGGGGCATGCGCAACTACTCAGGGTACCGCGGCGGCCTGGGGCAGCCGGCGCGCCGCATCATACAATGGTGGTTCCGCTCGAGGACGGTCTCGGCTGGCATGAAGTTCCTGCTTGTCCAGAATTCGCTCTATTACCCGGCTTACGGCGGCGGCAACAAGTCGAACCGCTTGCTGCTCGAGGCGTTGGCGCAGCGCGGGCACGCTTGCCGGGTCGTGACGCGGGTGAGCGAAACGCTGGACGCCGAGCGGCTCCAGACTTTCCTGGCGGATCTGGAGAGCCGCGGCGTAGAGATCCAGTCCTCGGCTGGGGGGCTGGTTGTGTTCGAGCTGAACGGGGTGAGCGTGCATACCGAGACCAGCGTCCACAAGGTCCGCCGGCACCTCATGAAGCAGATCGAAGAGTTTGCTCCGGACTGGATCCTGGTTTCCACCGACGATCCGCTCCACATCTTCCTGACCGCCGCGCTCGAGACCGCCCCGTCGCGCGTCGTCTACCTGGCGCGGACGACGCTGGCGTTGCCGTTCGGTCCGGACACGGCCCTGCCCAGCCGGGAGCGGACGGAGAATCTGCGGCGGGTCGCCGCCATCGTGGCCGTGAGCCGGTACGTAAGCGACTACTTGAAGCGCCACGCAGGTCTCGAGGCCGAAGTGCTGCCGATTTCGCTGCACGGCCGCGGACCGTTCCCCCGGCTCGGGCGTTTCGGCCGGGGCTATGTCACGATGGTGAATCCTTGCGCCATCAAAGGCATTGCGATCTTCACCGGCCTGGCGCGGCGCTTTCCTGCAACCCGATTCGCCGCCGTTCCAATGTGGGGCACGAACGAGGACGATCTGCGCACGCTCGAGGCCCTGCCGAACGTGACGCTGCTGCCGCCGGTGGAAGACATCGACCGGTTGTTGAAGAAGACCCAAGTGCTGCTGGCGCCGTCTCTGTGCAACGACGCCCGGCCACGGATCGTCTTCGAGGCGATGTCGCGGGGCATCCCGGTGATGGCGGCTGATGTCGGCGGGGTGCGGGAGGCCATGTTGGGTATGGACTACGTGCTTCCCGTCCGTCCGGTGGTTCGCTACGAGCCCGGGCTCGATAGCCAGCTGGTGCCCCGGGCGGTCGTGCCCGAGCAAGATCTGGCGCCGTGGGAAGCAGCGCTGGGGCGTTTGCTTACCGACCGGGAGCGCTACGAAAGCCTGGCCGCCCGAGGCCATGAGGCCGCGGCCCGCCATCTCGAGGAACTCACCGTGGAGCCCTTCGAGGAGTTTCTCGTCCGGCTGGCGCGGGCCCGGCTCGGCGCGGACTCCGCCGCCGGCGCCTCTGCGCCCGGCGCGGCCGGTATCGGGAACCTCAGCCCGGCCAAGCGCGCCCTGCTGCTCAAGCGCTTGCGGGAAAAGAAGAACAGTTCCTGAGCGCCGTCCTTTTGCGCCCTCTAAGTGAAAGATCCCCAGCGAGCGGCGGGCCCCGGCGGCCCTTCGAGCTGGTGATATCGTATTTGGTTTCGGTAAGGAGGTCGCCCGATGGCAGTCGTAGCAGGAGTGGATTTCGGGACGCTGAGCGTCAGGGTGTCGATCTTCGATAGTGAAAAAGGCCGGCTCGCTTCCGCGGTGGCCGAGTATCCGCTGTTTCGCAAAAAGGAAGATCCCGACCATGCCACCCAGAGGCACCGGGACCACATGGACGCCCTCGTCAAGGCGATGCGAGAGGCTGTCAAGAAAGCGGGGATCCGCGGCGAGGATGTGGCGGCGCTCGCCATCGACACGACAGGCTCCAGCGTGATTCCGGTAGGCGAAGGCTTGGAGCCGCTGGACGACTACTACCTCTGGTGCGACCACCGGGCCCACCGCGAAGCCGCCGAGATCACCGAAAAGGCCCATGCCGAAGGCCTCGAGGCGATCCAGTGGTGCGGCGGAGCGTACTCGTCCGAGTGGGGCTTTTCCAAACTCTTGCACTGGCTGCGGCACAACCCGGACAAGCGCGGCCGGCTCGTGGCGGCGCTGGAGCACTGTGACATGGTGGCGGCGGTGCTCACCGGACAAACGGACCCGGCGCAGCTCCCCCGCTCCATCTGCGCCATGGGCCACAAATGGATGTGGAACAGGGAGCTCGGCGGCCTGCCGCCGGAAGAGTTCCTCGTCAAGGTCGATCCGCTATTTGCCGGCATCCACGAGAAGCTCCGGGGCCGCTACGCCACCTCGGACGAGATCGCCGGCCGGCTGACGCGGGAATGGGCCGAGAAGCTGGGCCTGAAGCCCGGCATCCCCATCCCCGTCGGGGCCTTCGACGCCCACTGGGACGCCATCGGCGCCGGCATCCGGGAGGGCGACGTGGTCAACGTGGTCGGCACTTCGACCTGCATCATGGCCATCGCCAAGGAGGCCAAGCTGATCCCGGGAGTATGCGGCGTGGTTCAGGGATCGATCCATCCCCAGTACGCAGGTATCGAGGCAGGCCTCTCGGCCGTCGGAGATATCTTTGACGCCATCGCCCGGCGCGCGGGGACGACGGTGGCGGATCTGAGCCGCGGCCTGGAGAACTACAAGGCCGGCCAGACCGGCCTGCTCCGGCTCGCCTGGGACAACGGCGACCGCACCGTACTCGTCAACCCCAATCTCGGCGGCGTCACCTTCGGCTGGAACCTCACCCACACCGCGCAGGACGAACTGTTCGCCGCCATCGAAGGTACTGCGCTGCATTCCCGCGTGATCCTCGAGCGCATGGCCGAATACGGCGTTCCGATCCGCCGGGTGATCAACGGCGGCGGCATCCCGCAGCGCAACGAGACGCTCAACCGGGTCTACGCCGGCGTGTTCAACAAGCCGGTGCTCGTGCCCGAAAGCGAAGTGACCAGCCTGGGTTCCGCCATCTTCGCATTCCTGGCGGCGGGCGTGTTCCGGACCATCGAGGAGGCACAGGACCGGCTCTGTCCGAGCTACCGGACGGTGGAGCCGGACCCCGAGGCCGTCCAGGTCTACGACGAGATCTATCCGCTCTTCAAGAAGGTGTATTTCACGTTCGGCAAGCCGGACGCCGAGCCCGCCGCCGTGGGCGACGTACTGCCGAAGCTGCGCGAGATCGCCGCCCGGGTCCGCGGCTGAAGCGGGCTAGTTGAAGATCTCGGGAATCGGATCGTTCGGGCCGATCTCGACGCCCTCCCACACGGCCTTGCCGTCTTCGTAGGTCAGGATACGCGCCCGGCTGCCCGGGGCAGGCTTGCGAGAGACCGGCGGGATCCACTTCTTCAGCCGGCGGATCACACTGCGGTACTTCGGCTTTCCCGCGAGGTTGATCCACTCGTTCGGATCGATGCGCAGGTTGTAGAGTTCCTCGGAACCGTCGGCGTAGCGGATGTAGCGCCATTGTTTGGTCCGCACGCTCCAGTTATCGTGATTGTGGATCGTCAGCGCCGGCCAAGGCCGCGGCGTTCGCGGGTCCTTCAATTGGGGAACCAGGCTGTGCCCCTCCAACCGTTCTTTTTTCGGCAGCCCCGCCAGCTCGACCAGCGTCGGGTAGATGTCGAGCAGCTCGACCGGCTCGTCGCACACCTGCCCCGCCGGGATCCCCGGCCCCGCGAAAATCAGCGGCACCCGCGTCGAACGCTCCCACAGGGTGTTCTTGCCGGTGATCAGCTTCTCGCCGAGGTGCCAGCCGTGATCGGACCAGAGAACGACGATCGTGTTCTCCCCGAAGCCGTTGGCCTCCAGAGCGTCGAGCACCCGGCCGACCTGGCTGTCCACGAAGCTCGTGCTCGCCAGGTAGGAGCGGACGAGGTTCTTCCATTGGTGGGCTTCGATCAGGAACTTGAGCCGGGGCTCGGGCAGCTTCCAGTGCAGATACCAGGAGAAGCGGGGCGTGTCGTCGCGGTCGTTCATCAATACCGGCGGCAACACGATCGTCTCCTCCGGATAGAGGTCGAACCATTTCTTCGTTGCGTAGCAGGGCACGTGGGGCAGGAAAAAGCCCACCGCGAGGAAAAACGGCTCTTTCGGCTTGGCGTTCAGTTGCTCGATGGCCCAACTGGCTACTTTCCAGTCGCCTTTGTCCTCGTCGCGGTGCGGGAACCAGCCCCAGTCCACCAGGGGGTGGGGCGAGGGCGTGTTGACGAGCTTCTTCGGCGGTTTGGCGCCCACGGTGGCCGGGGGGCCGACGTGGTGGAACTCTCCGTCAGCGGGTTTGCGGCCATAGCGGCCGTGGTAGATCTTGCCGGTCATGTAAGTCTCGTAGCCGTGCCGCGCCAGGTACCGCGGCAGTGAGACCAGGTCGCGCAACTCGTCTACGTCGCGGAACCAGGGGGCGAGGCCGTAAATACCGGTCGTGGACGGACGCAGGCTGAGCATCAAACTGGTCCGCGACGGGTTGCACAGCGGCGCCTGACAGTGGGCGTTGGTGAACAAGACGCCGCGGCGCGCCAAGCGGTCCATGTTGGGCGTCTTCACTTGCGGGTGGCCGGCCAGCGGCGTGACCCAATCGTTGAGGTCGTCGATGGCGATGAAGAGGATGTTCGGGCGCTCGGCCGCGCGAGACACGGACGCGGTAAAGATGGCGAGCGCCAGCGCGAGCACTGCTCTCCGCATGGCCCGATTGTACCGGATCACGGGCGGCTGTCCAGCAGCGTGACGAGGGACGCGACCGCGTCGCGAAGCTTGAGGGTCAGCTCATCGCGGTTCTTCAGCGTGTAGCCTTCGACGGGAATCGGGGGGCCGAAAGCAAGGTCCACCCGGCCGCCCTTGACGTACAGGCTGCCGATCGGGAGCACCTCCCTGGTTCCCCGGATGGCGAACGGAATCAAGGGAACGCCGGCCTTGATCGCGATATAAACGGCGCCCTCCTTGAATTCTCCGAGGCGGCCGCTGCGCGACCGCGACCCTTCGGGGAAGACGAGCACTGACAAACCCCGGCGGTTGACCGTGCGAGCGGCCTTGGTCATGATCTTCAGCGAGCCGCGTACGTCGTCCGGGTTCACGGCGAAGTGCCCGGTGCGCCGCAAGTGTGTCCCCAGAAACGGCAGCTTTACGTACTTGGCGTTCACGAGGAACAGAAACCGCTTTGGGACCGCGGAGAGCACCACCGGAGTGTCGTAAAGGCTGAGATGGTTGCCCGCGAAAACGAAGGGGCCTCCCGAGTCGAGGTGCTCGAGGCCGGAAACATGCAGCCGGACGCCGGCAAGAAACAATAACAGCCGGGCCCACGCCCGCGCGATCTTATCCGTGACCCGCCCCTCGCGGTCCAGGAAAGACACCGCGACGGATACCGTTCCGAACAGAATCGTGGAGAGGATGATCAGGGGATCTTTGACCAGCAGCGCCCACAGGTAGCCGAGACTCATCGCGGAAGCTCACGATTATACGCCAAGGCCGGCTGAGCGCCGGTACGCAAGGCAGCCGGGGCTCACAGCCCCAGCCCGGCGAACGCCTCGGAGAGTTTCTTGTAAGTGGTGGCGAGATCCTCTGGGATGACGCGCGTCTCGCCCACGGTCGTCATGAAGCTGACGTCTCCGGGCCACCGGGGCAGCATGTGCATGTGGATGTGCCCGGCCACGCCGGCGCCCGCGCAGGCCCCGATGTTCATTCCCAGGTTGATGCCTTTCGGGCGGTAGACCCGCCGGAGAACGCCTTCGGCCGCCCGGACCAGGCGCATCATCTCCAGCGCGGTTTCTTCATGAGCCTCTTCCAGGGTGGCGACGTGTTCGAACGGCGCAATCATGATGTGGCCGTTGTTGTACGGGTAGAGGTTCAGGAGGATGAAGTTACGTTCCGCCCGGTAGACTACGAGATTCTCCTCGTCATCGCCGGATCGGCCTTTCTCACAGAAGATGCAAGCGCCTCGCGGCGCCGTCTTACTGACGTAAGCGTACCGCCACGGTGTCCACAGCCGGTCCATGAATGCAAACCGGGATCTTCAGGCGGACGGAGACGACCCCTCGGAAGCGCTCGCGGCCTCCGGCTCGTCGCGCTTGGCGTTGACGAGATCCTTGACCTCTTTGCTCGGCTTAAAGAAGGGGATGCGTTTGGCCGGCACTTCCACCCGTTCGCCGGTTTTGGGGTTGCGTCCGATCCTCGCCTGGCGCTCGCGGGTCCGGAAGCTACCGAAACCGCGGATCTCCACCTTGTCCCCGCTGCGCAGTGCCCGCACGATGCTGTCGAAGATCGCCTCCACGATCACTTCTGAGTCTTTCCGGGTCATTTCCACGACCCGGGATACTTCTTCAATCAGGTCCGCTTTCGTCATTTTTTTCTCCATTCTCTTCGTTTCGGCCGGTCACTGCCATCGCCCCGCCATGAGCCGGGCAGGGCGTTTCTCGATCAGCGGCTCTCGCTTTGACCTTTCAGGTTGATGACTTCCTCGATCGTCAATGTCGCTGCTGCCGCTTCGCGTTGATACTCCTCCAGACGGCTGCGCTCCTCGTCATCGGCGATCGCCCGTACGCTTAAACCGATGCGGCGTTCGACCTCATTCATCTTGATGATCTTGAATTCCGCCTCTTCGCCCACCGGCAGCGGCAGCTCGCCCGCCGCCCGGTCCGCCGGGGGAAGTTCGGAATTGTGGCAGAGCCCTTCGACTCCGGGGGCCAACTCCACAAAGGCTCCGAAGGAGGCGTAGCGAGTCACCTTGCCGCGGACGATGTCGCCGACCTGGTGCTCTTGGAAGAAGGTCTCCCAAGCATCGGGTTGCAACTGTTTGATGCCCAGCGAAAGACGCCGGTTCTCGGCGTCGATATTGAGAATGACGGCCTGGGCCATCTGTCCCTTTTTCAGCACCTCAGACGGGTGCTTCACCCGCTTCGTCCATGAGAGATCGGAGATGTGAACGAGCCCGTCGATGCCTTCCTCGATCTCGATGAAAGCCCCGAAATCGGTCAGTTTCCGTACGCGGCCTTCCACCACGGAGCCCACCGCGTAGCGGTCCGCCACAGTCGTCCACGGGTCGGGCTCGAGCTGCTTCAGCCCGAGGGAAATTCGGCGTTCCTTCGGTTTGACGTCGAGCACGACGCTCTGGACCTGGTCGTTGACCTTCACCACTTTCGACGGATGCTTCATGCGGCGTGACCAGGTCATCTCGGAGACGTGGATCAAGCCCTCGACGCCAGGCTCCAACTCGACGAAGGCTCCGTAGTCGGTGATGCTGACCACGCGGCCGAAGACCCGGGAACCCACCGGATAGCGCTCTTCCACCGTCTCCCAGGGATCCGGAACGAGCTGTTTCAGCCCCAGCGAAATCCGCTCCTTCTCACGGTCGAGCTTCAGTACCTTGACGGTGATCTCCTGGCCCTCCTGCAGCAACTCGGACGGGTGATTCACGCGGCCATAACTCATGTCGCCGACGTGGAGCAGCCCGTCGATGCCCCCCAGGTCCACGAAGGCGCCGTAATCGGTGATGTTCTTCACCACGCCGGTGACCACCGAGCCGACTTCGAGCGCTTCGAGCGTCGCTTTTCGCCGCGCGGCGATTTCTTCCTCGATCGCCAGCTTGCGCGAGACGACCACATTGCCCCGCCGGCGGTTCAGCTTCACGATCTTGACGGGGATATCCTGTCCGACCAGAGCTTCCAGGTCTCGCACGGGCCGGACGTCGGCATGCGACGCCGGCAGGAACGCCTCCACGCCCACATCGACCGACAAACCGCCTTTGATCCGTCCGAGCACCCGCCCGGACACGGCGAGGTTTTCCCGGTACGCTTTATCGAGGTTCCGCCAGGCGCGGAGCCGGCGCGCCCGCCGGTGGGAGAGACGAATGTAAGTGTCCAGCGCGGGGGCCCTCCGGTCCACCATGACGTCGATCTCGTCGCCCTGCTGGACCAGGATCGTGCCGTCGGGCTGACGGAACTCTTCGATGGAGACGATGCCCTCGGACTTGTATCCGATATCGACGATGACTTCCGTGTCGGTGACCTTCAAGACTTGGCCGCGGAGGATTTCGCCTTCGGCCGGTGGCGCAAGATGACTGTAGTCGTCGATGAGCTGCTCCAGGTCTTCATGCTCGGAGCCCTCGACTGCCTCGTTGTGCAGTTCATCGTTGTTTGCCATGGCCAAGTCTCCGCGTCAGCCGATCCTTCAACAGGCAAATCAGACCCCGGTCCGCCTCATCGGCGGAGATCTTTTCTGCGCGAGACAAACGGCGACAAGCTCGGAGCACTCGACTCTCGCTCCCATTGCCAAGGGGCAGCCGTGCGGTGGCGCACCCAATCGGCGGGAACGACGATACCACCATGCTGGCCGAACCCCTGACGCTGGGAATGGTCACCCTCCACGCTCGTGTCCGGCAACCCACGTCGCTCTCAGGCTTAAACACGGACAACCCGTTGAAAGATCAGTACTTTAATGCACTATAGCGGACCCCGGTCCCCTTGTCAACCGCACCAACCGGCCCCAGCGGAGACCTCGAATCCCCTCGTCGGCTTCAATGCCGGGCCGGTTCGCCGGCACACTTCGCCAACACGTAAGGGCCTTCCGGTATGACTGCGATCACGGCCCCTTTAGGCAGCCCATCCGCCAGAGCTCGGAGCGCTTCTTCGGCCGACGAGCAGGCCTTGCCCCACAGGTTCGGGTAATACTCCTCAGGCAAGCCCGGAACGTAATAATAAAGGTTCGCCCGCCGCGCCGCCAACGCCAACTTCTCGAGCTGCCACTGATCGACGACCACCGGCCTGTCGGCGATCTGTTCCAGGAACTCTTCGGGATCAGTGAACTCTTTGAGCATCGTCCGGAACTCCGGAGCGCCTGCCCCTTCCTCGCAGGCCGCCAGAAGCAAGATGCGCCCGCCCGGCTTGACAATGTGCTGAGCCGCGGTGATGCCCTTGATCGACTGGTAATAAGTGAGGTCGAGCGGGTAGCCGGCTCCGGTCGTAATGACGGCGTCCACCGGCTCGGCGAGTTCTTCCAGCATCACTCGCGAGACGAACCGGACGCCCTCGCGATGGGCCTCGACCGGATCTCCGGCGAAGACCGCAGCGATCTGGCGGTTCCGCGTCAGCGAGACGTCCACGATGAAGTCATGACTGGCCATGGAGGCGATTTCGAGCAGTTCTTCGTGAAGCGGATTGCCCTCGATGGAGCCTTCGTGCGTGCGCGGGTCGCGCATGAAGCGGGGGCTGTGGAGGGCCTTTATGGTCTCCTCGCCGGCCAGACCCGGAGCCACGAGTTTGCGGCCCCCTGAGTAGCCGAGCATCAAGTGCGGCTCGATGAATCCCAAGCTGATGCGAAGCTCGGCGGCGGCGAAGCGCTCATCGATGTAGACGGGGGTCCCCGAACGAGTCCGTCCCAAATAGCGGTGGGCTTCCTTCTTCCGGGCCTCGTGGTTCACTACCCGGTAGCTGCCGGCGATCTCCGGCCCGACGATCTCGCGAATCTCGTCTTCGGTATCAGGTCGGTGCAGGCCGGTGGCGATGAGAATAGTGATGCCGTCTCGTGGCACACCCGCCCGCTCCAGCCGTTCCAGCACGCGCGGCAGGACGAATGCGTTCGGCGCCGGACGGGTGATGTCGCACACGGAGATCGCAGCGCTGCGCCGGCCTCGGGCCAGCTCGAGCAACGGGGGCGAGCCGATGGGAGAGTCCAGGGCCGCTTCGAGGGCCTGGCCCGGAGCGGGGAGCGGTTTGGCGGACCGGGCTTCGAGGACCCGGTACTCGAACCCTTTGGGAAGCTCCAGCGTCAGGCCGGAGCGCCCGAATGCTACCTCGACGTTCATACGGCCTCAACGTAACACACGTGTTTACGCGGCGCGAGCGCTGACGCATCACGGCACTGTTTTACGCAGTACAGACAGGAACCATTGGAACGTGAATTGCATCCAAGATAGCGGGAGCAGGGAGTCTGAACAATGTTGATTTCGGGCCTGGTTGCTGGATTGTTTATTGTCGGCCTCTTCTTGTCGATGATTTCGTCATCGCCGAAGCCTGACCGGAAGTGACGGAACGACACGGCGCCGGGGAAAACCGCCACACCTCAGCGCAGGTAGAATAGCCTGCGTGCCACAAAGTTTACGCTTTTGCCTCGCCTTCCTCGCACTGCTTCGGTGCCTTGCGGCGCAGCCTTCGTATGACGTCGTCATCCGGAGTACCCTCCTCGTTGACGGCTCCGGCGCTGCGCCGAAAACAGCGGACATCGCCGTCTCCGGAGATACGATCGTCCTTGTCGGGAAGCTCCCGCGGCAATTCACCGCCCGCCTCGTGATCGACGCTGCCGGGCTGGCTGCGGCGCCCGGATTCATCGACATCCACACACATGCGACGCGAGGCATCTTCGAACACCCCGAGGCCGAGAACTACGTTCGGCAGGGCGTGACGACGCTTATAGCAGGCCAGGACGGAGGGTCTCCTTTGCCGGTCGGCCCCTTCCTGAAGAAACTTTCCGCCGTGCCGATCGCCGTCAACTTCGGCATGCTCGTCGGCCAGGGGTCTGTTAGGCGGGCCGTAATCGGTCTCGTAAACCGTAGGGCAACGCCATCGGAAATCCAAAAAATGAAAGCGCTCGTGCGGCAGGCTATGCGGGAAGGGGCCTTTGGCATTTCGACAGGCCTTTTTTACATACCCGGCGCGTATACACACACTGACGAGATCATCGAGCTGGCCAAAGTCGTGGCCGAGTACGGCGGGTTCCACTGCTCGCACATGCGTGACGAAGCAGCCGGAATCCTCGAAAGCGTACGCGAATGCATTCGAATCGGTGAGGAGGGAGGTCTCCCCACCCAGTTGACGCATCACAAAATCATCGGACCTAAGAACTGGGGACTCAGCGCGAAGACTCTGGAGCTGGTCGCGGCCGCCCGCCGGCGAGGCGTAGATGTAACGATCGACCAGTACCCTTACACCGCTTCCAGCACCAGTACGCGGGCGCTTTTTCCCCAGTGGGCCCAGGAAGGGGGCCGGCGAGGGCTGTTGAAGCGCCTGGCGAATCCGGACGTGCGGGCCCGGATCAAGGCAGAGATCATCGAACGCCTGAAATACGACCGCGGCGGCGGTAATCCGAAGAACGTGGTCCTGGTGACGTGCGCCTTCGACGAGTCGCTTGCCGGAAAGAACCTCGCCGAAGTGACGCGCGACCGCGGCCGGACGGTTACGTTCGAGCACGCCGCCGAGACGGTAATCGAGATCGAGCAGGCGGGCGGCTGCGATGCGGTCTATCATGCCATCTCAGAGGAAGACCTGAGACGCATCATGCGTTTCCCCTACACGATGATCGCTTCCGACGGCGCGATTCAGGAGCCTGGCAAGGGTGTTCCTCATCCGCGCAGTTACGGAACCTTCCCCCGGGTGCTCGGGCGGTACGTCCGCGAGTGGAAGGTGCTGAGCTTGGAAGAGGCGGTGCGGAAGATGACCGGGCTGCCGGCCTCGCGGCTCGGGTTGAAGGACCGTGGCCTGATCCGCGAGGGGATGAAGGCCGACGTCGTCGTCTTCTCCCCGGAGCGGGTGCGTGACACAGCTACCTGGCTCGAGCCGCATCAGTATCCCGTGGGCGTGGAGCACGTCTTGGTGAACGGACAGCTCGTGCTCCACCGGGGCCGCATGACTGGCGCCCGTCCGGGCCGCGTGCTCTACGGTCCCGGCAGGCCGTCACCCTGACACGCCGTGTTAAAACATCCACATGATGAACCGCCGCGGGTTCTTGTCGGCCTTGGCCGGCGGCGCTCTGGCTGTGCGCCGGCCCGGTCACTCGCTGACGAAGCCGAATATCGTGATTTTTCTCGCCGATGACCTGGGGTACGGGGACCTCGGCTGTACTGGATGTGCCGACATTCACACGCCGAACATCGACCGGCTGGCGGCCGAAGGCGTCCGCTTCTCCCATGCTTACGCCAACGCTCCCGTCTGTACGCCCACCCGTGTGGCTCTGTTGACCGGCCGCTATCAACAGCGGTCAGGTCTCAGCCGTGTTATCTACGTGCGGGAACGCAACCTCGGCCTGAGCCTGGACGCCCTCCTGCTGCCGGAGGTTCTGAAACCCCACGG
Organism: uncultured Solibacteraceae bacterium; assembly: GCA_964461995.1. Classification (GTDB taxonomy): domain Bacteria; phylum Acidobacteriota; class Terriglobia; order Bryobacterales; family Bryobacteraceae; genus JALSRK01. The sequence continues at coordinate 76,261 of CAYWXL010000006.1, forward strand.
TTACGCTACAGCCCTGATTGGCAAATGGCATCTCGGGTTTCCAAAGAGGTACTTCCCGACCCGGCAGGGCTTCGACGAGTTCCGAGGTCATCTGGCTGGCAACATCGACTACTTCGCTCATACGGACCGGCTCGGGAATCACGATCTCTGGCGTAACGAGAAGCCTTGGCGCGACCCGCGGTACATGACGTGGCTGATCGCCGACGAGGCGGTCTCCTTCATTAGCCGCAATGCAGGCCGTCCGTTTTTTCTCTATCTGCCTTTCAATGCGCCTCACGACCCGTTCCAAGGCCCCGGCGATCGCGCCACCGCAGGCAATCCTGAGATCACCCGCAAGCGCAACCGCACGCGCGCCGTGTACCGGACCATGGTGGAAGCGCTGGACGAGGCCGTGGGCCGAGTGATGAGGCATCTGAAACAGTGCGGGCTCGATGACCGCACTGCTTGTTTCTTCATGAGCGACAATGGGGGGTTGCGCGGCATCGCCCGCAATGCGCCGTTCCGGGGGTACAAGACGACGCTGTGGGAAGGCGGGATCCGGACGCCGTTGATCGCCCGTTGGCCAGGACGCTTTCCCGCAGGGCGGGTGGTGGATGACGTGGCGGCGGGTATGGACCTGTTCCCGACGGCGCTTGAAATCGCCGGCGCCCGGGCGCCGTCCGGACATGAGCTGGACGGGGTGAGCCTCGTCGATGTCTGCCGCGGCGCCGGCCGCCTGAGCCGGGAGGCGGTCTTCTTCCACTACCGGGACCCCCGCAACAGAGTCGCTCAGCGGGCCATGGTTTCCGGGGGGTGGAAGTACCTGCGCCGCCCGGACGGGGGCGAGCATCTATTTCACATCGAAGAAGATCCGGGGGAATCCCGAGACCTGGCCGCGGTCGAGCGGGAGCGGATGGGCCGGATGAAACGGCGCTATCAGGAGTGGCTAGAAGATGTGCGCCGCGGCGCGCCGCCGGAGCCTCCACCGCCCAGGATATGAAGCGATGGGTGTCAGCGCAGAGAAAGAGCGGGCGTTCTTCGACCGGGCGTATGCCCAGCACCTCGGGCGTCCCGACCACGAGCTGGTCGTGGACCGCCGGACGATGCTGGCGGCCCTCAACGATCCGGCTCAAACAATCTGGGAACGCCGCCTGCTTTACCTGCGCGTCTGGGAAGAGCTGATGAGCGTTCCGCCCAGCGGTCTCCGCGTCCTTGATTTCGGGTGCGGCGCCGGGGACTGGGGCGTCCTGCTGGCCACCGAGGGGGCTTTTGTCACGCTGCTCGACCTTTCGCCGGCGGCAGTCGAGTTGGGGCTGCGGCGGGCCCGGGCGAGCGGCGTCGGGGACCGGGTCCGGGGCGTCGCTCGCGACGGCAGCAGCCTGGAGTGCTTTTCCGACGGCGAGTTCGACCTGGTCTTCGGCAGCGCGGCACTGCACCATGTCCTGAAATACGGGCCGGCCGTGGAGGAACTGGTGCGGGTGCTCAAGCCGGGCGGCCGGCTTATCTTGGCCGAGACGCTGGGCAACAACGCCCTGCTGAACGCCGCGCGCCGGATCCGCGCCTGGCTCGCACGCGAGGAGGAGGCTCAGGGCGAAGGGATCCTCATCAGCGACCGCGAGATCGAGCTGCTCCGGAGCCGCTTCCGCCAGGTGGACGTCTATCCTCTGAACTTGTTGGCGATGGCCAAGCGCCTGTTCCGTGGACGTTTTACGTGGCGGGGAGTGCGGGCGATGCTTCGGGCCCTCGAGGCCGCCGACCGGGCGCTGCTGGCCCGGTTTCCCCGCTTGCAGCGGTATTGCGGCGAGGCTGTGATCGTGGCCGTCAGGTGAACGATTCCGGCGGGCGGCCTTGGGCGGCCGGAACCGGCTGGAGCCGCCTCACCCGTTTTCGCGGCTCAAAACGAAGTCCACCTCGTAGATCCGGTACGGGGCGGAACGCATGCCGAGCCTCTCGTAGGCTGACTGCGCCCGCTGGTTCTCCTTTTCCACGTACAAACGAAGGCCGCAAACCCGGTTGTCGGAACGCGCGCGGCGCATGACCTCCGAATAAAGCTTACGGAACACGCCACGGGAGCGATATTCCGGATCCACGTAGACGCTTTGAATCCACCAGAAATATCCGTTCCGCCAGTCGCTCCATTCGAAGGTCACCAGGAGCTGTCCCACGACGCGCCCCTGCGTTTCAGCCACCAGATAGAAACCTTTGGCGGGATCCGCCAACACCGCTTCGACGCCTGCCGCCACCCTAGCCGGGTCGAGACGGATTCCTTCGGTTTCCTCGGCCATGGCCGCATTGAATCGCGCGATAATATCTCTGTCAGCCTGGCGGGCGCGGCGCACGGTAACTTCCACTCGAGCAACCTCCCGTATTGGATAACCGTCAGGTGGACCGCGGTGAAACTGGCAGTGTACTATAGGGAATCGGCTCCATGAAGGCCCTCTTCGAGATCCTGAAACCGGAGGAGAAGGACTGGGGCCTGGCCCGCATGCTCGATCCGAGCCGGCTTCCCCGCCATATCGCCATCATCATGGACGGCAATGGCCGCTGGGCGAACCGGCGCAACCTGCCCCGGGTGGCGGGACACAAAGCGGGGATCGAGGCCGTCCGGGCGACCGTGGAAACCTCCGCGCGGATCGGGATCGAGATTCTCACTCTTTACGCCTTTTCCACGGAGAATTGGAAGCGTCCGCGTTCCGAGGTGGAGACTTTGTGGAACCTGCTGCACACTTACATCCGGAAGGAACTGCCTACCTTGATGGAGAACAATATCCGCATGCGGCCCATCGGGCGGCTCCATCAGCTTCCGGAGCAGGTTCGCGAGGATCTCGAGTCCGCCATGAACGAGACCGCCAAGAACACCGGCCTGCTGGTGAACCTGGCGATCAATTACAGCGGCCGGGCCGAGATCGTGGACGCGGTGAACGCGGCTCTGCGAAAAGCGCGCGCGGCCGGCGAGCTGGATGAGGAGTTCGAGGTGGACGAACAGATCATCGCCGCGAACCTCTACACCGCCGGGCAGCCGGAGCCGGACCTGTTGATCCGCACTTCCGGCGAGCTGCGGATCAGCAATTTCCTTCTCTGGCAGATTGCTTACGCGGAATTGTACGTAACTCCGACACTGTGGCCTGATTTCCGCCGCACAGACCTGTTGGAAGCTTTGCTCGCGTACCAGAAGCGAGACCGCCGTTTTGGGGGGCTCGGCGGCACGCGAAGCGGGCAGCCGGACTCTTCCCTGATTGAGGCTCTCGGTTCGCCGGCGCAATGAAGCGGGTCGTCACCGCCGCCCTCCTGATCCCGCCTGTCCTTTACCTGGTGTTTGCGGCGCCTCCGCCGGCGGCGGTCGCGGCGGCCGTTGTGGTGGCCGGTCTTTGTTTCTACGAGTACGCCGGGCTGCTCCGGGGTTATGGGATAGACGGCGTGGGCCCGGTGGCCTACGCGGCGGGACTGCTGGTTTTGCTGGTTCCGGGCGCTGGTCTCGCTCTGATCGTGGGGATAGCGCTGGCCGTGTTCGCTCTTGCGCTGCGTCGGGAAAACGTACGTCTCATCCTGCCCCGGGCCGCCGGAGTCACCTTCGGCATCATTTATATATTCGGCGCTTGGCGTGCGGGGATCGAACTGCGCTATCTCAGCCCCCACTGGCTTCTCTTCGCCCTGGTCGTCAACTGGGTCGGCGACACCGCGGCCTACTATGCGGGGAGGACGTTTGGCAAGCGCCGGCTGGCGCCGGTTCTTAGTCCGAAGAAGACCTGGGAGGGGACGGTCGCTTCGGCGCTCGCGGCGGCTGCTTTCGGGATGCTCTACCTGGGGCGCCTGCCCATCGGCATGCCTTGGTGGGAAATCCTCGCGTTGTCGCTGGCCGCCAACGCGGCTGGACAAATCGGGGACCTGGCTGAGTCGGCAATCAAGCGGGGCGCGGGCGTGAAGGACAGCGGACGGTGGTTGCCGGGCCATGGCGGCTGGCTCGACCGGCTCGATGGGTGCCTCTTTTCGTTTCCAGTGGTCTACGTTTGGGTCGCCAGGCCGTGGTAACTTGTTAACCCAGCAATACGTTAATGGTTGTGGCCGAGCCTGGCCCGCGGTTGCAGACAGAGCTCAGAGGGCGGCTATGGGCCAGCCGCGCTGTGCTATACTTTTCCCAGAAACCGTCTGCAAAGGGCTCGTAGCTCAGTTGGTTAGAGCGCTACCTTGACACGGTAGAGGTCAGGCGTTCGAGTCGCCTCGAGCCCACCATTTCCCTTTTCAAGACTCTTCGCCAGAAGGGGGTGGCCCCCGAACTCTAAAACGATTCCTGCATGTCGGGGCTTTGCCTGCATCCAGGGCCAGCCGAAGTTTTCGCCCTGGTTCCTCGGTTTGCAGCGAAACGTGTGCTCGAGGCTTCCGGCGTGCGAACTGCACGGGAAGACATCCGCCCGCGCCGTCAATGTGTCGGTTGCCGAGTTCGAGTCCTCGGGCGACGAGCGCCTCCGCCACGGTTATTATGATGAGGAGCTGCCGAGGATACGCATGTGAATCTGGCCGACTTGTTTGCAGGATCGCTTGTCAACCGGGGGGCCGAAGCCGGTTTGGAATTCGCCGGCCGCGAGTACAGCTTCGCCGAACTCGACCGCCGCAGCAGCCGCCTCGCGCACCGTTGGCTCGAGGACGGCTTCCGCCCAGGCGACCGGATCGCCGTCTACCTCAAGAACTGTGTCGAGCTGATCGACGCGTACCTGGCGGCGGTGAAGATCGGCCTCATCTTCACCCCGATCAACATCCTGTACCGCGAACGGGAGATCGCCTACATCTTGGAGGACGCCGAGCCGCGGGGAATCGTCGTCAGCCGAGAAGACGAGAAGCTGGTGCTGCCAGGGTTGCAGCGGTTGCATGAGCCGCATCTCTATTTCGTCGAAGACTTCTACGGCATGCTCCGGGACTGTCCCAGCGATCCGCCGCCCTGCCCGGCGGACGCCGATACGGTCGCCGCGCTCATCTACACCTCCGGGACCACCGGGCGGCCCAAGGGGGCCATGCTCACTCACGGGAACTTCGCCGCCAACGCCCGCAATCTGATCGAGAGCTGGCGCATCACCGCCGAGGACCGCCTGCTGCTGGCCCTGCCTCTGTTCCACGTCCACGGCCTGGGCAACGGACTGCACACCTGGCTGGCGACGGGCTACCGGCTCCGGCTGCTGGAGCGATTTCGCAAGGAGACCATTCTGGACGAGTTCCTCGATTTCCGTCCCACGGTCTTTTTCGGCGTGCCGACGATGTACGAACGCCTGCTGGCGGCGCCGCCGGAAACCGCCCGCCGGATCGGCGCCTTCATGAGGCTCTTCGTCTCCGGTTCCGCCGCCCTGCCGGCGCGCACCCTGCAACGTTTCTCGGAGCTGTACGGCCACGTGATCCTGGAGCGCTACGGGATGACCGAGACGCTCATGAATCTGTCGAACCCGTATGAAGGCGAGCGGCGGCCGGGATCCGTTGGGCTGCCGCTGCCGGGGGTCTCGATCCGGCTGGGCGATCCCGAAACGGGGGCGGCCGGCGAAGAGCGGGACTCGGGCGAGATTCAGATCAAAGGACCCAACGTCTTCGCGGGCTATTGGCGCCGGGCGGAAGCTACCAAGGAGGCCTTCACCGAAGACGGCTGGTTCCGCTCGGGCGATCTGGCAGTTCGCTCGGCCGATGGCTACTACACGTTGCAGGGGCGGCGGACGGAGCTGATCATCACCGGCGGTTTCAACGTCTATCCCCGGGAGATCGAAGAGTTCCTCGAGGAGCAGCCCGAGGTGGCCGAAGCGGCGGTGGCGGGGGCGCCGGATCCGGTGAAAGGCGAGGTTCCGGTGGCGTTTTTGGTGCCTGCGGGAAGCGCGCGGCCCGAACCGGAGGAGCTCGAACGGCGGTGCCGGGAGCACTTGGCGTCCTTCAAGGCGCCGCGGCGTTTCCTCTGGGTCGAAGAGCTGCCGCGCAACGCGCTGGGCAAGATCCAGCGCCACCGGCTGCCGGTCCCGGGAGCCCCGGCCGGCAAGACGAACGGAAACTGAGGAGGCAACTACGGCATCGGAGCGCGGCGCCCTGAGTCCGGCTCTACGGGTCCGCGCCCGGCAACCGGGGAGGAGAAGCTCATGGACTTTCTCACGGCGGCGGCATATGCGGCCATCCTCGTCCTGGTGATCGTGAATGCGCTCATCGTGCGCCGGATGAAGATCGTCATTCGCGGAGAAGACGAGGCGCCGCCCCCGGCGAAGGAGGGCGCAGAAGGCGAATGACCCTCCTCACCGACCACTGGCTGATCCTGCTCATGACCGCCGTCTATCTGGGCGTTTGCCTGGGCATCGGCTGGTACTTCCGCCTCCGGGCGTCGAAGGGAGTGAGCGAATACTACGTGGCCCGGCGGGAGGTTCCCGGCTGGGTGGTCTCGCTCGCCTTCTTTTCCACCTTCGCGAGCACGAACACATATATCGGGCAGGCGGGAGAGGCCTTCGCCGCCGGGCTGAGCTGGGCCTGGGTGGGCGTCTTCTGGACGGCCTTTTGCATGATCTCGTGGCTGCTGCTCGGGCCGCGCCTGCGCAACCAGACGGCCGGGCTGAAGTCGGTGACCATTCCGGACTACTTCGAGTTCCGCTACCGGAGCTCGCTGGCGCGGGCGACGCGCATCCTCTCGGGGACCGCCATCCTGTTCGCCACGGTCTGGTACATGGCCGGCATTGCCAAGGGCTGCGCCCACCTGCTCGTCTCGGTGATGGACCTCCCCTACGTCTGGGGCGCCTTCGCCCTGATCGCCTTCACCTGCATCTACACCGTCATGGGCGGCATGTACAGCGTGCTGTGGACCGACGCCATCCAAGGGATCATGATCTTCGCCGTGGCCATCATCATGGTCACGCTTCCCTTCATCTATGCCGGGGGGCCGGCCGAACTCATGGCGCGCATCTCGGACATCGACCACGTCAGCCGCACCGGCGAGCCGATCGGAAACGGGCTGGTCACCTTCGCATCGCTGGTCTCGTTCACCTACATCCTCGGCATCGGCCTGGCCGTGGGCATGAAGCAGATCGCCGAACCGCGTTGTCTGGTGCGGTTCTACTCGGTGGACAACGCCCGCGGCATGCGCTTCGCCATGATCTGGACGCCGGTGTTCCTGGGGATTTCGCTGCTCTGCGTGATGGGGCTGGGCGCTCTGGTTCACGGCATGGCCACCCGGGAAGAGGCGGCCTATCTGGTCCAGAACACCGATGAGGTCGTCGGCTTCATGTTGGCGAAGTTCGACAACCAGGTGGTGAGCGGGCTGTGCATCACCGGCCTGTTCGCCGCCGGGATGAGCTCGCTCGCCTCGGCGATGCTGGTGGTAGGGACGGTCCTGGTGAACGACGTCTGGAACGCCTGGAGGCCGATGCGCCGGCAGAGCATCGTGCCGCGGACGAAGGCGGCCATCGTCGCCTACTCGGCCTTCGTCTTCCTGGTGACGGTCTACCCGCCGGCGGGCATCGTAGAGCTGACCAGCTTCGCCGGAGCCATCTTCGCCGCTAGCTTCTTCCCGGCGGTCTTCGGCGGCCTCTACCTGCGCTGGGGGACGGGCCACGGAGCCTTCTGGTCGATGCTGATCGGCGTCGTGAGCTGTCTCGTCTGGCGATTCGGCCTTCGCTTCCGCTTCGAGAAGCTCCATGACGTCCACGAAATCATCCCGTCGTTCCTTGTTTCCCTGCTGGCCTACTTTCTGATCAGCCGCCTCACGGCCGACAAACTCCCTCCCAAAGGACACTTGGACCGCCTCTTCGGCGCTCCGCGGACGGCCCCGGCCGGCGGGGTGCGTCCGACCCGCGGCGGCTGACCGCCTGCCCGAAGCGGCTCGCCATGGTGGAAGCCGACTGGTTCCGCGGCTCCCCGGGCGGAGGCGGCGCCCCGGCTTCAGCCCAGGAGCCGCGAAGGAGCGGCGGGCTGCGGCAGCGGAGCCCGGCCGGCATGCTATAACAGCGGTGTGAGGGGGTTGGCGCTCGCATCGGCGGTCCTGTTGGTCAGCTTTGGGGTTCTTCGCAGTACGGAGAACGAACCGGCGGCCGATCCGATTCGTTTCCGCAACGTGGCCCACGTGGCCGGCGTGGACTTCGTTCTCGACAACTCCCCAACGCCTGAGAAGCACATGATCGAGACGATGCCGGGCGGCATCGCCACGCTCGACTACAACAACGACGGCCTCACCGACATCTTCTTCACTAACGGGGCGAAGCTGCCGTCGCTCAAGAAGGAAGAGCCCCGCTTCTACAACCGCCTGTACCGCAACGACGGCAATATGAAGTTCACCGACGTCACCGAGGAAGCGGGGGTCAAGGGCGAGGGCTACTCCCAGGGCGCCGCCGTAGGCGATTTCGATAACGACGGCTGGGTGGACATCTTCGTCGCCGGCGTCTACGCCAACATCCTCTACCGCAACCTGGGCAACGGCAAGTTCGAGGACGTCACCAAGAAGGCCGGCATCCACAGCAAGCTGTGGGCCGTGGCGCCGGGCTTCTTCGACTACGACAACGACGGAGACCTGGACCTGTGGGTGTCGAACTACTCCAAGTGGGACCTGGACTACGACCCCGTCTGCGGCGACCCCGTCCGCAACCTCCGCGTCTACTGCCACCCGAAATACTACGAGCCGCTGCCGAACACCCTGTTCCGCAACAACGGCGACGGCACCTTCACCGACGTCACCGAGGAGGCCGGACTCGCCGAGCACCGGGGCCGCGGCATGAGCGTCGGCTTCCTGGACTACGACGGCGACGGCTTTACCGACGTCTTCATCACCAACGACAATCTGCCCAACTTCCTCTTCCACAACAACGGCGACGGCACATTTTCCGAAGAGGGCCTGTGGGCCGGCGTCGCGCTGCGGGACCATGGCAAGCCCGTGGCCAGCATGGGCACCGACGTCCGAGACTTCGACAACGACGGCCAGGCCGACATCGTCGTCACGGCCTTGGCCGGCGAAACTTTTCCTCTCTTCCGCAACCGCGGGGACGGGTCGTTCGAGGACGTCACCTATCGCAGCGGCATGGCCGCCGCCAGTGTGGAGCGCAGCGGCTGGGGGCTCGGCTTCATCGATTTCAACAATGACGGCTGGAAGGACTTCTTCTCAGCCAACTCCCACGCCAATGACCGCATCGAGATGTTCGAGGCCACCCGCTACCGGCAGCCGAACAGCGTAATGGCGAACGTCAGGGGCAAGTTCCGCAACGTCTCCGCCGAAGCCGGTCCCGATTTCCAGAAGCCGGGCAACCACCGTGGCAACGCCTTCGCGGACTTCAACGGCGACGGCAAGATCGACATCGTCGTCAGCCGCCTCGGCGAGCCGGCCGAGCTCTGGGAGAATGTCAGCCCGACCGAGAACCACTGGATCATCCTTCGGCTGAAAGGCACGAAGTCGAACCGGGACGGCATCGGTGCCGTCGTCCGCATCGGCAAGCAGTGGAACGTCATGAACACCGCCGTCGGCTACGCTTCGGCCAGCTACTACGGGGTGCACTTCGGCCTCGGCAAAATGGACCGGATCCCGGAGATCGAAATCCGCTGGCCCAGCGGGACGGTGCAGAAACTCACCGATGTAGCTGCCGATCAGGTTTTGCTCGTCGAAGAGCCGGAGTAACGCCCCGGGCGGCTATCTTGCCCGCCGCCGCCCTGCCCCCCGCTTCCGCTCGGCCTGTCGCACCTGGGCTTCGTCCATGCCAAAGTAGTGGGCCACCTCGTGCCAGACCGTATCTTCGACCAGCTTCGCCAGGTGCTCGGGGTCCCGCGCCAGCCGCTCGTGCGGCCGCTGGTAGATGGTGATCTGGTCCGGCATTTGGAAGCTGTGGTAGACGCTGCGCTGCGTCAGGGGGACGCCGTGGTAAAGGCCGAGCAGGTTCGGGTCCGGCCCCTCCTGTTCGACGACGAAGGCGACGTTGTGCAACCGCCGCCGGAACTTCGCCGGGATCTTGCGCACGGCGCGCTCGACCAGGCGGTCAAACTCGCGCGGGCTGACCATGTTTGACATCATTAGTAAGAAGGCGGAAGGATGGGCCCCGGCTTGTCCTGCACCTTGGCTCTCTCTTCATCGTGACATGGATCGGACAACAAAGGTGCGATTGAAACAGATCGCCAGCGCCCTGGGCATCGGCCGTCTTCAGCGCCACATCTTCCTATGCGCCGATCAGACGGTCCCGAAGTGCTGCGCCAAGGAAGACTCGCTGGAGTCGTGGAATTACCTGAAGCGAAGGCTTGCCGAATTGGGCCTTCAGGGGGGCGAGCGCTGCGTCTACCGCACGAAGGCCAACTGCCTGCGGATCTGCGAGCGGGGCCCCATCGCCGTCGTCTACCCGGACGGCGTTTGGTACCATTCGGCGACGCCCGCGGTGCTGGAGCGGATCATCCAGGAGCACCTGATCGGCGGCTCGCCGGTGGAGGAGTACGTATTCGCCGTGGACCGCCTGGAAGGCGCGGGAGGGGCCCCGTGAGCGGGAAGCGGATCGTCGTCGCCATCGACGGCCCGGCCGGCTCGGGCAAGAGCACCATCGCCCGGCGCCTTGCCGAGCGGCTCGGGTTCCGGCTCATCGACACCGGCGCGATGTACCGCGCCGTGGGCCTCTGGGCTTTGCGCGCCGGAATTCCGCTAGACGACATGCATCGTCTCGAGCAACTGGCCCGCGAGGCCCGCATCGAGCTGGAAGGCAGCTTGCCCCGGGTCTTGCTCAACGGCGAGGACGTCACCGAGGCGATCCGGACGCCCGAAGTTTCCGAAGCGGCGTCGAAAGTCTCCACCGTACCCGGGGTGCGCCGCGCTCTGGTCGAGAAACAGCGCGAAATGGCCGCCGCGGGCAGCGTCGTGATGGAGGGCCGCGACATCGGAACGGTCGTCTTTCCCGACGCCCAGGTCAAGATCTATCTCGACGCCGACCCGGAAGTCCGGGCGGAGCGCCGCGTCAAGGAGCTCCGGGAGAAAGGATGGAACCCCAGCCTGGAGGAGATCGTCCGCGAGATCCGCGAGCGCGACCGCCGCGACCGCACCCGCGCCGACTCACCCTTGCGCCAAGCCCCGGACGCAGTGCTCGTGGATACCACTGGCATGTCGATCGAAGAAGTGGAGCAGAGTATCCTGAAAATAGTGCGAGACCGTACGTCGAACGGAAAGGAAGTCCTGCGTTGAAGAACTTACTCGTAATGAAGTTCGGCGGCACGAGCATGGGGAGCGCCGAGAGGATCCGCGGCGCCGCCCGGATTACGGCGGAGCAGGGTCAGAAGCGGCCGGTCCTGACTGTCGTGTCCGCCATGTCCGGCATCACCGACCTGCTCATCGACACCTTGAAGCACGCCGAGGTCGGTGACACCGGCGGCATGGAAGAGAAGCTCCAGGAACTGGAACGGCGGCACGTGGAGACTTGCGGGGAATTGCTCCCGGAGCAAGACCGGGGCCCGGCCCTCGAGGAAATTCACCGGACGGTGGCCGGCTTCCGGCGGATCGCCAAGGCGATGCACATGCTCGGCGAACGCCCGCCGCGGTCGGTGGACGAAGCGATCGCCTTCGGCGAGCATCTTTCTTCGACGCTGATGGCGGCCTACCTGCGGAGCCAGGGCTTCGAGTCCGAGGCGGTGAATTGCAAGGAGATCATCGTCACCGACGCGGTGTTCGGCAACGCGACGCCGCTGGTGGAGCCGACGCGCGAACGGGCCCGCGCTCGTCTGTTGCCGATGCTCGAGCGCGGCGTGCTGCCCATCGCCACCGGCTTCAACGGGGCTACTGTAGACGGGCAGCCAACGACGCTCGGCCGGGGCGGGTCCGATTTCACCGCCTCGTTGCTCGCCGCCTGTCTCGACGCTGAGGAGTTGTGGATCTGGACCGACGTGGACGGCATCATGACCGCGGATCCGCGGCTGGTTTCGAACCCGGCGGTCCTCAAAGAAGTCACTTACCGCGAGGCGGCCGAACTGGCTTACAACGGCGCCAAGGTGCTGCACCCGCGGACCCTGGCGCCGCTGATCGAGAAGAACATTCCGGCCTGGAGCAAGAACAGCTTCGCTCCGGAAAAGCCGGGCACGCGGATCGGCTCGACGGCGAATGCGCCGCAGGGCGCCCGGGCGGTCACTTCCATGGCCAACGTGGCGCTGCTCTCGATCGAGCCCGCCAGCCCGGTGATCTCCGGCGCCCGGATCATGGCGCGCTGCCTGGAAGCTCTCGCCAACGCCGGCGCCGAAGTGTTGATGTTTTCCAGCTCCAGCTACCGCCAGAGCTTCTGCGTCCTGGTCCGCGAGTCGGAGCTGGAGATGGCCAAGGAGTGTCTCGAGTCGGCGTTGACGATCGAGTTGGCCCACGGCTATCTGAAGCCGGTCGAGGTGGACACCAATGTGGGCTTGCTAGCCATCGTGGGCGAAGGGATGCAAGGCACTCCCGGAATCGCGGGGCGGGTCTTTACGGCGATTTCCCGGGAAAACATCAACATCAAGGCGATCGCTCAGGGCTCCAGCGAGCTGACGATCGCGGTGGTGGTCCGCCGTGACGGACTGGAGAAGGCCGTCCGCGCTGTGCACGCCGAGTGCAAAATGGCCGAGAAGGCGAACCACCCGGAGGTGGAGTGCGCGCTGTGAAGAGTGCCCGGCCCAGCCGATCGGCTTCCCTGGTGGCGGCGCGGCCCCGTCGGCCCGGTGATTGAGCACGCGGCGATGGTCGTCACTGGAATCTATTACGCTCTCGGGCTGATAGCCGGCGGCTTGATCGTCTCTTACCTGACCAAGCCGGCCTACGCGCTGCCGCTGTACGTGCTCGCGGCTTTTTGCCTGTACTTCTTCCGGGATCCGGACAGGGAGATTCCGCCGGGGCCGGTGGCGGTCTCGCCGGCCGACGGCAAGGTCGTGGCCGTCAAGCCGGACGGCGCGGAGGGGAGCCGCGTGAGCGTCTTCCTGAACATTTTCGACGTCCACGTGAACCGCGCTCCGATCGGCGGCGTGGTCCGCAGCGTCGAGTACCGGCCCGGCAAGTTCCTGGTGGCCTCGCGGGAAGAGGCGTCGGCGCAGAACGAAATGAATATCATCACCATCGACGGCGGCGACACCACGGTCGTTTTCAAACAGATCGCCGGGTTGGTAGCGCGCCGCGTGGTGTGCGACAAGAAACCTGGGGACCGGGTGGAGAAGGGTGAGCGTATCGGGCTCATCAAGTTCGGCTCCCGTGTCGATGTACACTTCGGGCCGGAGTGGGAGGTCGTCGTGCGCGAAGGCCAGCGCGTGAAGGCTGGCTCCAGTGTTCTCGCCCGGCGCAAGGATCGGGAAGAGACGCCATGAAACAGGAAGGGCAACGCGGCGAAACGCCGGAAGGGGCGCGCGCTTCCCGTCCGCGGCGGCGCGCTGCTTATGCGCTGCCGGCGTTTTTTACGGCGGGAAATCTGTTTCTCGGCTACATCTCGATTCTGAAATCGTTCGAGGGCGCCATGGTCGCCAAGGCCGGCAATCTCGGGCCGAATCCTTACTTCGACATTGCGGCGATCGCCATCGGCATTGCGGTGCTTCTCGACGGTTTGGACGGCCGCATCGCCAGGCTGACGAACACCGTCAGCGAGTTTGGACGCGAGCTCGATTCGCTGGCCGACGTCATCACGTTCGGCGTCGCCCCGGCGGTGCTGGCCTTCACCTGGGGCATCGCCTTCGTAGACGGCGATCTCGCCGGTCCCTACCAGTACCAGTTGCGCCAGGCGGGCTATTTCCTCGCTTTCCTGTTCCTGCTGTGCGGCGCGATGCGCCTCGCCCGGTTCAATATCCAGACCGACCCCATCCCCAAGAATCCGGGCAAGCCGGGCCGCAAGTACTTCGTCGGGCTGCCGATCCCTTCGGCAGCGGGTATGGTCGCCGCAACCGTTTACGCCACGGGCTCCGAGCCACTCCAATGGTGGGTCTATTCGGTGGCCTGGATGCTGTTGTTGGCCTTGTTGTCCTTCCTGATGGTCAGCACCTGGCGGTACCGGAGCTTCAAGGACTTCAGCCTCGTCCGTCCCCGCTCGCCCCGCAGCGTGGTGGTGCTGGGCAGCCTGATCTATCTGATTTGGAACTACTCCCGGCCGGTGCTGCTGGCCATGGCCATTACGTACATCGGCAGCGGTATCGCCGTCCGCCTCGGCGGCCTCATCCGCCGCCGGTCGCACGTAGAGGCCGAACAGCCGGGAGGGGCCGGGGCTTCGGCGTGAGGAACTGCCCATGAGCGATCGGAAGGTGGCCATCGTTGGCGGCGAGACCCCCCTCGGGAAGGAGTTCCAGCAACTGCTCTCCGAGAAGGCCCCGCTGCTCGAAGCTGAGCTGTTCGGCGGGGATGCCGAGTCCGCCATTCTCACGGAACGCGACGGCGAGCCGACGGTGATTAATCCGCTTACCCCCGAGCGGCTGGCTGAGGCGGACGCCGTCGTGCTGGCCGCTTCCGCCGAAAGCTGCCGCGAGGTGCTCGAGCGCCTGCGGACCGTTAAGTCCCGCCCGCCGCTGATCAGCCTGACCGACTGCCTGGAGGACTGGGACGGCGTCGCCCTGCGCGCTCCGCTCGTCGATCCTCCCGACTTCCCTACGGCGCCCGGCGCCGCCTACCAGATCGCCCACCCCGCCGCCATCGTCTTGACGGAGTTTTTCCGCTGTTTGCGCCAGGCGGGCGGGTGGAGGCGGGCGGTCGTCCACGTCTTCGAACCGGCCAGCGAACGGGGCAAGAAAGGAATCAACGAGCTACACCAGCAGACAGTCAACCTTCTCTCGTTCCGCAATATGCCGAAGGACGTCTTCGACGCTCAGCTCAGCTTCGCCATGCTGCCGGCCTATGGGCGTGGAGCGCGAGTTTCGCTGGAATCGATCGAGGCCCGGCTGCGGCGGCACGTGGAAACACTGTTTGGACGTGCCGGCGCCGGCCCTCTGCCTTCGCTGCGGCTGATCCAGGCCCCGGTATTCCACGGCCACAGCATCTCCGTGTGGGCTGAGTTCCATGCCCCGGCGGAGGCCAACGAGCTGGCCGAGGCTTTGAGCGGCAACCGCATCGACGTCCGCGGCGGCGAAGACGAGGCCGGCACGAATGTGAGCGTGGCTGGACAGGAAGGGATGATCGTCAGCCGGATCGAGACGGATCCGGCGGAGCCGAAGGCTGCCTGGTTTTGGATCGTGGCGGACAACCATCGCGTGAGCGCGGAAAACGCCGTGCTCCTGGCGCAGTTGCTCGCTGGAGGCGGGGGAGTGGTATGAGGGCCGGCCGCGTACTGGCGCTGGCGCTCCTGTTGACGACCGGCTGCGGCTACCACGTCGCCGGCCGGGCGGACCTGATGCCAAAGGACGTCCGCACTATCGCGATTCCAGCCTTCCAGAACGTTACCACGCGGTACCGGCTCACCCAGCACCTCGCCAAAGCGGTCGCTCGCGAGTTCCTCACTCGGACCCGATACCGCGTCGTCGCCGATCCGGACCAGGGCGACGCTATTCTGTTCGGAGCCGTCGTGAACTACGTCGCCTACCCGACGGTTTTCGACCCCCGCACCGGCCGCGCCAGCGGCATGCAGGCCCTCGTCGTGCTCAACATCCGTTTGGTCCGGCGCGGCACCGGCGAGGTGCTGTACGAGAACCGGGCGCTGCGCGTGGACAACCGCTACGAGATCAGCGCCGATCAGGAAGCCTATTTCGAGGAAAGCGACGCCGCCTTGGCCCGCGTGAGCCAGGCCGCCGCCCGGGAGATCGTCAGTGCGATACTGGAGAACTTTTGAGCGCGATGCTGCCGAGTGAATTCGTGCGGTCGTTGGCCGGGGCGCCCCCGGAGCCCGTTTACTTGTTTCTCGGAGCGGAAGCCTACCGCCGGAGAGTCTGCCGCAAGAAGCTGATCGAACGGGCCCTGCCCGAGTCCGAACGCGCCTCCGGCATCACTCGGCATGACTTGGAAACGGTTTCGCTTGCCGAGGTGATCGACGACGCCCGGTCGCTGAGCCTCTTCTCGCCGAACCGCGTCATCTGGGCGGCGTCCGCCGAGGCCGCTGTCCCCCGCGGCCGGGCCTCGCGGACAAATGATCCCGGCCTCGCCGCCCTGCAGGACTACGTCCAGTCGCCTTCTCCGTCCGTCGTGCTGGTTTTCGAGGCCTCCCGTTACGCTCTCGAGGGCGAGGAGAAAAAGAAGGCCGAGCGCGTCCGCAAGTACTACGGCGTGATTCCCGACACCCAGCTCGTCGAGTTCCCCCCGTACAAGCCCTATGAAGCCCAGCGCCTGGCCCAGGAGCTCGCCCGGCGGGCCGGCCTGAAGATCGGTCAGGCGGAACTCGGCATGCTTGTCGAAGCCGCCGGGTACGACGCTTCGCGGATTGCGAACGAGATCGAAAAGCTTCGGCTTTACGCCGCCGCCGGCGGACGGGTGTCCGCGGCCGACATTGCGTCGCTGGTGCCCGCGGCCAAAGTCAGCACCGTTTTCGAGCTCGTTGAGGCTCTCGGCCGGGGCGACCGCCGGGCTGCTCTGGAAATGCTGGACGCTGTCGTCCGGGAGGGCGCCTACCTTCCTTTGGCTTTGTCGTTCCTGGAGACGCAGATCCGCCGCGCCTTGGTCGTCAAGGAAATGAGGCTGCGGACGGCGAAACAGGTCGAGTCTTACTTCCGTGAAGCGGGGGTCAAGATGTGGTTCCGTCCGGCCGAACAGATTCTGAAAACCGCCAACGCCTTCACGGCTGCTCAGCTCAAGGCTGCCGTGGCGCAGATCCACGAGGCCGACCGGCTGCTGCGGGACGCCAATCCCGGCGACCGGACAGTCGTCGAGCACTTCGTTTTGCGGCTGGGAAAGGACTAAGAGCGGAAACGGCGGCGGAAGACGCTCAGGCGGCTTCGCTCTGGGCCAGGGTGGCCTTCTTGAGGCGCTGGTGCAAGCGGCTCTTGTACCGGTCGGCCGTGTTGTCCTTGATGATGCCCCACTTGGCCGCCCGGTCGATGATCGAGAAGGTCTGAGGCAGCAACGACTTGGCCGTCTCCAAGTCGTTGGCCGCCAAGGCCCGCCGGAACTTCCGGATCTGATGCCGCAGCCGGGTCTTCCGGATGCGGTTGACCGCCGTCCGACGCTTGATCTGACGTGCCCGTTTGAGCGCAGAATAATGGTTTGCCATGGAAACAGGAACCCGAGTATTGAGAAGTCTTCCTGAGACGTAGGATAACGTACTCCCCAGCGGAGGGTCAAATTACGCTGCGGACCCGCCGCCAGCCCCGCTCACGCTTCCAGATCGGTCATCACGTAGGCCCGCACGGGGAAGCTCGCGCCCCCCACCCAGGCGATCGGCACGGCATGCAGCCGTCCGCCCCTCGACGGCGCCCGGTCCAGGTTGGTCATGTGTTCGCACACCGGGATGCCGGCCCCCAGCAGGATGGTGTGCGCCGGCCGCTCGAGATCGTCCGTGTCGTCGATGTTCAGCGAGTCGATGCCGACGAACCGGACCCCTTCCTCCCTGAGGGCGCGGCAGAGTTCCCGCGTCAGGTAGGGATTCTTTCCGAAGTACGCTTCCGTGCCCCAGTGCCGCGCCCACCCGGTGTAGAAAAGCACGGCGTTCCCTTCCACCGCCACGCCTCGCAGCGCCTCCGGCCCGATGCCCCGCGAAGGGTTGGTCGAGACATCGATTACCACCGTTTCCAGATGAGCGAGGCGCTCCAGCGGGTAGGCGGCCAGATCAGGCCCGTGCCGAAAACGATGAATCGGCGCGTCCACGTATGTTCCCGTGTTGCCGCACAGGTGCAGCGACGCGATATAGAATTCGGCTTTGCCCTCGTAGCGCTCCCGCGACTCGTCGTAGCTCCAGAGCGTTTCCGCCCGCGGCGGCGGTAGCCCGGGATAGGTCTTCATGCCGTCGCGTATGGCGTGCGAGACTTCAATAAACCGGGGCATGCCCTCAGTTTAAGCTTCCGGCTACTCTTCCGGAACGCCGCTCGCGGGTTCGTAGAAGCTCAAAGCGTTGTCGCCGTGCCGGATGGTCCGCGTGCGCCGGAGCCGCCCGTATTCCTCTTTGAGCCGCTTGCGGGCGGCGTGCTGCACCACCACCAGCGGCGGCGGGTTCTCGCCCAAGGCCCGCAGCGCCGCTTCGTATTCCCCCTCGAGCGTGTAGGGCGGGTCGAGAAAGACGATGTCCGCGTCGTACTGGGCCAGCCGTGGGACCGCCTTGCCGCGGTGGATCTCGAAGCCCTCCTCGACGCCCAGGCTCCGCAAGTTCTCTTGGATCTGCCGCACCGCCGCCGGCTTCCGCTCGATGAAGATCACCTTGCCGGCTCCGCGGCTCAGCGCCTCGATGCCCACCGCTCCGCAGCCCGCGTAGGCATCGACGAAGGTGCAGCCTTCGATCCGCGGCGCCAGCACGTTGAACAGGGCCTCCCGCAACCGGTCCGGCGTCGGCCTCACGTCGAGGCCGGGCAACGACCGGATCCTCCGGCTGCGAAACCGTCCCGCGATCACCCGCATGCTTCTCTTCTCCCGGCTTCGGCGGCCCCGGCCCGTTTACTCTCCGGCGCCCTCACCCGACCTGCACCAGCCCGTAGCGGCGCTGCCAGTGGTCCCGGATGTAGGCCACCGCTCGCTTCAACTCTTCCGGTGAGGGCGGATTCTCGACGAAGGCGGTCGCCTCGCTCCGGGCCACTTCGAGGACGTCCTGGTCCCGGATCAGGTTGCCGATCCGGAACGCCGGCAGCCCCGATTGCCGCGTCCCGAAGAACTCTCCCGGCCCTCGCAGCCGCAGGTCCATCTCGGCGATGTGGAAGCCGTCGGTGGACTCGACGATGGTCCGGATCCGCTCCCGCGCCGCGTCGTTCAGCTTGCCGGTCACCAGAATGCAGTAGCTCTGCTCCGCCCCCCGGCCCACGCGCCCCCGCAACTGGTGCAGTTGCGCCAGCCCGAAGCGCTCGGCCTGCTCGATCACCATCACGGTGGCGTTCGGCACGTCCACGCCCACCTCGATGACCGTCGTCGAGACCAGGATTTTGATCTCGCCCTCCTTGAAGGCGCGCATCACGGCCTCCTTTTCCTCCGCCGGCAGCTTGCCGTGCAGCAGGCCCACCTTCACATCCGGGAAGACCACCTTCGAGAGATGCTCGTGCATCTTCTCGGCCGCCTTCATCGCCTGCGTTTCGGACTCTTCGATCACCGGATAGACGACGTAGGCCTGCCGCCCCTTGTCGATCTCCCGCCGCAGGAAGCTGTAGACGCGCTCGATCTGGTCTTCGGTCACGTGGAAGGTCTTCACCGGCTTGCGGCCCGGCGGCATCTCGTCGATGACGGAGACGTCGAGGTCGCCGTAGATGGTGAGCGCCAGCGTCCGCGGGATCGGCGTGGCGGTCATCACCAGCACGTCCGGCGCCACGCCCTTCTCGATCATCCGCAGCCGCTGCATCACCCCGAAACGGTGCTGCTCGTCGATGATCACCAGCCCCAGCTTGTGGAACGCCACGTCCTCCTCGAGCAGCGCGTGCGTGCCGGCGATCACCTGGATGCGGCCCTCGGCAAGCAGCTTCTTGATCTGCTTCTTCTCGCGCTGGCTCTGCGAACCCACCAGCAGGCCGGTGACGTAGCCGAGCTTGTCGAACAGGTTCTTGAAGCTGAAGTAGTGCTGGGTGGCGAGGATCTCGGTGGGCGCCAGCACCGCCACCTGGTAGCCGTTCTCGATGGCGATGATCGCCGCCTCGGCGGCCACCAGCGTCTTGCCGCTGCCGACGTCGCCCTGCAGCATCCGGTTCATCGGATGTTCGGAGGCCATGTCCCGGGCGATCTCGCCCAGCACCCGCTTCTGCGCCCGCGTCGGCTTGAACGGCAGCATTTGCTTGATCTTCTCCCGCACCCGGTCGGTGAGTTGGAACGATATCCCCTTCCTGAGCCGCGCCTTCGTGCGCTTCAGGCTCAGGCCGCACTCGAGCCAGAAGAACTCCTCGAAGATCAGCCGGTACTGCGCCGGCGAGCGGAAGGCGTTCAGCAGCCGCAGGTCGGTCCCCGGCGGCGGGAAGTGCAGCTCCCGGACCGCACGATCCCGCTCGGGCAGCTTGAGGCGCCGGAGGATGTGGTCGGGCAGCGGCTCCTCGATCGGGGCGAGCCGCTCGAGCACCCCATGGATGATGCGGCGGAACACCCGGGTGGTGATCTTGCCAATGGCCTGGTAGATGGGCACGATCCGGCCGGTGTGGAGCGAGACGTCCGGGTCGTCGGGATCGAGAATCTCGAACTCCGGGTGGATCATCGCCAGCGTGCCGGAGTAGCGGTCGAACTCCACCTTGCCGTACAGCGCCACTTCCTTGCCCGGCTCGATCACGTTGGCCAGGTAGTCGCTGTGGAACCACTTGCCGGTAAGCGTCCGGCCGGACTCGTCGGTAAAGGTCGCCTCGAACAGCCCCAGGCGCCGCCGCTGGAAGGAAGCCAGCCGCGCGCTCTCGACCACCGCCAGCACGGTGGCCGTCTCCCCCGGGGCCAGCTCGTTGATCCGCTTTACGTTCGAGCGGTCCTCGTAGCGGAATGGAGCGTAGGTGAGCAGGTCCTCGACGGTGCGGATCCCCTTGGCTTCCAGCGTCTTCGCCCGCGGCGGACCGATGCCCTTGACGTATTGAACGGGGGTGTCCAGCTCCAGCGTCAACCTTCAATTAAACCGCACCGCCCGCCGCCACGGCGCGATAGAATGCGTCGAGAGAACGGGAAGCTCATGAAACGGATTCGAGGACTCATGCTGGCGCCGATACTTGCTGCTCTTTGGGGGCCGGGCGCCGCCGGGGCGGCGTCGAAGCACACCCTGCTCGCCGTCTTCGCCCACCCGGACGACGAGATCACCGTCGCCCCCATGCTGGCCAGGTACGCCGCCGAAGGCCACGACGTCTACCTGGTGACCGCCACTTCCGGCCAGGCCGGCGACGCCAACACCGACATCCCCGCCGGGCCGGAGCTGGGCGCCGCCAGGGAGAAGGAGGTCCGCTGCTCGGCCCGCGCCCTGGGCATCCACGAGCCGTTCCTCTTCCAGCTCCAGGACGGCAAAATGGCCCAACCGGCCTCCATCGAGGCCATGGCCAAGCGCCTGCGCGAGGTCATCAACCGCGTAAAGCCCGACGTGATCGTCACCTTCGGACCGGAAGGCGTCAGCGGCCACCCGGACCACCGCATCGTCGGGGCCGTCGCTACCGAAGTCTTCCAGTGGCGCGAGAGGCTCGAGTGGCGCCCCAAGAAGCTCTACTACGTGGTGCTGCCCGCCTCCTACATGCCGCCGGATCCCACCCGCGCCGGCTTGAGCCGGCAATCGGCCGCCGTCTCCGACGAATTCATCACCACCGTAGTGAACGCCGAGGCGGGACTGGAGAAGACCTGGCGCGCCATGCAGTGCCACGTCACCCAGTGGGCCCCCGTCGAGCGCATGCGCCGCATGTTCGAGGTGCGCAAGAAGATCATCGGCGGCAACGTCTACCTGCGCCTGGCGCTGGCCTCCGAGGCAACGCCGCCCGAGAGGGAAGGCGATATTTTCTCTGGGCTGGATTAACCCCGGCGGTTGATTCGCCGAGCTTTCCTTTGAAATTCGTGACAAAAAAATTCTCCCATTTTCGCAAGTTCCTGTGGATAATGGTTGAGACAGATAGTTCTGGCTGATCTCTTTTTTCCTGCACACGCCGGTCTGGAGGGGAGCGACCGGGCCAGGACTTAATCCGGCGTTCGCACTGCCCCGCGGGGGAGTGTGGACCAACAAGACGAGGAGTAAAAGCGGTCGCGAGAAAGACCGGCGTCCAGCCGATTCAATCGCCGGAGCGCGGGAACAGCTTGGGGTTTCGACTCCACCCCCGATGTCGTGCTGTTTCCAGCCTTTGATCCCGGTTGCCGGAGCAGCGGCCGCTAGCGAGGAGGAAAGAGATGGCCCCGACCTATTTCAACGAAAACCGCTACTCGTATCTCGTGGCGAGTTGGCGCGAACCCACGAACGTAGACTACCAGGTGGACTCGCCCGTCGGCCGGTTCGAGCGCCGTGTGCACCGGATGTTCATCGAGGGACAGCGGCGCTTGCACCAGGAGGAATTCGCCCTGGCTCTGGACACCTTCCGGGAACTCCAGGCGCTGATTCTCGTCACTGCAGATCCGCAGATGCCGCCGAACCCGCACCGCTCCCCCGGCTTCCGCTTCCCCATGGATGCTGCTCTGGTGAACACCCTCGCCGGCCGGGCGGGCGAAATCCTCCGGGAGACGCCGCCGACTGTCTACCGCTTCCCCGACGCGGTGGCGCCGGACGTCTCGAAGCTCCCCGCCTCGGTCCAGCAGAAGATCAAGCCGGCCGTGGAAAGCGAACTGCACATCACTTCGTTTCACGGGAAGGTCTTCGGCCTGGTCGAGAGCGGCCTCGCCGCTGCGGCCAAAGAGGACTGGTCTTCCGCCCTGCGCCGTTACGGCGCCGCATTGAAGGCGACCCCGGCCGCGGACAAGGCGGTGCGCGCGTCCCTGCTCCACGACATCGCCATCCTGAACGAGAAGCTGAACCGCCGGAGCCGCGCCGAACAGCTCGGCCGGGAAAGCGCCAAGCTCTTCTCCGAGGCCCGGGTTCCGAAAGCTCAGGCGCACGCCCTCGACACGCTCACCGGCGTGCTGCTCAGGGGCGGCAAGAAGGACGATGCGGCCCGCGCCGCCAAGCAGGCCGAGGACGTCCGCAAACGGAACAACCTGTTTCCGGTGATCGTCGGCCCGTCGCTGGCGCCCCCGGCCGCGGCGCCCATCACCGCTCCGGTCTCCGGGATCGGGCCGCTGTCGGCGCCCCAGCCCATCACCGTGGCCCAGCCGGTCTTGCTCGCCCAGCCCGCCCTGGCCATTCAGCCCGGCGCCCCAACCGCCGCGCCTGCGGCCGCCGCAGCCGCTCCCGCCTTAGGCGCGCCGGCCCCGGCTCTGATGGGCCTCGCCTACCTGCCTGAAAAGGCGGCCGTCAAGACCCTCACCATCCGCGGGGCCGACGCCACCGCGTCCATCGTGCTCGACGCCCGCGCCGGTACGAACGTGAAGAGCTTCCTCGGCACGCTCCGCGTCACCGACAGCCTGGATCTCGTCACCGGCTTCTGGTGGACGCCCACTCAGATGGTCGCCTACCTGCCCCACATGTACTTCTTCCTCATCCCCATGGCCATCGGCGACTGCCTCACCGGCATGGGCAACCTCGACGAGGCCGAAAAGGAGTACCTCGGCGTCCTGCCGTACCCGTTCATCAACCGCAAATACGAGATCGTGCGATGGTGGACCCGCATGGCGGAGCTCTATCTCGAGATGGGCGACGAGCTCTACCGGCGCGCGAAAGACAATCCCGCCGGCTGGCAGCATGCCCGGGCGCACTACGAAAAGATCGTCCGCCGCACCGGCACGATCAACGCCGCCTCGCCGCTGTACAAAGATTCCAAGCTGGCCGGCATCCGCCAGCGCGTCACCGCCTTCCTGAACGCCGCCGACCCGCTGGCTGTGAATGACAACCCGCGCATTCTCGGAAAGGTGCTGCGCGCGCGCTCCCGCCTCGACCAGATCCAGGCCGGCCTGAACTTCTTCGGCTTCGCCCCCGATTACCTGCCCCCCTTCAGCTTCGAGTACCTGCAGAACACCGCCCGCTACTTCGCCCAGAACGCCGCCCAGATCGAGCAGCAGTACATCCAGTACAAGAGCACGGCGGAGAACGAGGAGCTTCGCCGCGAGCAGCTCGACCAGCAGGCCGAAGTGGCCCGCCAGACCGTCGTCTTAGAGCAGCGCGGTCTCGACGAGGCCATCGCCGGCATCGGCGTCGCCCAGGCCAGCCTCGACTACGCCCAGACCCAGCGGCAGAACGCCATCCAGTCCAAGCAGGACTTCGACAATGCCCGCTGGGAGCTGCTCGAATACGCCGAGCTGGAGGCCTGGGCCGGAGCGGCCAGCGTGGATGAGGACGACGAGATCAAGCAGACGATCTCCGGCTACCGCTACTACAACACCACCCGGAAGAGGCGCAGCGAAGTTCTCAAAGACCTCGCCCACCGCCGGACCAAGCTCTCGCACGACCTCGAGGCCGCCAAGCTCCAGCGCCAGATCGACTCTGCCACCGCCTACATGGGCATCTCCCAGGCCCAGGTGGCCCAGGCCCAGGCCCGCAAGGCCGTGGCCGAGCAGCGCGTCCAGATCGCCCAGCTCCAGCAGCGCAACGCCGAGGAGAACCGCGACTTCCTCGACATGAAGGAGTTCAGCTCCCGGCTCTGGTACGAGCTGGCCCGCGAGGCCCGCCGCCTCACCCGCCGCTACCTCGACATGGCCATCGAAACCGCCATGCTCATGGAACGCGCCTACAACGCCGAGACCGAGCGCGGGCTGCGCATCATCCGCTTCGACTACGGCAGCGGCCGCACCGCCGACCTGCTCGCCGCCGACCGCCTCCGGGCCGACATCGACTACTTCACCCTCGACCTGGTCACCACCATCCGGCCCAAGAAGTCGCCCGTCAAGAAGACCATCAGCCTCGCCGACCGCCGCCCCATGGCCTTCCAGCAGCTCAAGCAGACCGGCCGCTGTTTCTTCCAGACCGAACTGGAGGACTTCGACCGCGAACACCCCGGCCTCTACCTCTGCAAGCTCCGCAACGTCGAGCTGCTCTTCGTCGGCATCACCGGGGCCTCCTCGCTCGCCGGCAGCCTGCGCAACGTGGGCGTCTCGAAGTTCCGCAACGCTTCCGGCGGCGTCCTCACCCGGCACTACCCCTCCGACGTGATGCCGCTCTCGCAGTACGACCTCCGCCAGGACGCCCTGGCCTTCCGCGTCTCGCCCAACGACCTGCGGCTGTTCGAGAACAACGGCATCGACACCCTCTGGCAGCTCGAGCTGCCGCTCGACGCGAACGACTTCGACTTCAACGAGATCCTCGACGTCCAGCTCGTCATCTACTACGACGGCTTGTTCAGCCCGAGCCTCGAGGCCGCCGTCAAAGCCGCCCTGCCCGCCTCGGGGACCGCCACCCGCGGCTTCTCCATGCGCATGAGCTTCCCCGACGAGCTCTTCTACCTGCGAAACAAGGGCGAGGCGATCCTCGAGTTCAGCCCCGGCATGTTCCCGCGCAACCAGACCAACCTGAAGCGCACCGGCGTGCTGATCAAGGTCCTCGGCGACGCCGCCGCCGGGCTCACCATGCGCCTGACGCCCGCCGGCGGCCCGGCCGAGCTCACCCTCGTCGCCAACGCCGAAGGCGAGGTGAACGACGCCACCCCCGGCAAGCCGCTGCGCAAGCTCCACAACCGCTCGATGCTCGACACCTGGACCTTGCGCATCACCGCCGATGACAACCCGGGCCTCGTCGCGGACGGCGAACTCGATCTCGCCGGGCTCCAGGACGTTCTCGTGTTCTTCGAGTACTCGTTCGACTACCGGTGAGCCGCGGCGAGGAGGAGGAGAGATCATGGCGCAACGAGGAGCCAAAACGAGTCAGGCGTCGCCTCCCGCCGGGACCGGCCAGGTTCCCGGGCTGGGCGAAGCCTTCCGTATCAATCTCAATACCGGCCAGGGAGTCTACTCCTACAAGCTGCCCCTTCCGGAGGGCGTGGCCCGGCACACCCCGCAGTTGAGCCTCGAGTACGCCCACGGCAACGGCCACGGCCCGTTCGGCTTCGGCTGGAAGCTGGATCTGCGCCGCATCGGCCGCCGCCTGGACTATGGCGCCGGCGAAGACGCCGTGGAACGCTACCACGACGGCGGCGCCGAACTGGTCGAGCTGCCCGGCGGCGGTTTCGCGCCCGTTCGCGAAACGGCCTTCACCCGGTATTCGCGCACCGGCGGCGGCTGGCGCATCGAGGAGCGCAACGGCACGGTCCACGAACTGGGCATGAACCCTGCCGCCAGGACGGCGGACCCGGACCATCCGGACCGCATCACCGAATGGCTCCTCGAGCGCAGCCTCGACGCCTCCGGCAACGAGATCGCCTATAGCTACGAGCGCGACGGCGGCACGGCGTACCCGGCCGAGATCCGCTACGCCGTCTATGCCGTGCGGTTTTTCTATGAGGAGCGCCCCGACGTCCGCGTGAACGGCCGCGCCGGCTACTTGCGCCGGGTCGCAAAACGGTGCCGCCGCATCGAGCTCTACCTCGATCCCGGCCCTGGCGAGCGGCTCATCCGCTCCTGGACCTTCACCTACACGCAGGACGCCGCCAGCGGGCTCTCCTTCATCGCTTCCATCCAACTCGTCTCGCACGGGCCCGCCGCGGACGGCTCCGGGGACGTCGTCCGCGCCCCGGTCCGGTTCACTTACAGCTCTTTCGCTTCCCGCGAGCGCCAGGTGCGCTGGATGGAGAGCGAGGGCTCCGAGCCCCCGGCCCTCTCGGACCCCGACGCCGCCCTGGTCACCCTCGACGAGGCTCCCCTGCCGGGCATCCTCCAGGTGGTCAACGGCCGCCAGCACTACTGGCGCAACCGCGGCGACGGATCCTGGGCCTGGCCCGTCCCGGTCGAGCAGGCGCCGCGGCTGGCCTCCTTCGCCCGGGACGGCGTCGCCTTCCTCGACGCCGACGCTTCCGGGACGGCGGATCTACTCATCGCCGGTGATGAGCCGCTGCCCGGCTACTACGAAAACGGCGGCCGCCGGGGCTGGGTGCGCTTCGTCGCCTACCCGAGGGGAAGCCGCGCCCGGCCGGACTGGCGCCGGCCCAGAACCCGCGTCGCCGACGCCGACGGGAACGGCCGCATCGACGCCATCGGCGAGGCCGGCCGGGCTTACGCGGTCTGGATCAACAACGGCGAGGACGGCTGGTCTCAGCCCTTGCTGGCTCCCAAGGGGACCGGCGAGGAGGGTCCCGACGCCCCGCTCGACGACCCCTCCGTCCATCTGGCCGACATGACCGGCGACGGGCTCCAGGACATCGTCCGCGTGCGCTCCGGCCGCGTCGAGTACTGGCCGTCGCTCGGGCACGGCCGTTACGGGCCCCGCGCCGTGATGCGCAACAGCCCGCGCCTCAGGGATCTCGACCGGCTCCGGGAGAACCTCTTCCTGATCGACATCGACGGCGACGGCTGCGCCGACCTCGTCTTCGTCACCGCCGCCGGCATCGAGATCCACCACAACCAGAACGGCGCGGAGTTTGGCGAATCGGTGGTCCACGAGCTCGTACCGGCGCCCATTCCCGGCACGATTCGGCCGGTGGACCTGCTCGGCGAAGGGCGCCTCGGGCTGCTCTACAACAGCCGCCGCACCGGCGGCACGGCTTACGTCTACGTGAGCTTCGGCCGGGCGAAAACACCCCACCTGTTGACCCGCATCGACAACGGCACGGGCTTGACCTCAGAGATCTTCTATCGCCCGGCCTCGGAAGACTACCGCCGCGACCGCCAGGCCGGCAAGCTGTGGGACACCAACTTCCCCTTCCCGCTCACCGTCGTCGCCGGCTCCCGCGAGGTGGACGCAACCTCCGGCCAGACCGTCGAGACCGAGTACCGCTACCACGAAGCCCACTACGAGCCGCGCACCCGCCAGTTCCAGGGCTTCCGCCGCTCCGAGCGCATCGAGAAGGGTGACGAGAGCCGCGCCGACACCCGTACCGTCTTCCACTTCCTGATGGCTCAGGAGCGCCGGCGCGGCCACGGGCCCGAACACGCCCACCTGAACGGGATGCTCCGCCGGACGGAGGTCTACGGGCTGGACGGTTCCCCGGACGAGGATCTCCCCTACACGGTCGAAGAGGCCGACTACGGGCTCCGGATCCTGGACGCACTCGCCGGCGGAGAGGTGCGGGTCTTCGTCTTCGTCACCGCCCGGCGCACCGAGGATTCGGACCGCACCGCTGATCTGCGCGGGGAGGAGCGCACCTACGAATACGATGACCTCGGCAACGTTACCCGGGAACGGCTGCGCGGCTACGGCGTGCGCAATGGCGCCCCGCAGCCCGAGCGCGTCCGCGTCACCGAGACCGAATACGCCACCGCCGCCGGCCGCTGGCTGATCGACAAGCCCTCCCGCATCACCGTCCGCGACGCCGGCGGCGCGATCCTCACCGAGATCCGCCGCTACTACGACGGCGCCGCCTTCACCGGCCTCCCCCTCGGCCAGGCAGATCGCGGGCTCCTCACCCGCGAGGAGCGCCTCGTGCTGCCGGAGCCGGAGTTCCAGGCCCACTACCAGGGGATGGACGCCGCCGCCCTGGGCTACCACACGGCGGCCGACGCCGACGGCGCGCCCGCCGTCTTCATCGACGCCGAGCGACACGCCTACGACGCCCGCGGTCTCCGCACGGCCGACCGCGACGCCCTCGGCAACGACCGGCGCTACGACTACGACGCCTCCGGGCTGCTGCGCGTCAAGCTCACTGACGCGCTGGGCGAGACCCGTTTCGACTACGACCGCGCGGTCCGCGAGCCGGTGCGCATCCTGTACGCTGACGGGGCGGAAACCCGCCTCGCCTACGACGCTCAGGGCCGCGTCACCGCCGTCGCCATGCCCGGCGAGCCGGCCGGAACCTTCGCCCGGACCACCTCCTACGACGACGTCTCCGTCCCCAACTCCCGCACCACCCGCTTCCGCACCGGGCCGGGGCCCGGCGACGCCGCCGAATCCGTCATGTACTTCGACGGCCGGGGCGCCGAGCTGCAGGAGCGCATCGAGGCCGCCGGCGGGCAGTTCGTCGTCTCCAACACCGCGGTGAAGAACCCCTGGGGCGACCGCAAGCGCGAGTTCGAGCCGTATTACGCCCCCACGAAGGCCTTCTCGCTGCCCGATGCCGCCGCCCACCCTGTGCGCCGCTTCTTCTTCGACGCCCGGGGCCGGGTGACGAAGACCGCCGACTTCCGCGGCGGCGTCTCCACCGCCCGCTACCTGCCGTTCGAGATCGTCACCGCCGACGCCAACGACAACGACTCCTCGCCGGAGAACCAGGCCCGCGGCCAGTTCGACACGCCCCGGCGGGAGGAGTTTGACGTCCTGCGCAACCGCACGCTCACCGTCGAGGCCGCCGGCAGCCCCAGCGAGCTGCCCACCCGCTTCCGCGTCGGGCCCCTCGGGGAGCTGCTCGAGGTCTCCGACAGCCACGGCGTCCTGGCATCCTACACTTACGACCGGCTGGGCAACCGCCTCGCGATCCGCCACCGCGAGGCCGGCGGCCGCCGCATCTGGTTCGACGCCCGCCGCAAGGCGGTCCGCATGGTGGACGGCCGGGGCCGCGATTTGCGCGCCGTGATCGACGCCCGCGGCCGCCTCGTCCGGCTGAGCGTGGACGGAGCCGCGGTCGAGCAGTACCGCTACGACGACCCGGCCCAGGGCGCCCACGGGAAGCTGGCCGAAGTCAGCTATCCGGGCGGCAAGCAGGTGTTTCACTACGACGCCGCCGGACGCCTGGAGCGCCACGAGCACCACTTCGAGGGCCGTCCTGAACCCCACATCGTCAGCTATGAGTACGACCCGCTGGGCCGCGAGACGGCCCGCAGCCACACGGGCGGAGTCCGCGTCGAGAAGCGCCTCACCCCGAACGGCTGGGTCCAGGCGATTCCGGGCGTGCTCGACGAAGTGCGCTACGACGCCCGCGGCCTGCCCGTTCGCATCGGCTACGCCAACGGCGTAGTCACCGAGATGACCTACACCCCCGGCCCCGGCAGGTTAGAGACGCGCCGCACCACCGGCCCCGGCGGACAGCGCTTCGAAGACGTCGCCTATGAGTACGACCGCCTAGGCATGCTCCTCGCCAGTGAGGACACCGCCCCCGGCGGAACCGGCCGGCGCGCCTACGCCTACGATCCGCTCTATCAAGTCACCGAGCTCATCGAAGGCGCCGGCGCCGCCCAGCAATCCCGCACCTACTCCTACACCGGCGGCTACAACCTGGCGCGTTTCGACGAAGCTGGAGTCGAGATGCACTACGACGATCCGCTCCACCCGGACCGCGTGGCCGGCATCACTCCCGTCGGCGGGACGCGCTTCGATGTCGCCTACGATGCGAACGGCAACGTCACCGCGCTGCCCGGCCAGCGCTTCGACTACGACTACCGGGACCTCATCGAGCGCTTCGACAACGGTGCGGGGCTGGTGGCCGAATACCGCTACGACCACCAAGGCATCCGCGTCAGCAAGCGCGTGAACGGCGGCGCCGGCGGCTCGGCCGAGACCTTCTTCATCGGCGACCTGGCCGAGATCCGCAACGGCGTCACCGCCTGCTTCGTCACCCTGGGACACCTGCGCGTGGCCATCCTGCACAACGGGACGCTGCGGTTCGTCCACAGCGACTATCTCGGCTCGACCGCCTTCTACTCCGACGCCGCCGGCACGAAGATCTCCTCGATCGCCTACCGCCCCTTCGGCAACCTGGCTTCGGCTTCCGGCGACACCGGCTTCCGCACCTTCAGCATCCACCCGGTGGATGCCGAATCCGGCCTTGTCTACATGAAGCGCCGCTACTACTCGCCCCGCCTCGGCCGCTTCCTCAGCCCCGATCCGTTGGCCATTTACCAGCCCGAGCAATACCTCTCCACGCCCAAGGGTCTGCACCCGTATATCTACGCGGGCAACGATCCGCTCAACAAAGCCGACCTCGACGGCTATTCCTTCTGGAGCGTCGTCGGGGCCATCGTGGGCGTTATTGCCGCAATTGCCGTAGTTGCCGCGGTCATCCTCACCGGCGGGGCCCTGGGCGTCGTTCTAGGCATCGCCCTGGCCGTCGGCCTGGTGGCGGTGAGCTATGTCGTCGCTGACGCCACCGCCGGCACGGATTTCGGCGAGTTCATGCGCGGCTTCTTGATCGGTTTGAACGCCGGGTTCAACGCGGCCATCGCCACGGCGCTGTTCGGGCCCGCCGTCGGCCTCACCCTCGGGGTGATCAACTTCCTGGCCGCCTTCGACACCATCGCCAACAGCGAGATCTACCAGGGCATCCTCGGCTGGTCGAGCTGGCTGATGCCCATGTCGTGGCTGGCCACCGGCATCGGGCTGATCTTTTTCATCCTGAACGTGATCCCGGCCATCTTCACGCTGAACATGGTGCCCGCCGTCAGCATCCAGAGCATCTCGATCGATTGGGGCACCGGCACCATCGTCATGGAGGGCGGCTGGACTTTCCTGCCGGGTTTCCGCGGCGGCTTCAACCTGGGCAACTTCGCCTACGTCACGCCGGGTTCCACGGTGAGAGACCACGAGACCGGACACACGCTAAACGTGGCGGCGTTCGGAAGCATCTTCCACTTCATCGGGGCCCTTGACGAGAACGCCATTCGCACGAATCCGGCCGACGCCTACGCCGAGCGGCTGGCCGAGAGCAACGACCCATCGACCACCGACCCGGATATCATCCCCATGTGGGTGTAGAGTCCCGTCGTGCGGGAGCGCCCCCGGGCCCTCCCGCACCGGTCTCGAACCCGATACAATGCCGGGCATGAAGAAGTGGCTCGTCCTGATTCTGGTGAGTGTTGCTGCATTCGCTCAAGAGCCGATCCGGCTCGGCATCGTGGGCACCGATACCTCCCACGTCATCGCCTTCACCCGCTCCTTCAACGGCCCGCCCGGACCGAACCACGTCGAGGGCGCCCGCATCGTCGCCGCCTACAAGGGCGGCAGTCCCGACGTCGAGGCCAGCTACACGCGCGTGGACAAGTTCGCCGCCGAGCTCCGCGAGAAGTGGGGCGTGGAGTTCGTCGATAGCATCCCGGAGCTTTGCCGCAAGGTGGACGGCATCCTGCTCGAAAGCGTGGACGGCCGGCCGCATCTCGAACAGGCCCGCCAGGTGATCGCCGCGGGCAAGCCGCTGTTCATCGACAAGCCGCTGGCGGCGACGCTCGAAGACGCTCGCGAGATCGCCCGGCTGGCCAAGGAGGCGGGCGTGCCCTGGTTCTCCAGCTCCTCGCTGCGCTGGAGCGAGATCGTCACCGCGCTGAAGCCTCACATGAAGGAGGCCACGGGCGTCGCCACCTGGGGCCCCGGGCCCACCGAGCCCCACCACTACTTGGAGCTGTCCTGGTACGCCATCCATCCCATCGAGATGCTTTACGCGCTAATGGGACCGGGCTGCGTCGAGGTGGCCCGGACTTCGACCGGGAACATCGACGTCGTTGTGGGCCGGTGGAAGGACGGCCGGGTGGGAACCGTGTACGCTTTGCGGCCCCGGGGCGACTACGGCGCCGTGGTCTTCCTGCCGCGCGGCGTCCGGTACGGCCCGGAAAAGGCCAAACACAGCTACAAGCCGCTGCTCGAGGCCATCGTGGAGTTCTTCCGGACCCGCAAACCGCCGGTGCCGAACGAGGAGACCCTCGAGCTGTTCGCCTTCATGGACGCCGCCCAGCGCAGCAAGGAGCAGGGCGGGAAACCGGTGAAGCTGCGCTGAGGGGAAACGGTCCCGGTCGATCGGCGGCCCCCTTCGGCAGGAGGCCAAGGAATTCCGCTCAAGATCCCGGTTCCAGACCGATGAGACAAGGGGAGAGATTCTGTGTCGTCATTGTCGTCGCGAACCGGACCCGCCGGAATCGATCCGGTCAATGGAACCGCAACGGAGGCCCGGGCGCTTCCGCAGCCGCTCGCGGCCCCACGGGCCGGGCAGGGATTTGCCGCCGGCGCCGGTGAGGCCGCGGTCGAGGTCCTTTTCCTCGCTCGGGACCCTGGCCGCGCCGCCCGCGTGCTCGAGGTGTTGAAGCGGGCCGGCTCGAATGTTTCGACGCGCGTCGCCGCTTGCTGGGAGGAATTCCTCGAGGCGGCGGAGAGCGGCTCCTATGACGTCGTGATCACTGGGCGCCAGGACCTGCCCGGCGTGGCGGCCTTCGCCAGCGAGCGCGGATGGCCCGTGCTCGTCGTCGCCCCGTACGAGGGTGAGGAACAGGCGATCGCCTGCTTCGATGCGGGCGCCGAAGAGGTGATCTTCGAAGACCGGCTCGCCGGGCTTCCGGCGGCGGTCGCGCGGGCGGCGGGCCGCACGCGTCTGCGGCGGGAGCGGCGGGGCGCCTTGGCGGCGATGCGAAGCGCTAACCGGGTCCTCACGGCGCTAATCCGGTGTGCGCCGCTGCCGATTACGGTGATCGATCGCCACGGCACGGTGAACGTCTGGAATCCGGCAGCGGAGGAAGTCTTGGGCTGGCCGAAGGAGGAGATCCTCGGCCGAAGTCTGCGCGAAGTCCTCGGCAGCGGCGCCCTCGCCTCGTTGCTGGAACAGGCGGCCGACCGCGGCGGCCTCATCGGCGCCGAAACCACCCAAGTCCGCCGTGACGGGGCCGCTGTGGATCTCCGCGTCTTCTGCGCCCCGCTCACCGATGAGGAGGATCGCCGCCAGGGCATCATCGCCATGCTTGTCGATGTCACCGAGCGGAACTTGATCCTCGAGGCCTTCCGGGAGAGCCGGGAAAGGTTCCGGAACGCCTTCGTCCACGCTCCAATCGGGATGGCTATTGTGAGCCGCGAAGGGCGCTTTCTGCGCGTCAACCCCGCTTTCTGCCGCATGCTCGGCTATTCGGAGACCGAGTTGCTGCGGCGCCGGGCTTCCGACCTCGTCGAAGAAGAGAACCGCGAGGCTGTCGCCGCCGCTCTGGTCGAGGACGCCGTCCGGAAGGAAGTTCGCCTCCGCGCCCGCGACGGCCGGACCGTCCACGTCCAGTGGAACACCTCTACGATCCGCGACGCCGCCGGCGAGATCCAGTACTCCATCGGACAAGTCGTCGATATCTCCGGAATGAAGGCCGCCGAGGAGAAGATCCGGCGCTATGCCGAGGATCTGGAGCGCAGCAACCGCGATCTGCAGCATTTCGCCTACGTCGCTTCCCACGATCTTCAAGAGCCCCTGCGCATGGTTCGCGGGTTCATGGAGCTGCTGGCTAGGCGGTACCAGGGCAAGCTGGGTCCCGACGCCGACGAGTACATCCGTTACGCCGTAGACGGGGCGTCCCGGATGCAGAACCTGATCAAAGGGCTGCTCGCCTATTCCCGAGTCGGCACGCAAGGCAAGCGGCTGGCGCCGATCGATGCGGCCGCCGCCCTCCGGCAGGCGCTGGAGAACCTCCAGGTGGTGATCGAAGAGACGGGCGCCGAGATCACCTGTGAGGCGCTGCCGTGGGTGGTGGGCGATGACGTCCAGCTCGCGCAGCTCTTCCAGAACCTGATCTCGAACGCCATCAAGTTCCGCTCCAAGCGCCCCCCCAGGATCCAGATCGCCGCCGCCGAGGAAGAGGGAAGAGAAGGCTTCTGGCGGTTCTCGGTCAAGGACAACGGCATCGGCTTCGACCCGCGCCACGCCGACCGCATCTTCCAAATGTTCCAGCGGCTCCACGGGCAGGGCGAATACGAGGGCACCGGCATCGGCTTGGCCCTCTGCAAGCGCATCGTCGAACGGCACGGCGGGCGGATCTGGGTAGAGTCGGAGCCCGGCAAGGGCTCCACCTTCTACTTCACATTGCCCAAGCAGCGCGCCGGAAGGGAATGAGCGATGCCGCACCCGGTCTTCGAAGTGCTGCTCGTCGAGGACAACCCGGGGGACGTGTACTTGATCCAGGAGGCCCTGGCCGAAGGGCCGGCGCGCAAGCAGATCCGCGTGGCCCGCGACGGCGCCGAGGCCGCCGCCCTCATCGAGCGGCAGGGCTCCCGGCCGCCAGACCTGGTGCTGCTCGACTTGAACCTGCCCAAACGGAGCGGGCACCAGGTGCTGGCCGACATCCGCCGTCACAGCGGCTGGAGACGGACCCCGGTAGTGGTCTTCACCTCCTCCTCGGCGGCCTCCGATGTGCTGGAAGCTTACGAGCGGGGCGCCAACTGCTACGTCACCAAGCCGCAGGGCCTGGAGGAGCTGACCAGCGTGATCCGCACGATCGAGACCTTCTGGCTCACCGTGGCGGTGTTGCCCGGATGGACGTGCGGTGAGTGATTTCGGGTACCCGCGCCAGTGGAGCCGCCAAGCGCCTGGGCTTCGCCGTGGAACCCCACGAAACCCGGGCTGCGTCGGCTGTGGGCGAGTCCTGCGCGGCCGCTCTCCCGGATAAAAAAATACCCCGCCTCTCGGCGGGTCTGATGCCGCTGTGGAGGGCGACCACCCCTGCAATAGGAGCGAACCCCTATGGCGGGGGCAGCCTCGGCGTGCCCTCCCCAGCGGCGCAAACTCGTTACGCCGCAGCGAGCTGCTTGCGCTCCTCGCCGGCCTTGATCTCGATCCGACGCGGCTTCACTTCGGCCGTCAACGGGATCCGAATGTCCAGCACGCCATCGTGCAGGTGAGCATCGATGTGGTCCAGATCCAGGCCGTTCGGCAAATCGACGACCCGCTCGAACTTGCCGTAGGGGATGGCATGCCAGACCGTGTCCTCGCGGCCGAAGTTCTCCGGAGCCTTCCGCTCGCCGCGAATCACAAGCTGATTGCCCTGGACCGTGAGGTCGAAGTCCTTCTCGGTGACGCCCGGCAGGATGAACCGCAAGTTCAGGTAGTCATTCGTCCAGCCGGTCTCCACCGGAAGGGTGAAAGTCCATTCGCCAGAGGTTTCGGTCGGAGTCCAGCGCGAACCGAAAGTCCGTTCAAAGAGACGATCCATTTCCCTGCGCATGCGATCGAACTCTTCAAACATCCTCTCCAGCATGGACGTTGCACCTCCTCCAGACAATCATTTGTGATTGCCGGAACGGCAGCGCCAGCGGATTCCGGAATGGGACTCTCTCCGGCTTCCGCCGTCTACCGCCTTCCGTATACATGTATGGCACAAGACTTGATGATTGTCAAGTCATGTTTTACGACAATATCTGATACTGAGATAGTGCGATCTATCCATACGATATGAGCAACATTCACTAAAGGGGTGCGTCCGGGTGCGGCCCTGTTCGCCAGGGACGCTACCACATGTCAAGTAACTTGCTGAAAAAAGGCGATTTACCAAGAGAGTTCCCCCGTCCACCCGCCGGGTCCGGGCCCCCCTCGCGTGCTCTCGGCGCCACCTCTGCTGTTTCACCGGGCGCGCGGTCCTCTCTGCCAGGTTCGTTGGGGGCGATGACCGTCACCTGCCCCCGTAAGCCGGGTTCTTCTCCCTGGGAATCGGCGCCCCCACGGCCCGCTGCCAGGCGTGGAGCTTCTCGAGCAGCTCCCGGGCCTTGCCGGGCATCTTCTCGGCCAGGTTGTTCTTCTCGCCGATGTCCTCGCGCAGGTTGTAGAGCTCGATGTGGCCGTCCTCGAAGAACTCGAGCAGCTTCCAATCGCCCTGGCGGATGGCGCTCACCGGGGTGGTGCGCCAGCCGGGACCCTTGCCCGGGGTCCCGCCGGGGAAAGGTATGAAGTTGGTCCGGTTCGAGCCGGACAAATAGAGGGGATAGTGCCAGAAGATGGCCCGGTCTTCGAGGGCCCGTTTGCCCCGGAGCAGGGGCAGGAAACTCTCGCCGTCCACCGGCTGTGACTTCGGCAGCTCCGCGCCGGCGATTTCGGCGAAGGTGGGCAGGAAATCGACGCTGGTGATGGGGGTGTCACACCGCGTGCCGGGCTGGATCACCGCCGGCCAGCGCATGCAGGTCGCCACCCGGATGCCGCCTTCGAACAGCGAGCCCTTGCCGGCCCGCAGCGGGTCGTTGTAGGTCACGCTGGAGACGCCCCCGTTGTCCGAAGAGAAGATGACCAGCGTGTTGCGCTCCAGCTTCAGCTCGGCCAGTTTGGCCATCACGCGCCCCACGCCCGTATCCACCGCCTCGATCATAGCGGCGTAGATCGGGTTGTAGTCGCGCTTCGGTTTGAGGCGTGCCAGCTTCGCTTTGTATTTCTCCACGACCTCCGGGTGGGCGACGAGGGGGCCGTGGACGTCCCAGTAGGGCAGGTAGACGAAGAATGGCTCGTTACGGTGTTTCTCGATGAACTCGAGTGCGGCGGTGGTGAGCCGCTCGGTGGCGTCCGGGTCGTCGTAGTAGCGTTTCTTGCCGTCGTCGGCCGCCCCCAGAGTGCTGTAATCGAAGCCCTGGGTGTCGGGGCCGAGGTGCCACTTGCCAAAGCGGCCGGAGACATAGCCGGCGGTCTTCAGCACCTCGGCGATGCTGACGAAGGCCGGATCGAGTTCGTTCGTCGTTTCGAAGTTCGGCGGCCAGGGCTCGACGCCGGAGCGCTTGAAGAACGGCATCTGCACCGGGACTTTGAGCTTCATCCGGCGCACGTCGCCCTTGGCCCCGCCGCCGGGCGTCCAGATGTGGTGCCGGGGCGTGTAGGTGCCGGTCATCAGGCAGGCCCGGGTCGGAGAGCAGTTGGGGCCGCCGGTATAGGCGGCGGTGAAGATCATGCCCTCACGGGCCAGGCGGTCGATGTTCGGCGTTTCGTAGAAGTCGGCCCCGTTGAAGCCCACGTCGCTCCAACCCAGATCGTCAGCCAGGATGAAGACGATGTTGGGCTTTTCCGCGCCCGGGGCCGCTGAGACCGCGAGCGCCAGCGCGGCAAGAACGGCAATCCACGTTGTTCGGCCCGTCATGGTTGCCCTCATTGTACTCGCCCTGGACCGCGTGAGCCAGACCTTCGCGCCGCGGTTTGTCGCGCGCTGCGCCTCATGGCGCGGGAGGGCTGCAAAGACGGCCCGGGTGATAAAATTGGCTCAGGGGCCGGCCCGCCTGACCACTTGGTCTGGCGGCGGGCGACGTTCTCTGAGCCGCTAAGGGCGCGTAGCTCAGCCGGATAGAGCATCTGCCTTCTAAGCAGAGGGTCGCAGG
>CAYWXL010000007.1:0-4012 GCA_964461995.1 uncultured Solibacteraceae bacterium
TGCTGGAGAGCGTAGCCTCCGACGTGGTCGTCCACGCGCTCACGGGAACGCCGCTGATGAACCGCCCCCGCGACCTGTTCCCGCTGTTGCGCCTGGTGAACCACCCTCTGGGGCGGAGCTTCCTGAGCTTCGCCAAGCGCTACTGCGACGCCTATCGCAACGAGTACGGCTGGGTGACCGACGGCGCCTCGAACCTGGACGAGCTGGCCGTCCAGCTCCACGGCGTGATGCTGCGGCGGACCAAGGACGAGGTCTTGAACCTGCCGCCGAAACTGCGCCGGTGGCTGCCCGTCGAGGTGCGCTCGCCGACCGGCCTCACTGAGGTTGCGCGCGTCGTCGGCATCCTGCTCGCCAACCAGCGCGGCGAGAGCTCGGCGGCCCGCCAGAAGGGCGACCGGGCGCGGCTCATCGCCAACCTGACCCGCGCCCGCCAGCGCCTGGCCGTCGCCAAGGTGCCCAGCACGGTGGACTTCGTAGAAGGGGCGGTCGAGCAGGGAGAGAAGGTCGTCGTCTTCTCCTGCTTCGACGAGCCCTTGCAAAAGCTGGCCGAAAAGTTCGGCGATCAGGCGGTGCTGCTCACCGGCGCCACCCCGTCGCGGAAGCGCCAGCAGCTCGTCGACCGCTTCCAGCAGGAAGACGGCGTCCGCGTCTTCCTCGCCAACATCCTTGCCGGCGGAGTGGGGATCAACCTGACCGCCGCCCGCCAGGTGGTCTTCAACGACCTCGACTGGGTGCCGGCCAACCACTGGCAGGCCGAGGACCGCGCTTACCGCATCGGCCAGACCCAGACGGTGAACGTCACCTACATGACCGCGCCGATGACCCTGGACGACTTCGTCAGTCGCACCTTACAAGCGAAAGCGGCCTTGATCGACGCGGTCGTTGAGGGCAAGGCCATGGATGCCGCCACGCGCGACGTGCTGGCGGAGCTCGAGGCGGCGCTGGCGAAGATCTCCCCGCGGCTGGCCGATCTGACCCCACGGGACCTGACGCCGGAGGAGGCGGCGCGCATCCTGCGGGAAGCGGCCGACGCCGCCGCTGCCGATACCGCCCACTCGGACGGCCCGGAGAAGGCTCGGGAGACGCCGGGGCTGGAAGATGCCATCCGGCTGCTCGCCGACGTTCTCGCCGGCAGCCGGGTGCGGCGGTGGCGCGTGCCGAGCTCGTCCCGGCCGGGGGTGAGCTACCTGCTCGAATGCGACTCGGCGGGCGACGTCACCTGCACCTGCCCGGGCTTCTACTATCGCGGACAGTGCTCGCACGCCCGCGCCCTGAAGGCCCGCCTCGCCAAGGGCCAGCCCCCGCCGAACGGCTATGAAGAGTACGAGGGCGATTAAAACGGGGACAGTCACCTCTTTTCCCATACCCCGGTGCTGTGCCGGCCCAGCGCGGACAAATGGGGTGGTTGCTGCCGTGTTTCCGGCCGCCGGTCGCCGAGATTGCGCGGTTTGCGGGGCAATCGGGGTTTGAGTAGACTGTCACCGAATCAAGGGGGGAGCGTCTCCGCCCGGCAACCTGCGCTATAGTGAGGACCGTCATGAAGGACCGGAGATCATTCTTGAAGTCGGGTGCCGCGGCGATGGCGGCCGGGGCGCTGAATCTGAATCCGCGGGCCCTGGGAGCCAACGAGACGATCACCCTGGCGCTGATCGGCGGGCGCAACCAGGGCTGGCACGTGGCCCGGCGCATCGTCAAGCACGGCTCGCAGGTGAAGACCTTCTGCGACGTGGACGAGGCGATCATCGCCAAGCGGATGCCGGAGTTCGAAGAAGTTCAGGGGCGCAAGCCCCAGCCGGAGCGGGACTTCCGGCGGGTGCTCGAAGACAAGGACATCGACGCGGTGATCATCGGCGTGCCGGACCACTGGCACACGCACATCGCGCTGCTGGCCTGCCAGGCGGGCAAGGACGTCTACGTGGAGAAGCCCCTCTCGCAGCGGATCCGGGAAGGGCACCTGATCCGGGAAGCGGCGCGGAAGTACAAGCGCGTGATGCAGGTGGGCACGCAGCGCCGCAGCGGCCGGCACTTCCAGAGCGCGGCGGAGTACGTCGCTTCGGGCAAGTTGGGTAAGGTGTGTCTGATCAAGGCCTGGATGTGCCAGGTGCGCAAGTCGATCGGGAATCCGCCGGACGAGGAGCCGCCGCCGACGGTGGACTACGACATGTGGCTGGGGCCGGCGCCGAAGCGGCCGTTCAACCGGAACCGGTTCCACTACAACTGGCGGTTCTTCTGGGACTACGGCAACAGCGAACTGGGCAACCAGGGCGTGCACATGCTGGACACCGCGATGATGGCGATCCAGAAGATGCGCGGCGCGAAGCCGGTGTTGCCCGAGCTGGTGGCGAGCAACGGAGGCATCTACTGGCTCGACGACGCCAAGGAGGTGCCGGACACGCAGGTGACGACATACGACTACGGCGAGTTCCTGCTGGTGTGGGAGCTGCGGAGCTTCGCGCGGCATCACCCGATCGACGGTACCGTGGCGGGAACGTCGTTCCACGGGACCGACGGGACGCTGGTGGTGACCGACGAGGGCTGGAAGGTCTACGACAAAGACGGCAAAGTGGCGGCTTCGGAAAAGGCGGCCCCGGAGAACCTGGTGGAGCAGCACGGGATCAACTTCCTGGAGTGCATCAAGAGCCGGAAGCGGCCGCACGCCGACGTGGAGCTGGGGCGGCTGAGCACGACGCTGTGCCACCTGGGCAACATCTCGCAGTGGCTCGGGCGCAGCGTGAAATTCGATCCGAAGACCGAGACGTTCCCGGGCGATGAGGAGGCTACGCGCCACTTGACGAAAGAGTACCGGGCGAAGTATCCGCTGCCGCGGGTGTAGCCGGGCGGGCGTGAGCGGTCCAGTTCGGGTTGCGATACTGGATTGTCATGCTCGATCTGAGGGAACATCCGCACCGGCGTCTGAACCTGCTGACCGGCGAGTGGGTGCTGGTTTCGCCCCACCGGACGAAGCGGCCTTGGCAGGGGCAGGTGGAGAAGCCCCCCGAGGAGAAGCTACCGGCCTATGATCCAGACTGCTATCTGTGTCCCGGCAACGCCCGCGCCGGGGGCAAGAGGAACCCGCCGTACTCCGAAACGTTCGTCTTCGACAATGATTTCGCGGCGCTGTTACCCGGGACGCCGCAGGCGAAGGTGAACCGGGCGGAGCTGTTGATTGCGGAGGGGGAGCCGGGCGTCTGCCGGGTGATCTGCTTCTCGCCGCGGCACGACCTGACGCTGGCGCGGATGGACGTAGCAGCGATCCGCAAGGTGGTGGACGTGTGGGTGGAGCAGTTCCGGGAGCTGGGCGCGCGCGATTTCATCCGGTACGTGCAGATCTTCGAGAACCGCGGGGCGATGATGGGCTGCAGCAACCCGCACCCGCACTGCCAGGTGTGGGCGAACTCGTCGATTCCGAACGAGCCGGCGAAGGAGACGCGCAGCCAGCGCCGGTGGCTCGAGGAGAAGGGCTCGCTGCTGCTGGAGGACTATTTGAAGCTGGAGTTGGAGGCGGGCGAGCGGCTGGTGGTAGAGAACGAGCACTTCGTGGCGCTGGTTCCGTTCTGGGCGGTGTGGCCGTTCGAGACGATGATCCTGCCGCGGCGGCGGGTGGCGGGGATGGACGAGTTCACCGAGGAAGAGCGAACGGGGCTGGCGGACATCCTGAAGCGGATGACGACGCGGTACGACAACCTGTTCCAGGTCTCATTCCCCTACTCGATGGGTTTCCACCAGCGTCCCACCGACGAGAGAGAGCACCGGGAGTGGTACTTCCACGCCCACTTCTATCCGCCGCTGCTGCGCTCGGCCACGGTGAAGAAGTTCATGGTGGGCTACGAGTTCCTCGCCTACCCGCAGCGGGATATCACGCCGGAGTCGGCGGCGGCGCGGTTGCGGGAGCTGCCGGAGCGGCACTACAGGGAGGGTTGAAGTGGGGCGCGGGAAATGCGGCGGGTGAGTTCCGCCGCGGTGATCGATGGCGCGGAGGCCTTGGCGGCCCCGGGTGCGCCTACCGGCTCAA
>CAYWXL010000007.1:4112-20389 GCA_964461995.1 uncultured Solibacteraceae bacterium
GCGGTGATCGATGGCGCGGAGGCCTTGGCGGCCCCGGGTGCGCCTACCGGCTCAAACGCCGCCGGCGGAGCAAGGCGAGATCGATCAGGCCCACGCCTACCAGAGCGTGAGTAATGCCACAACCTCCGAGATCCGGTTCACCTTGAGTTCTCCTCCTCCGATGTTTGTGAGTCCCTTCGCGCCGCGGCGAAGGCCCAGTCAAGCTGTGGTGATCACTGACCGTACTTCTCCGTCACGATTACCACGGATTCCGGCGCGGGAAAATCGAAAGAGTTCGTGTTTTCACGAAATTTGGTTCCATTCCGAGTGGTGAACGTATGGCGCCGACAAGGGGCGTGGGCGAGCCCGAAAGGCGGCGGACGGGATCAGTCCTCCAGGTCCCCGGGCGGGAAGCGTTTCTTGGGGCGGGCCTTCAGGGCCTGGTCGCGAAGCTCGGCGAGCAAGGTGTCGTAGATTTCGATGAACCTGCCGGCGCCGGCGTCGGCTTCGAGCATGTAGCTGCGCGCCAAGCGGACCCGTTCGCGGATGTAGGGTCCGGCGAGGCCGCGGTAGTGGTGGAACCAGTCGTCGGGAACCGCGTCGTCGAACTTCCAGCGGGCGTAGTCGCGGAGCACGAGCCATTTGACGCGGCTGGCTACGGCGGCCTGGCGCAGGGCCTCGGCCATTCCGGGCTGGTAGCCCTGGATAAGGGCCTGCCGGGAGGTCTCGTCCGAGCGGGCGAGGGCATCGAGCAGGAGTTCGAGGGTGACTTGCGAAAGGATCATGCGGCGGACGGCGTGGCGCTCGTGCTCTTCGGCGGAGGCGGCGAGGGCGGCCATCTCCTCGAGATGGCGGCGGACGTGCTCGCGCAAGGGCTCGGGAACGGCGTCGGGGCGAAGGGCGGCGCCCGCGAAGCGGCGGTCGGGGTGCTTGCGGATGCCTTCTTCCCAACGCTTCCACGCTTGCCGAATCGTCATCGTGGGATTTTTCGGCCGGATCTCGTGGCGCCACCGGCGCAGCTCGCGCACTACGTAGGCGGCGGCTGCAAGGATCAGAGCGTAGAGAATGTGCTCGAGTTCGATACCGACCACGGACTCCCAGGATAGACGATGCCTTGCGTACAATGGCCGTTTATACGGGCGGTTTCGAGGAAGGTGTGAAATGCGGACGCCGTTGACGCCGCTGCGGTGCCTGCAGCGGGCTCTGGATTTGTTTGCGGATAACGTGGGAGTGGTCTGCAGGGAGAAGAAATTCACTTACGGGGAATTCGGCGAGCGGTGCCGGCGGCTGGCAGGAGCTTTGCGGGAACGCGGGATCCGGCCGGGCGACCGGGTGGCATTTGTGAGTTTAAACACACACATGTTGCTCGAGGGCTACTTTGGCGTGCCGTTGGCCGGAGCGATCTTCCAGCCTCTAAACGTGCGGCTGACACCTGCGGAGCTGGCAGGGATTCTGAACGATTCCGGAGCGCGCCTGCTGTTCTTCGAGCCGGACTTCGCGCCGCTGGTCGAGGCGCTGAAGGGCCAGTGCCCGGCCTTGGAAGCGCTGGTGTCGCTCTCCGAGACGCCCCAGGGTCCAGCGGAGACGGCGTACGAGGAGATCGTCGGCTCGGCGGCCCCGGCCCCGATGGAGCTGGACGCGGTGGACGAGGACGGCATTGCAGAGCTGTTCTACACGAGCGGCTCGACGGGAAAGCCGAAGGGCGTGATGCTGAGCCACCGCACGCTATACCTGCACCAGTTGGCGCTGTACACGGTCTACCAGCAGGTTGAGACGATGGTGAACCTGCACACGATCCCACTGTTTCACGCCAACG
Organism: uncultured Solibacteraceae bacterium; assembly: GCA_964461995.1. Taxonomy (GTDB): domain Bacteria; phylum Acidobacteriota; class Terriglobia; order Bryobacterales; family Bryobacteraceae; genus JALSRK01. The sequence goes on from CAYWXL010000007.1 coordinate 5,908, forward strand.
GCTGGGGGCACCCGCACGCTTCGACCTATTTCGGGGTGAAGCAGGTGATGGTGCGGAAGTTCGATCCGCCAGAGGTGCTGCGGCTGATCGAGGAGTACCGGGCGACGGATATGTACCTGGTACCGGTGATGGCGAACATGCTGCTGCAGTGCCCTGAGTTGGGCACGCGGGACGTCTCGAGCCTGCGGCGGATCATGATCGGCGGAGCGCCGTCGTCGCCGGCGCTGATCGAGCGGATGGAGAAGGCGTTCGGCTGCGGCGTCTACAGCGGCTACGGGTTGACGGAGACCTGCCCGATCCTGGCGGCCGCGATTCCGAAGCCGGGGCTTCGTTTCGCCTCCGATGAAGAGAGATACCGGAAGCAGGCCATGACGGGTTGGCCGCTGATCGGCAACCAGGTGCGCGTGGTGGACAGCGACGGGAAGGCGGTCCCGCGGGACGGAAAGACGATCGGCGAAATCGTAGTGCACGGCGACCACGTGATGGAGGGCTACTGGAACGCCCCGGAGGCGACGGCCGAGGTGATGCGGGACGGGTGGCTGCACACCGGCGACATGGCGGTCTGGGACGAAGACGGGTATATCCAGATCGTCGATCGCAAGAAAGAGATCATCATCAGCGGCGGCGAAAACATCTCGTCGGTGGAGATCGAGAACGCCATCTATGGCCATTCGAAGGTGCTGGAAGTAGCGGTGGTGGCGGCTCCGGACGAGAAGTGGGGCGAGACGCCGGCGGCGATCATCGTGCCGAAGCCAGGCGAAACGGTGACGGAGGAGGAAATCCGGGCGCATCTCGAGGGGAAGCTGGCGCGGTTCAAGATGCCGAAGATCATCGAGTTCCGCGTGGAGCCGCTGCCGCGGACGGGCACCGGGAAGGTGAAGAAGCTCGAGCTGAAGCGGCGGTTCTGGGAGGGGCGCGAGAGGGGCGTGCAGGGCTGAGGCCGGCGAGGCGGTTCGGCCTCTGCGGCCAGCGGCCGGATACAGTTGAGGAAAGGAGGCCGAAAGATGAACCGACGGCGATTCTTGACCGGGACGGCGGCCGGCCTGGCGGCCGGAGCGGTGGCTAGCTGCTCCCGGCCCGACGCGGAAGCCGGGGAGACGGCGGGCGCAGCCCCATCGATGGAAGAGCTGGCACGCGCGGCGGCCGAGCCGGTGGTGGACTTCTCGGCCGTCGATTCGCCGGTGGTGATCGACTCGATCCGCGTGTTGCGGCGGGAGCGCGAGTATTACGTGCACGTGCGCTCGCGTGACGGGGCCGAGGGCATCTCGGTGGCGAACTTCCACGCGCCCTACCTGTATCCGATCCTCCTCCAGCGGGTGGCGCCGTTCTTCATCGGTAAAGACGTCCGGCGGCTGGAGGAGCTCGAGTGGGAACTCTACCGCTGGCGGAGCAATTACAAGCTGCAGGGGCTGGCTTTCTGGTGCCCGCACGCCTGGGTGGAGTTCGCCATCCTGGACATGTTCGGGCGGATCCTGAACAAATCCATCGCGGAGCTAATCGGGGGCGTGCGGCGGAAGCAGATCCCGTTCTATGTGGCCAGCGGGCGGCGGGACTCGACGCCGGAGGAGGAGGTCGAATACCTCGAGAAGCTGGTGGAGGAGACCGGGGCGCGGGCGGTGAAGTTCCGCGTGGGCGGCCGGATGAGCCGGAACGCGGATTCCCTGCCCGGCCGGACGGAGAAGCTGATCCCGCTGGCGCGGAAGAGGCTGGGCGACGCTATTGACATCCACGCCGATTCGAACAGCTCTTACGATCCGCCGCAGGCGATCCGCGTGGGGCGGATGCTGGAGGAGATCGGCGCGGTGTTTTTCGAGGAGCCGTGCCGGTTCGACCATCTGGAAGAGACGAAAGCCGTGGCCGACGCGTTGGCGATACCGGTGGCCGGGGGCGAGCAAGAGTACAGCGAGTGGCGTTTCCGGTGGCAGATCCACCGGCGGTGCGTGGACATCGTGCAGCCGGATTTGCACTACTACGGGGGGATGATCCGCTCGACGCGGGTGGCGCGGATGGCGGAGCTGGCGGGGATGCCTACGACGGTGCACATCTCGGGCGGGTTCGGTTTCGTTTACATGCTGCACTTTGCGGCGGCCGTGAAGGATCCCGGCCGGTATCAGGAGTACAAGCGCGGGGTGGAACGTTACGGTGAGTGGTTCGATCCGCCTCTTGGGTCCAAAGAGGGGGCCCTGACGGTCCCACAGGGTCCGGGCGTGGGGATCCGCGACATCGGCGCCGTGCTGGGCGGGGCGGTGGAGGTGGCCTGACGGGCTACCAGGTGCCGACCCGCAAGGTGAGTCCCAGGGTGAGCCGCAGCCCGTGATTGTAGTTCCGGCCCTCGAACTCGCCGAGCCACGTGCGCAAGTAGTCCACGTTGGCGACCTGCAGGGAAACGACGTCGTTCAAAACGATGTCGAAACCGCCGCCAACGAGGAAGGCGAAAGCATTCTTGTCGGTGTCGCGGGAAAAGTAGAAGTGGTATTCGTTGCGCTTCCAGTCGATGCCTTGGTCTTCGAGTTCCTTGATCTTCTCCGGATCGGTCTCCATCTGGGTGACTTTGTTGCCGCCGATCAGGAAGCGCAGGCGCGGGATGAAGCGGCCGTAGCGGCGGCCGTTCCACTCGGGACCGAACATGTAGGTGAGCGAATCGCCGGTGCGGTTCTCGCCGAGGCCCTGGAGGCGGCAGCCGCCGATATCGGTGACGAAGGTCCAGTCGCGCCGGAAGTTGAAGCGGCCCACGGCTCCGCCACCGACGCAAGGGGTGGCGATGCTGCCGGGGCCGTTGAACCAGTTGAAGTGCGGTTGAACGGTGAACTCGAAAACGGGATGCTCGCGGGGACTACTGAAGCGTTCGGGCAGGGCGGCGGCTCCATTCTTGCGAAACTCGGATTCCGCCTCGTAGTCCCAGTAAATGGTCGGGCGGTCGTCGCGGCGCCAAGGTACACGCATGTTCATGAGGTTGGCCATGCCGCGCGACGGGTTGAGAGAGAGGCGGGCGAGGATACGTATCCAGGTGACGCTGGTCCGCCGTTCGATCCACCGAACGACGTATTTGTCCAGGACATCTTCGGCCACTAGCCAACCACTGCCAATCACGGGTGTGATGACGTGGTCAACGAAACCGTAAGCCGGATACTTTGCTTGAACGTTTCCGATGGTGGCCTCGCTTAGCGGGCCGATCTCGAACTGCTCACTGAAAGCAAAGGCATAGGCCGATCCCCGCAGGACCTTCTTCCAATACCACCGGTTCCAGCCGAACTGGACCGGTCTGAACTTGGGGTCGTTCATGCTGAACAGGAAGCCGACCACGGCGCCCTGCATCGGGTGGCCGACATAGTTGACCAGAGGCGGGTCTCCGTCGGACCAACCGTGCATCGCCCCAAGACTATCGGCATAGCCCTGGAAGAACGGCCCTTTGAGCCCCTCACGGGTCCCTTCTTCGGTGGCCAGCCGAAAGGCATGCATCAAGCCCAGTAAGCGGGTTGACCCCTTGTAAAGCCGCTTCCACTGGACAGGGCGGTCAACGGGAACGGGGATCACGCCAATAAAGGGATTGATGACGCTTTGACCGCCTTGCCGCTCGGCCGCTGATTCCTCGCTGGGCTCTTCCGCAGGGGAATCTCCGCGGCAAGGCGGCACACAAAACCACAGCAGTAAGAAAAGGGGAACCCACTTATTGAGCGAGCACTTGAACATTCACAGCATCCTATTGTGGTGACTGAACGGGGTGAGCGAGAAGCCACCGTGTTCAGCACTCCCCCCTCTCACTACACTACTCGATTCTGAGGCTACATTGGGAAGAGAGAACACAACGCCACAAAGGGCGATGAGACGGGAGCTGGAACCGGGACGCAACCGCTGCAATGGGCCGGCCCAGCCCCCTAAGGCCAGATTCATCGAACTGTAACATTCAAGTCACAAGCCGTTAACGCCGGACCGCTATATTACGAATCTGCTGCAGTTACAGCAAATCAACACCAAGCGAGGAAGACCTATCCTGAGACCCTATAGATCACTTGCCCTAATCCTGCTGATCCTGCCCAGTTTGCCGTTGCCGGCCCGCGGGGGAAAACCGGCTTCGAGACGCGAGAGCGCCCCGGACAAGGAGACTGTCGCCGCGACCGATCCGGCGCCGCAGCCCGGCGCCACCACCGGCGCCAAGAACAAAGACAAGAAAAAGTGGGACTGGCGCAAGTTTGAGATCGTGATTACCGACGGCAAGGTACGGACCACCTATAGCCGGAAAGGGTTGAAAGTCGAAAGCAAGAACGGACGGCACGGCGGGCGGCTGCGGTGGCGGCTGCAAACGCGCTGGGCGTATCCCTTCGACCGCGATCCGCGGAAGCCGCTGGACTTCGTGGGGGTGCGGGTGAACGAGATCTTCCTGCGGCGGGCGCGCATCAAGTCCGACGGCCACTTCTTCGGCGAGGTGATCAAGTACAACTACGAGCAAAGCCTGCTGAGCGGAAAGCTGCTGAACCTGTATGCCGACGTGAAGATCCGCGACTGGTTCCGGATCCGCGGCGGGCAGTGGAAATCGGTGTTCACGCGGGAGCGGGTTACTTCCTCGGGCAAACAGCAGTTCGTCGAGCGCTCGATCGTGAACCGGCCCTTCACGGTGGACCGTCAGGCGGGCGTGTCGGTGTTCGGCCACCTGATGCCGGGCACGCCGGGCGACTCGTGGTACCACTTCGAGGTGCTCACCGGCACGGGCCGCGGCAATGGCTTCGACGACGACGGTCCGATGCTGGTGGCGCGGTATCAGTGGAACTTTCTCGGGCGGGACTTGAAGTTCTCGTCGAGCGACCTGGAGTATCACAAATCGCCGGCGGCGTCGATGGCGGTGGCGGCCATGAGGAACCGGAGCCGGTACACACGCTTTTCGACCAACGGGGGCGGACAGTTGCTGGGGTTCCGCCGGGGCGCGCCGGGGCAATACACGCTGAAGCAGGTGCAGGGGGAGTTTTTCCTGAAGTACCGCGGGCTGTCGATCCAGAACGAGAACCACTGGAAGAACGTCTACGACAACATCAACCGCACGAGCACGGATTTGCGGGGCAGCTACGCCCAGGCCGGCTACTTCCCGCACTACGTCTGGAACAAGATCCCGAAAGCGCTCGAGTTGGGTTACCGGTATGCCTACGTGGACCGGAACGTAGGCGTTCCGGGCACGTTGACGCAGGAACACAGCATTGTGGTGAACGTCTTCCTGGAGGGGCACGACAACAAGCTGTCGTTCGACGTGGGCCGCCTGTCGCTGGCGCGGGTGAACCAGCCGGACCTGTACGAGTACCGTTATCGCTTCCAGTGGGATGTGCATTTCTGAGGGGCGGTCGGGAGCGCACGCCCGGCGGTGGCTAGCGGGTAGGCAGCGACCGGTAGAACCGCGACAGGCGGGCCGAGTATGCGGGGCCGACGGTTTCGACGATGTCGTTGTGGCCAGCGCCGGGGACCGTCCAGAACTGCTTGGGTTCCGGCGCAGCGTCAAAGAGGCGGCGGCCGAGCTCGATGGGGACGATGCCGTCGCGATCACCGTGGATGACGAGGAGCGGGGCGCGCAAGCGGCCGATCTTCCCGACGCTGCGGAAGGAGCGGACCAATAACGGGCCGAGGAGGGGAAGGATGGTCCCGGCAACGTCTCCGGCTGAAGTAAACGGGGCCTCGAGGACGACGCCGGCGACGGGCGTCTGCACGGCGAGATCCACGGCGGCGGCGCTGCCGAGCGACTCACCGTGGACGACAATGCGATTCGGCGCCCATCCGCGCTCGCGAAGCCAGGCGTAGGCGGCGCGGGCGTCCGCGTAAAGGCCGGTTTCCGAGGGCCTCCCGGCGCTTTTCCCGTAGCCGCGGTAATCGATTACCAGGATCGAGGAGCCGGCTTCGGCCACCGCCTCAATGTGGCCGGCGCGGTGGGTGACGTTGCCGGCGTTGCCGTGCAGGTAGAGAGTGGCGACCTCGGCGCCGGGCACAGCCTTCCACCAGCCGTGCAGCCGGACGCCGTCCGGAGCGGTGATCCAGGCGTCTTCGACGCCCAACTGCTCCTGCAACTCCCACCAGCCGGCCGGGTATTTCATCGGATGGAAGACCTGGCGGTTAGCGAACCAGTAGAGCGCGGCGAAGGCGGCGGCAGCCGCCAGTGGCAGGCCGATGTAAGAGGGCACGTTCACGGTACGCGCCGTCAGGAGCCGCAAAGCAGTCCACTCAATCCACGCGGATCGTGTCGTAGACGAGAACTTTCTTCCATAGGTGGGCCTTCTTGCGGAACTCGTTGTGGATCGGGTGATCGTTGTAGACCTTCCAGCCGTCTTTGCCGTCGAAGGTGACCAGCCAGTAGAAGGTCCAGGAATTGTCCACTATCTCGCGGGGCGTGCCGGCGGGAGTTCCGATGAAGGAATACCTGATGGTGGAGATCTCCTTCATCTTGCGCAAGGCGGTCAGGAACTCTTGCCGCGCCTGCGGGCTGTCGGGTTCCTTCAACCAGAAGAAAACGTGGTGGAAAAACTTGCCTTCGGGAGGCTTTTCCGCCGACGCCGGGCGCGGGACAACCGCCAGCATCAGCAAGACCGAGGGCACTAGCAGAAGCTTCTTCGTCATGACGACACCTCTTTCCGCGTACTTGCCATTATGCCGCGAGGGGGTGCGCGGCGCTGAGCGGCTTGGAGAGAGGACCGTAGGCGAAGCGGTCCGCGGCCCGGCAGTTTCGCGTTATGATCGATGCCTGTATGCTGGCTCGCCTCGGCGCAATTCTCATCGTTTCGGCGTGGACGCTGGCGGCGCAGGTTCCGGCGCCGGGGGACTATCTCGGATTCGAACCGGGTGAAGACTACAAGCTGGCGGACTTCGGCCAGATCAGCGGGTATTTCCAGGCGCTGGACAAGGCGAGCGGCCGGCTGAAGCTGGTGGAGTTCGGCCGATCCAGCGAAGGGCGGCCGATGTATGTGGCGTTCATCTCCTCCCCGGAGAATCTGAGGAAGCTAGAACGCTGGCGGGAGATCTCGCGGCGGCTGACGCTCGGGCTGGCCGGAGAAGAAGAGGCCCGGGAGCTGGCCCGCGAGGGTAAGGCCATCGTCTGGATCGACTCGGGCCTGCACGCGACAGAGGTCGCGCCGGCCCAGCACGCTCCCGTTCTGGCCTACCGGCTGGCGAGCGGAGACAGTGACGAGATCCAGCGCATCCTCGACAACGTGATCCTGATGCAAGTGCCAGTGATCAACCCGGACGGGCTGGACTGGGTGGTGGAGTGGTACCGCGGCAACGTGGGCACGCCGTACGAGCTGGCCCCCCTGCCCCGGCTTTATCAGAAGTACGCCGGGCATGACAACAACCGCGACTGGTTCATGCTGAACCTGACCGAAACGCGGCATGTGACGCGGCTGCTGTTCCGGGAGTGGTTCCCGCAGATTGTCTACAACCAGCACCAGCAGCCGGCCTTTCCGGCGCGGATCTTCGTGCCGCCGTACGCCGAGCCGATGAACCCGAACATCCCCTCGGCGGTGATGGAAGGGATCAACTTGATCGGGGCGGCGATGAAGGAGCGGTTCGCGCGGGAGAACAAGCCGGGGGTGATCTCGTACCTGGGCTTCGACGCCTGGTGGAACGGCGGGCTGCGGACGGCGCCGGCTTTCCACAACATGCACGGCATCCTGACCGAGACGGCGGCGGGCGTCTATGCGACGCCGCGGGAGGACAAGCGCGCCGACCTGCCGAAGCGGTTCCGCAACGGGCTGCCGGTGGACCGTCCGTCGGTGATGTACCCACGGCCTTGGCTGGGCGGGCGCTGGGGCGTGAAGGAAGCGATCGACTACATGCTGACGGCGGATTTGGCGGTGCTCGAGTTCGCCGCCATGCACCGCGAGCGGCTGCTGCTCAAGGCGTACGAGCTGGCGCGGGAGGCGATCCGCACCGGCGAGCGCGGCGACCCGTTCGCCTACGTCGTGCCGGCGGAGCAGTGGGACTTCTCGAGCGCGCTAGAGATGCTGCGGCGGCTGCAGTGGGCGGGCGTCATCGTCCAGCGCGCGCGTTCGGCGTTCACGGCGGATGGCAAAGAGTACCTCGCGGGCAGCTACGTGTTGCCGGCGGCGCAGCCGTTCCGAGCCTATCTGGTGGACTTGATGGAACCGCAAGACTACCCGGACGCCGACGGCAAGCTGGTGAAGCGGCCATACGACGTGGCGGGCTGGACGCTGCCGATGAGCATGGGGGTGGAAGTAGACCGGATCGACGAACCGTTCGAGGCGGACCTGGAGCGGGTGGATGAGGTTCCGGCGCCGCGTGAATCGTACGACCACCGGGAGATCTGGTCCTTCGTAACGACGGCGGATCTATTGCGGCGGGGTAAAACGGTGCGCTGGGGGGAAAAGGGAGAGATCCTGGTGAAAGGCCGGGCTGAGCCGGGAGTGTTCCGGGAAGCACGCTGGGAGCTCCGGCCTCCCCGGGTGGCGCTTTATGTGCCGTGGACGGCAAACATCGACACCGGCTGGACGCAGTGGATGCTGGACACCTTCCATGTTCCGTACCGGGTGGTGCACAACCGGGACGTTGCCCGGGGCGGCTTGCGCCGTTCCTTCGACGCCGTCATTCTGGCTTCGCAAGATCCGATGTCGATCCTGCACGGCCACCGCTGTGGCGAGCCCTCACGGAAGCGCAGGGCGGAACTGGATGCCCTGTCGCAGCAGCGTCCCGAATACTGCGGCGGGATCGGCGTCGCCGGGCTGATGGAACTGGAGCAGTTCGTCCGCCGGGGCGGGACGCTGATCGCCTTCGGCGAGGCGGCGCGCCTCCCAGTGGATCTGTTTCCATTGGGCGTCCGGGATGTGGCCCGGTCCTCATCGCCCCGGTTCTCTTGCCCGGGCTCGCTGGTCCGGATCACCTTGGACACTGCTCATCCCCTCGCCTTCGGGTCGCCGGCCCAGGTCTACGCGTTTTGCCGCGGCGGGCAGGCATGGGAGATCCGCTTGGTGGACGCGGCCAACACCGGCGAGCGCGAGATTCGAGCGGTGGCTCACTACGCGAACGATGACCTGCTTGCCAGCGGCTGGATCTCCGGCGAAAAGGCCGTGGCCGGCAAGCCGGCGCTCGTTGAAGCGCGGCACGGCAGGGGCCGGGTGATCCTGTTCGGCTTCCGGCCACAGTTCCGGGGGCAGACCTTCGGCACGATGAAGATGATCCTGAACGCCATCTACCTGGCTTCAGCCAAGGAACTCGAAGAATGAAAACGATGTTTCGTGTGGGCGTCACGCCGGACTTCTACCGCGACGCCAAGGGGCGCTTTGAATCCGTCCTGGAGCGGGAACTGGGCCCCGTGGAGGGCATCGAGTACGAGCCGATGCCGGAGCAGCCGGGCGATGTCGCGACGCCGGAGGCGCTCGATCGCTACGACGGTATCTTCGCCCTGGGGCTGCGCATCACGCGGGAGAGCGTCAAAGGGGTGAAGCAGACGGCCATCGTGGCGCGCTGGGGCGTGGGCTACGACCGGATTGACGTGGCGGCGCTCACCCAAGCGGGCATCGCGCTAGCGATCACGCCCGAGGCAGTGAAGCGACCCGTGGCCGAGGCGATTCTCACCCTGATCTTCGCCGCGGCGAAGAACCTACTGGTCCAGGATCGCACGGTGCGCGAAAGCGGCTGGCGGCGAGACCTTCCGGAGCTGGGCGCCGACCTGGCGGGCAGCGTCCTCGGTTCGATCGGCTGCGGCAACATCGCCCGCGAGATGTTTCGCATGGCCGCGGGCCTCGGTTTCCGGCGGCTCATCGCATATGATCCGTTCGTCGAGCCGGGGGCGGTGGCGGATCTGGGGGTGGAGCTCGCCCCGATGGAGACCGTGTTCCGCGAGAGCGACTATGTGACGGTGAACGTACCGCTCAACGACCAGACGCTGGGGCTGATCGGCGCCGAGCACTTCCGGCTGATGAAGCCGACGGCGTTTTTCATCAACACCGCCCGGGGCGCGATCGTGCGGGAGGCCGATCTCGTAAAGGCACTGGAAGAGCGCTGGATTCGCGGGGCGGGGCTCGACGTGTTCGAGCAAGAGCCTTTGCCGGCGGGCCACCCGCTCACGAAGCTGGACAACGTAATCCTGGCGCCGCATGCGCTGGCTTGGACCCACGGGCTTGTGCGGGACAACGGCGTCGAAGCGTGCCGGAACCTGCTGGCCGTGGCCCGGGGCGAGGCGCCGCCAGGGTTAGTGAACCGGGAGGTGCTGGAAAACCCGGCATGGCAGGCGAAGCTTGCCCGATATCGAGGTGAACAATGAAACCGAACCGCTTGCAGCAGGCTTTGGCTGAAGGGCGCGTGCCCGTCGGCCACATGATTTCCGAGTTCGCGACGCGGGGCATCGCCAAGATCGTGGAGGCAGCCGGGGTGGACTTCGTGATCGTGGACATGGAGCACACGGGCCACGAGATGAGCACGATCGCCGATTTGCTGGCGTGGTTCAAGGCGGGTCCGGTGGCCCCCATCGTGCGCGTCCCGGAACCGCGGTACCACTTCCTAGCGCGGGTGATGGACGCGGGGGCGCTGGGGGTGATGGTCCCGAACGTGGAGTCGGCGGAGGAGGCGAAGGCCATTGTCGATGCGGTGAAGTACGCGCCGTTGGGCAACCGCGGCGTCGGGCTGGGGACGGCCCACACCGATTACGTGTTGCCAAAGGATGCGAGGGCGTACTTCGAAGAGGCCAACCGGAGGACGACCGTGATCTGCCAGATCGAGTCGGAGACGGGGGTGGCCAATGTCGAGGCGATCGCCGCAGTGGAGGGCGTCGATATCGTCTGGGTGGGCCATTATGACTTGACGATGTCGATGGGAATTCCGGGCGATTTCCGCGCGCCACGGTTCGTGGAGGCGATGAAGCGCGTGGCCGAGGCGGCGAAGCAGCACGGCAAAGCGGCGGGCATCCAGCCGGGGAACCTTGAGCAGGCGGTGGAGTGGTTCGGGGTGGGGTTCAATGTTCTCTCCTGGAGCACCGATGCCGCGGTTTACTCCCGCGCGTTGCGGACGGAGACGAACACCTTGCGGGAAAGGTGTGGAGGATGAGGCAGACGGCGCGGTCTACCGCCGGGTGACGGTCACGGCCCGCCAAGCGACGTTGCCGGCGGCGTCGTAGGCGCGGACGGTGACGACGTTGACGCCGCGCATGAGCGGGATTGGGCCGGTGTTCCAAAACGCAGTGCCACGGGCGGTCCCTTCGTGGCCGGTGTTCGTGGCCCATTTCACCGAGGCGACGGCGACGTTGTCGGCAGCCGTGCCGCGGAAGACGAGCGAATCGCGGCTGGTGACGACGTTGGTGGTGAACGGATACGTGATCCGCAGCGACGGCACAGTGGTGTCGCCGGGCTCGGGGCTCGCAGGCGAGCCGGGTTCGGGTTGGGAGGGAGGCTGAGGCCCGGGCTGCGCGGGCGGATCCGGTTCGGGCTGTACCGGGGGATCCGGCTGCGGCTGAGCCGGCGGTTCGGGTGCGGGGCCAGGGGGCGCGCCCGGATCCGGCTGGGACGGGGGATCGGACGGCGGCGGCTGGGGGTCCGGCGCGGGCGGCGAGGCGGGTTGCTGCTCGATCCGCTCCAATGTGATGCTCCGGCTGAAGCTGGCGCCCTGGGCGTCGGTGACGGTGACGGTGATCCGGTTCATGCCCTTGCGGAGCAGGATCGCCGTGGTAGACCACTGTGGCAACCCATAGGCGAATCCCGAAGCTCCCGTCTCGCTCAACCAAGTCACCTGCAACGGCTCGATCCCGCCAGAGGCCGTTCCTTTCAACTGCGTCCATGCCGACGTCGTGCGCGAGCCGTCGGGCGGCTCGGTAATGTGAAGCCGGAGCGGTTCCGGATTCTCGACCGGCTCAGTGGAAGCATAGAGCCGCCGCACAGCCCGGATATCTCCCGGAGAGAGTTCCTTGGCTTGGCGGTAGTAGGGGTACATGACGTCCCGGGGATCGTCGGAGTGGGCCAGGCCGAGAGCGTGGCCGAGCTCATGAAGGACGACGCTGTAGAGGTCGATCCGGCCTCCGACGGACCAAGGCTCGTCGTCGTCGAGATGGATGTCGCCAGCGATGGGCTCGGGGTTCGGCGGAGCGGGATAGAACGTGTGGGCGAGCACGCGGCCCGGACCATCAAATGGGTAGAGTCCGCCGTGGCGGCCGGAAGCGAAGAGATAGTTGATATTCTGGGGGCGGTCTGGCTTGCCGCCGCTGCGGAACTCGATCTTGACGTAGCGGGCCCATTCCGCCATGGCCTTTTCGATCTCCTCGCGGACGGCGCCGGCCGGGAGGCGGAGAGCCAGACGCTCGTAAGAATACGTGAGAACCGCCGCGCCGAGGCCGTATCCGTCCCAACCCGGCCCCACGGTGGCGATGTATTGGGCTACGGGGCCGGCGGCAGTGACGGCTCCCGCGCAAGCGCGGACAGGCCGGCCGGCTTCCAGGTCGCGGGAGGCGGGGAACACATAGGCCACTTCGTCCCATTTCGTCAGGCGGCGGGCAGCGGCGGCCGTGCCAGCCACCAGGAGGTGCCAGGCCTGCAGATCCGGATGTTCCCGGACCAGCAGTCCCTCGCGGAGCGCGATCGCGCGGGCTTCGGCTGCGCTGACCCCGGGATGGAACTCGACGAGGAAGACGGCCCGGGCCGAAGCCTGCCGCGACTCCAGCAGGCGGCTCCACTTGAGCTGCGGCGGGAAGGGGCCCATGCCGCGCAGCCCATCAGTTTCGATGCGAACGCCGTCGGGAGCCAAAACCACGAGGCCGCGATCCGGAACTGCGCTCACAGGTAAGACACCCTGGACCGCCAGGGCCCGGCGGTCGGCCGCCCCCGGCACGTGGTCGAACTCCAAGAGAAGATAGCGGTGGGCGGCGTTCAGGCGCTTGATCCGGTCCACCTGGACAAACGCTTCCCGAAGCTCCTGCCGCTTGAATCGGAGCTCGGCCGTAGCCCCCGGGATCATCGCCATCAGCAAGAACCATGCGGCGTAGTAGCGCTTCACACTGCCGCATATCGCTTCCGGCGAGACTCATTTGATCTCGAAACCACTTATTCCACTGGGGGAAGAAATTGTATGCCTGGTGGCGCTAAACGGCTACTGCTCTATCTGACTGCGGGAATATGTCTGGCTGGAGCCGCCCCGCCAGCCTACGTGATCGACACCGTGGCCGGGGGTGGCGAGCCGGGGGACGGTGGACCCGCGGTGGAAGCGAGACTGGGCGCTGTCGAAGGGCTCGCTGTGGATGCCCAGGGGAACCTCTACATCAGCGATAGCCTCGACCACCGCATTCGGCGGGTGGACGGCGCCACCGGGCGCATCGTCACTATCGCCGGGGACGGATTTCCCGGGACAGAGGGCGACGGCGGAGCCGCTTCAGGGGCCCGGCTCAACCAACCGTACGGCCTCGCCGCGGGACCGGACGGCTCCCTATATGTGGCCGATTTCGGCAATCGCCGCCTCAGGCGCATCCGGCCGGATGGCGTGATCGAAACGGTGGCCGGGGGCGCGACCGCACCCGTTTTGGACGCGGTCCGCTTCGCCGGGCCGCGGAACGTGGCGGCCGACCCCGAGGGCAACCTCTACGTCTCGGACTTCCTGGGTCACCGGGTCTACCGAATCAGCTCGGGCGGGCGGGTCGAAGTAATCGCCGGAACGGGCGTGGCGGGCTTCAACGGGGACGGGCCGGCGCTGGGCGCGGAGCTGAATGCGCCGGCGGGCCTGGCGTTGGGGCCGGACGGAAACCTTTACATCGCTGACAGCGGAAACCGGCTCGTCCGGCGGCTGCGCGGCGGACGAATCGAAACGGTGGCTGGCGCGGAAGAAGAGGGGATCCGGCTGGTCCAGCCCACCGGAGTGGCGGTGGACGCCACGGGCACGCTGTATATCGCCGATGCCGAAACTCTCTACGCGGTCAAGCCCGCCGGTGAGGTGGGGACCGTGGTGCAGGCTCCAGGCGGAAGCCACTTCCGCGACGTGGCGCTGGGGGCGGACGGCCTCTTGTATGTAGGGGGCGGTCGCAGAGTATGGGCCGTCCCGGCACCAGGCGCCCTGGCGCCGGCCGCCGGCAACGGAGAGTTCGGCAACTACGCCGACGGCGTCCCGGCCGCGGCGGCGACCCTGGACGCTCCGATCGCGATCGCCTGGGACGCCTTCGGCGATCTGTTGATCGTAGACGAGGGGCGGCGGCGCATCCGGCGGGTCCAGTCCGACGGCCGCATCCTGACGATCGCGGGCAACGGGGAGGCCGAGGCCGGAGGCGACGGCGGGCCGGCGAGCGAAGCCGGCCTGGGGGACCCGGTGTCGGTGGCGGCGGATCCTCTAGGGGGCTTCTGGATCGCCGACTACCGGGGACACCGCGTGCGCCGTGTCCTCGCCGACGGCACGATCCTCACCGTGGCCGGCGACGGAGAGCCGGGCTATACGGGCGACGGGGGCCGGGCGGCCGAGGCGCGGCTGAACCTTCCCCGAGCGGTGGCGGCGGATACCTTCGGCAACCTCTTCATCGCCGACAGCGGCAACCACT
>CAYWXL010000007.1:20489-102319 GCA_964461995.1 uncultured Solibacteraceae bacterium
GCGGCCGGCGGCGACGGCACGGTGCTGATCGCCGATCTGGACAACCGGCGGGTGAGGCGGCTGCGAGCGGCGGCAGCCGATCCGGTCGCCGAGCCGCCGGGCCGCTGCGAGGTGGTGAATGGTGCGTCGTTTGCCGCCGGGCCGGTGGCGCCGGGCGAGATCGTGACAGTCTTCGCACCGGGCGCGGGTCCGGGCGAGCCGGCCGCTGGCGAGCTGGATGCAGTCGGGCGTTTCAAAACCGTACTGGCGGGCGTGGAGGTGCGATTCGACGGCATTGCGGCGCCGGTCTTCTACGCGGGGCGAAACCAGGTGAACGTGCAGGTTCCCTACGAGCTGGCGGGGCGAAAGGAGGCACTGGTGGAGGTCTTCTCCGGCGGGCGGCTCCACAGCCGGGCGCGGGTCGAGATGGCCGCCGTCGCTCCGGGAATCTTCACGCTGGAAGGCGGCGCGGGGCAAGCAGCGGCAGTGAATGCGGACGGTACAGTGAACGGGGAGACGAACCCCGCGCCGAAGGGGTCCATCGTGCTGCTGTACGCGACAGGGGAGGGGGTCTTGAGTCCCCCGGCGGAGACGGGGCGGCCGGCCGAAGCGCCGCTAGGGAAGCCGGTGGCGCCGGTGCACGTTCGGATCGGCGGGCTGCCGGCCGAGGTGTTGTATGCCGGAGCGGCTCCGGGGCTCGTGGGCGTGATGCAGATCAATGTGCAGACGCCCGACGGCTTCGCGCCCTCGGGGCGGCTGGCAGTAGAGCTGTGGGTGGGCGACCGGACGGCCCAGCCCGGCGTCTACATCTGGGTCCGGTGAACGTCGGCGCCGCCGTAGCCTCAGATCATGTACATGCCGCCGTTGATCTCGATGGTCTGGCCGATGATGTAGCGGGCGGCGTGCGAGCAGAGGAAAACGATCACGTCGGCCATCTCCTCGTTGGTGGCCAGCCGGCCGATGGGGGTGTTGGCGATGACGCGGTCGAGCATCTCCCGGGTGGAGAACTGCTCGTGGAAGTAGTTGTCCACGGTGCCGGGGCTGATGGCGTTGACGCGGATGCCGCGGGGGGCGAGCTCCCGGGCCATGCCCTTGGTCATGGTGGAGACGGCGGCCTTGGCGGCGGCGTAGACGGTGGCGCCGGGCCCGCCGCCGGTGCGGGCGGCGATGGAGCTGACATTGACGATGATGCCGCTGTGCTTGGCGATCATCGAGGGAGCCACGGTCTGGGTGATACGCCACACGCTCTTGACATTGAGGTTCATCACCTTGTCGTAGACCTCCGGCGGACAGTCCGACAGCGGCGCGCGGCGAACCAGCGAGCCGGCGTTGTTGACCAGGATGTCCACCTCGGGGGCGACGCGCTTGATGGCCGTAACGCACTCCTCGATGCCGAGCTCCTCGGAGAGGTCCGCCTGGATCGCCTCGGCCTCGGCCCCGCGGCGCCGGATCTCCGCGAGGACACGCTCGGCGCCTTCGCGGTAGGAGTTGTAATGGATCACGACGCGGGCGACGCCGGTTTTGGCCAGGGCGAGAGCGGTGGCAGCGCCGATGCCGCGGGAAGCGCCGGTCACCAAAGCGGTCTTGCCGGAAAACTCATTCGCCATGCTTCCTCCTTCAGGTTGTCTGCCGGGAGATGGGTGCCAAGCAGTCACTATAGCCTACCGGGGCGGCGGTTCAGGAACCGGCCCTTCGCTGTTCGTACTCGAGCAACGCTTCCCTCATCAGGGGAACCGGCAGCGGGGCGTAACGCAGGAACGCCTCGTGAAACGCGGGCAGCGACTCACCGCCCCGGAGCCGGTAGAACTCTTGCCGCAAATCCAAAATCAGGGCTTTGCCCAAGGCGTCTGCCAAGCGGAGGGGGTCGAGCATCACGGCCCTTGCTTCCATCGCCGCCGCCGTTGGGGAGAGCAATGCTTTTTCACGGAACAGCCGTTCGGCTTCGGCAAGGGTCATGCCGCGGGTATGGAGGTCTACGGAAGCCAGAAACCGGCAGTCCCGTAGGAGGGCCCGGCGGCGCAGGGCGACTTCCATGCGCGGATCGTCGCGGCCGAAGCCGGCTTCCCACATCATCTCCTCGGCGTAGGCGGCCCAGCCGCGCTGTGTGACGCGGTTGACGAGGATGCGCTCGGGTATGAGGCGTCCCACTCCAGACCGATAGTTGGCGGCGTGCAAAGAATGGAGATACAGGCCGGGCACGAGATAATAAACGGCGTCCCATCGCAGATCGGCTTCCGTGAAGCGCGCTTCGGCGGCGGCGCGTTCGGCCGGAGGCCAGCTCGACTCGATTCCGCCAAGCATCCAAACGCCATTGCGCACCCGGGTCTCCTGCATGGGTGGCGGCTCGAACCAGCCCGTATCGATGGGACTGCGCAGGTAGGCAGGCATCGGCTGCAGCAAATAGGCTGGCTGGCCGGCGATTTCCCCGGGCAGCGGCACGAGCCCATGTCGCATGACGAATTGCCGGGCCTCTTCCACGGCCCGCCGGGCCGCGCTCACCCGCTCCGAGGCAGGCACGGGCTCGCCCAAGGCGATCCGCAGCGCGCGTTCCAGGGGAACGCCGGGGGCGATCTTGCCGGCCGCGGCGGCCAAGGCCGCCCGATCCCTGTCCACGAGTTCCGAGGCCATCCGTTCCAGATCACTGAGGCGGATCTCCGCCATCGAGCCGAACAAGACCTTCATGATGAAGCGCTCGGGCCCCAAGCTCTCCTCGTGGTCGAGGGGGCGGGCCGCCTGGACCTGCAACCAGCCGAGACCTTCGCGCACGGCGCGCACGGCAATCGGCAAAGCGCCGGAGAAGCTGCGGGCGAGTTCCAGGTCCACGCCGGCGGCTTGAGGCGCCCAGCGGCTGAGATCCTCCGCGAGCAGCCGGCCGAGCCTCCGGCAGCGGTCGATGCCCTCGCGAATGGCTTCCGGGGAAGGCTCCGTGACGTTGGCCCGCATCGCGGCCATCATCGAGTCCAATTCCGTGAGAGAGATCAGTACGCCCTCGAGCCGGCGCGACGGGGTCTCTCCGGGGAAATAGACCGCGCGGTGGATCGCGCGGATCGACACATCGACGTACATCGCCGGGTTGTGCCGCCAGGTCTGCAGGATCGACCAGTCGGCGAGTTCGTTCCGGATCGCGTACTCAAGCACACGGCTTTCAGCCTGCTCCGGCCAGGAGAGCGGCTCGGCCTGGAGCGCCAGCACGCGCACCAGCATACGGGCCAGCTCGCTGCGGCGGCGGCCGACGGACAGCTCGCTGAAGTCGCCGAGGCGTCCCTCGAACTGTTCCAGCCCCGCTCGCGCGGCTACCGGCGGATAGAACTGAAACAGCGCCTGCAGGTAGTCGTTCTCGAACCCGATCAGCCGCGGCTGTTGCTGCTCACGGCTGCACGCGGCAAGCCACAACAGCAAGATTCCAGCGGCGATCCGCGGCCACATGAGAACCATTCTAACGATCCGGCGCTGCGGCGAACCTGCCGCGCGAAGAGAAAAGTGACATCCGTTAGGGGGATGTTCCAGGATGGAAACGGGAGAGGGAAAACCGGAGATCGTTGCCCGGCGGGAAGTGGAATAGAGACGACGGATCGCGTTCCGGACGGGCCATGCCGACCCGCCCGGCCGCGAACAACTCTTAGGATAGATGGACTACCAGCGGTTGCCGCCGCGGCCTCGGCCGCCGCGATCACGGCCGCCGCCGCCCCCGGCCCGCGGGGCGCGCTCGCGCATGGGACGCGCCTCGTTCACCACGAGGCTGCGGCCCTGGCAGTCACGCCCGTTGCAAGCGCTAATGGCCTGCTCGGCCGCCGAAGGATCGTCGATCTCGACGAACCCGAAGCCGCGGGATTCACCCGAAAACCGGTCGCGCGCGATGCTCAGCGAGTCCACGGTGACTCCGGACTCAGCGAACCATTCGGTGAGCTCGGATTCCGTCGTGGTGTAGGGAATGTTCCCAACGTAAAGTCTCATTTTTGTAAACTCCTTCTGCCCGTCGATGCATTCTCATGAGACAGAAGGGTGTGGCGAGAACTCGAGGCGGGCTTTCGATCGAAATGTAGCTGTCTCTTGAACCGGGCTTGGCGCTCGGGCCTCACCGGCTACCCGTCCTCATGATCCCACAGGCGGGTGGTTTAGTCAATAGGAGATCAGGGTTCGGCGGGCTATTCAGGGCGGCGTTTTCGTTAGCGGCACGAGCGGCCGAATCCCTGGCGAATACAGGGGGATAGGGTAGTCCCGCCCCCATGCCGTTGAATCCGCAGGGCGATCGGGCCGAGGTCACCAAGCCCGCAGTTTCTTAAAGTCGTCGCCGGAAATTACGTAGTACCACCCGGCGAACTTGCGGCTGAGGAAGCGGGCGGTCCTTTCGCCGCCTTCCGGCCCCCCGTAGTGTTCGCGGACCTTGGGATCGTAGCGCACGGTGACGAGGAGGTAGCGATTTTGCTCAGCGGTTTCCGACGAGGCCTGTTTCTCGCCGTCGCCGGACTCCGCGGACATCTCGGTGGGGCGAGGGGCGCCGGCGACGATCTCACCGAAACGGAGCGTGTAGACGAGGCCGCGATCGGTCTCGACGATCATTTCGCCTTCGTTGGCGAGCAGTTGCCCCATCGGCGTCAAGAAAAAGCCGCGGCGGCGCAGCGACATGACGGCTTCGAGAGTCATTTCGAGGCGGCCTTCGCGGAACTGCTCGGCCAGGGTCTTCGGCTTCGGGCGGGCGCCGACGATGCGGATGGAAGCCAGGGCGGACGCGGCGCGGCGGATGGCCCCGGTGGAGACCTTGCGGGTGCCGGAGATCGTCCAGTCCGAGCCGTCGCGGGTGGCGACGACGCGCTGGACGTTCGTGACGCGGCCGAGGGTTTCGTCGATCGAGTAGCTGTTGATGGTGATCTTGCGGATGCGTGCGGCCGAGAGCCGGAGCAGGTTACCTTCCACCCAATCCTCGAAGCGCGCCGAAGGATCGGCGGCGGTCTTGACGCCGTAAACGCGCTTGCGCCCGGGCAGGCGGACGTAGCGGTAGCCCGGGTGGTCCTCGACCGGTTTGCCGAGGATCACGTCGGCGAGGATTTCGTCGTTCGCGTCGCGGAGCGTCACGCGCTTGCCGCGACCAGTGAGGCTGGCAACCTTCATGTCGAGCGGGTCGATGACGCCGTACTTTGCGTGGTCCTCGAGCCGGTCGGAGATGACGAGATCCTTCTTCAAGCCGAGCAAGGCGCCGGCGGTCTTGTCCAGGCGGTCGCGGGCGTCAGCAGGGTAGTCGTGGTGGGACGGCATCACCCACTTGCCGTTGCGGAACTCAACCTTTAGCGGCGTCGCGGTGGCCTGGTCCTCGTTGTAAGCGATCACCTCGATGGCCTTGACGTCCATAACGTTGCGGAACCGCGGGAACAGCGGTTCGCCCTCGTCGCTCATGGCTTCGGGCGGCGCGGTTCCCGGCTCGATCCAGGCCGCCGCGGCGACCAGGACCAAGGCCACGGTCAGGAAGCCGATGGTCTTGATGGACTCGCTGCTCATGCGGCCCTCCTGCTTACCATCCGGTCGGCGGCGATGCGCAGCCTCTCGCGGCGGAGCTTGCGCAACGAGACGAAGATCAGCACGATGAGCACCGGAATCGGCGGCAGGCCGACTGCCAGAAGTTTGATCGTGTTTTGGATGCGGCGCACGGAGGCTTCCATGGAGATGCGGGCGTTTTCGATCTGGCGGTCGCGCTCGTCCTCGATGTTGGCGCGGGCGACCTCGAGGCGGCGCTCCTCGGTGCGGCGGACGTTGGCGATCATGATCTCGCGGGCCTGCTCGTCGAGGTCGGGGCGCCGGCGGATCGCCTCGATGGCAGCTTCGAGACGGGCCCTGGCCTCGGCCAGACGCTTTTCGGCAATCGCCTGGGCCTCTTCGGTCTTCTTGATGCGCTCCTCTTCGTAAACCCGCGTGCGGGCCTCGACGGCCTCGAGCGTCCGGTGCTTCGGCCGGCGCTTACGCAAGGCGATGAAGGAGCGGTCTCCGGCGAGCTCGTCCACCGCGTTGAGGATGAAGGTCACATTGTCGAAGGTGAGGTTCTCGATGCCGCGGCGGCGGAGCTCGAAGAACTGCTCGCCGAACATGTCCACATCCATCACCACGACGGCGTTTACCGGCTTGTCACCCTCGCGCCGCACTCTTGCGGCAACGACGTAGCTTTCCTCGTCCGGCTTGTGGGTCAAGCCGCGGACCAGCGTGGCGCCAAAGATAGTCCGGCGAACGAGCTGGCTCCAGCGCAGGAGCCCAGAGTCCGGGCTTGTCATCATCAGCGGTGTGAATTCGGTCCCCTCCTTCCCCTTGATCGCTCCGCTATAGAGCAATACGACCTCCTGCAAGCCGGCGGTCATTTCTTCGGCGGGCTGAAAAGCCATTTCCGCACCGCTCGCCGGACTGATGAACAGCACCTCCTCGGGCAACTGGCGGAGCTGGGGATGCGGATTGTAGCTGTCCCAGACGATACGGTCTTTCTGCCACTCGATGCCGAGAGCGTTGAGCAGGGGGGTGAGGTTCACCGGCACCGTCCGCGGCGCCGTAGAGAACGGGCTTTGCGGGCCTTCGGCGGCGGCCGGCGAGAGGTCGAGGTTGAAGGCCGGGAGCGGATCGAGGGCCACCAGCACCGGCTTGCCGGTTTGGATGTAGCCGGCGAGGCGGTGCAGCTCGGCTCGCTCGAGCGTGTTGGGCAGCACGGCGATCAGCACGTCCAGATCTTCGGGGTAGTCCGAACCCGGCGGAACGCGGACGACTTCGTACTGTTTCTTGAGCTCGGGGATGATCGACCAGTCCTGGTACTGGCGCTTCGCCTCGAAGTCGAAGCGTCCGAACAGGTGCGCTTTCGTATCGAGGATGCCGACCTTGCGGCGCTCCGCCCGGGAGACGACGCGGATGGAACGCATCAGCTCGTATTCGACGGGCAGGCCGCGGTCGAAGAACGGGATGACGAATTCCTCGCCGGCGCAAGTGAAGACCAGGCCGAGGAAGATCTCATCGGCAGCGGCTCCTCCGCCTTCCGCCGCCGAGACCTCGTGAGGCTCGATCCCGTACAGTTCTCGAGCTTCGCGGGCTTCCGGCGAATACTTCTCGGTATTGATGATGCGGACGAAGATCTTGTCGCGGCCGAGGGCGCTGAACTCAGTGAGGAAATCGATCAGGTTGCGGCGCACCTCGATGTAGCTCCGGGGTACCTCGCGGCTGAAATACGCCCGGATGAAGACGGGCTTGCGGGGATCGAGATTTTCAATCAGGGCGACGGTCTCAGGAGCCAACGAGTGGATCTTCTCGCTGGTGACGTCCACCCGCCCGCCCAGCCGGCCGGCGAGGACGGTGGCCGATGCCACGATCGCGAAGACCGCGAGCCCCCGGAACGTCACATGGATCGCCATCTTCGGAGCACGAGGCCGCGCGGGCCACCGCTGCCGCCCGGCCAGTTGCACGCAGAGGTAAAGAACCCCGAGAGCCAGCAACAGGAAGTACACGACCGAGGAGGCGCTCACCACGCCGCGGGCCAGGTCGTGAAACTGTCCCACCACGGAGAGGTCCTCGGCCAACCTCCGGGCGTGCCCACTCAACAGCACCCCAGCGTGGTGCAGGAAAACGGGCACGGCGCAGAGCAAGGCCCCAAGGATGTAGGCGATGGTCAAGTTGTCGGTGAGCTGGCTCGCCAGCAGGCCGAGAGCGAGCAACGCCGCTCCCATGAGCCAGTAGCCGAGGTACGTGGAGACCATCAGCCCGAGATCCGGGCTGCCCAGGAAAAGCAGCACGACGACGTGGCTGAGGGAGAAGATCAGGGCGACCGAGTAGATACCCAGGGCCGCCAGGTACTTGCCGACGACAAGGGAAGCGTCGTCGGCCGGTAGGGTGAGCAGAAGCTCATCGGTCCCCTGCTTGCGCTCCTCAGCCCACAGACCCATGGTGATAGCCGGGGCGAGAAAGACGAGCAGGTAGGGGAAGTATTCATTGAGCTGATCGAGATTGGCCAGGTTATTGAGAAAGAAATCCTCCTGCCAGAAGGCGGCGACCGCGCTGAGAAAGACGAACAGGGTGATGAAAACGTAGCCGGTCGGATTGCGGAAATAGCTGGTGAATTCGCGCTTGAAAACGGCGGCGATCACTCTTCCCCGGCTGGGCATTGTTCCTCCTCAGGGGCGGCGGGCGCCGGCTCCGGATCCTCTTCGCCCGTGAGCACGTAGAAAGCCTTCTCCATGGAGCCGTATTTTTCGGCCATTTCGCCGGGGAGGCCGTCGAAGACGATACGGCCGCCGGCGATCATAATGACACGGTCGGCGACGGCCTCCACCTCCTGCAGGATATGGGTGGAGAGCAGGATGGTCTTGGTCTTGCCCAGCTCCCGGATCAACCGCCGGACCTCGCGGATCTGGTTAGGATCGAGGCCCGTTGTCGGCTCGTCCATGATCAGGACGTCCGGCTCATGGAGAAGCACCTGGGCCATTCCCACCCGCTGCCGGTAGCCTTTCGAAAGTTTCGAGATGCTCTTTTCGAGGACCTCGTCGAGGGCGCACTGGGTGACGACGTCCTCGATGCGGCGACGGAGCCGGCTGCCGGTGAGTCCGCGAGCCTCGCCGAAGAATTTCAGCAAACCCAGGGGCGTCATGTCGGGGTAAAGGGGGCCGTTCTCGGGCAGGTACCCGAGGCGGGCCGCGCCTTGGCGGCGCTCGGTGAGGATGTCGTAGCCGGCGATTCGGGCGGTTCCCTCGCTAGGGGAGAGGAAACCCGTGAGCAGCTTCATGGTGGTGGACTTACCGGCGCCGTTCGGCCCTAAAAAGGCGGCCACCTGGCCTTGGGGGACCTGGAAAGAGACATCGCGGATAGCGGCGAAGTCACCGTAGAACTTGCTCAGTCCCACGGCCTCGATCATCGGCGAGCCGTTCGTCTCTGCCATTGCGATTGAGTTGTCGTGCTGGTGTCCGGTGCAAGCAGCGGTGAAGACCGCCTCTCTTCTAGAATACGGCACCGTAGCGGGCCGCGCCGCGGACGCCGGCCGGGCGCCTAAACCTGTCACTTTTCGGGCATCGGACGTTCCGGAGGGCCGTCATAGACGAGCCCTTCGGCATCGACCGTCTCGAGCGGCTTGTACCGAGTCTGTTCCTCTACCGCATGGGCCACGAGACCGGCGACGCGGGACATCAGGAACAGGCCGTTGGCCGCCTCCTTCGGGAAGCGGATTTCGCAGAGCAGCGCGGCGATCGCCCCATCGATGTTGATAGGGAGCCGCGTTTCCATCGCCTGGGACACGGCCCGTTGCAGATGTTGGATCTGCTCGATGTATGGCCCCTCGATTCCCTGCTCGTGAGCATAGGCGAACAACCGCGTGACCCGGGGATCGTCGGTGTGGTCCCGCCCGCCGATGCCGGCGATCCGAAGACCGCGCGACCGGTAGCGGGTGACCAGCTCGGTAGCTGCCTCGAACGGGTCCAGCCCCATGCCGACGCACTCCTCAAGGATGCTCATGCAGTCCTCGATCGCCCCGCCGTGATAGCGGGTGACCGCGAGCACGCCGGCCGCGACCGCCGAACTCAGGGGAGCCCCGGTATTCGCCACGATGCGGGCCGCCTTCGCCGTGGGAGCCGCTGGGCCGTGGTCGATCACCGAGACCAGGATGGCTTCCAGAATGTTGCCCGCCTTGGCGTCCGGCAGTTCCCCGACGAGGAGCAGGTACGCTGCCTGGCCGAAGCTGACACGTCCGATGAGGTCACGGATCCGGTAGCCTCGAAGCAGAACGCGATCCGGCCCCGCCCACGAGACAGAAGTTTTCAGAGTGTCGGGACTCATTTCACTACCCTTTTTACTACTCGGCGCCAGCGATGAAAAGGGGAGGTCGAGCGCCCGCACACGGACTGCTTACGCCTCCCTTGGGCGCCGCCGCTCCCGGCCCTTCGTGACCGTGCACCGCTGTTGTCGGGGACGCGCGGGCCCGGGCGCCGGTTACTGTTTCACTTCATCCGCCGTGGTTCTACAAGCATTTCCGTTTCCACACCCCGGTCTCCCTGGCTTTCCATCCATTCGTGGAGCCGGCTCTTGAGTTTTTCGATGGTGGCTCGGTATTGCGGCCGTCCCGCCAGGTTTCGCTGCTCGAAGGGGTCCTGTTGCAGGTCGTAGAACTCCTCGGCCGGCCGGTGCAGGTAGCGATTCACGATGCGCCGGGCGGCGGGATCCGTCTTCGCCTTCTCGACCCAGGTGTCCCAATAGTTGTAGCGGTCCGGGCGGGTGACGGCGTTGGAGAACTCCGCCTCGTGGTTCAGGTTGAGGATCAGTTTGTAGCGGCCCGTGCGGATCGAGCGTATGGGGTAGCAGTCCGAGCCGTTGATGATGCCGCGGGTGGTGTGGACCCCGTAGGCGACGGAGCTGTGGCGGCGGGTTCTGCCTTCCAGGACAGGCATGAAGCTACGGCCGTCGATGTCTTCGGGGGGTGAGCTGCCGGCGGCCTCGATCAGCGTGGGCAGCCAGTCCACGCCCTGGACGATAGCGTGGACGAGCCGGCCCTTCGGGATGCGGCGGGGCCAGCGGAGGATGGCGGCTTCGCGGAGGCCGAGGTCGTAGCAGGTCCACTTGGCGAAAGGGAAGCCGCTTCCCTGCTCGCTGCAGAAGAGGAAGATCGTGTCCTGGGCCTGGCCGCTCGTCTCGACGAGCTCCATCGCGCGGCCGACCTCCTGGTCGAGGTACTCGCACTCGGCGTAATAGGCGGCCAGAGTTTTCCGCGTGAGAGGCGTATCCACCCAATATTCGGGGACGCGCAAGCGGTCCACGGGGTGGCGCGAGGGATCGCCCTTGTCGTAGGGCGCGTGCGGCTGGTGGGAGCAGACGAAGAGGCAGTACGGTTCCTTGTCGTTGCGGCGGATGAACTCCTCGATGGCGCCGAAGTCGAGTTCCTGGCCATCGGGCAGGTACTCGAACGGGTAGGCGTTCCGCGGGCCGAAGTGGCGCTTGCCCGCCAGGCCGACGCGGTAGCCGAGCTCCAGGAAGTAGCTGGGCCAGGTCCTGATGCCGGGCTTGATCTGGGAGTGGTTTGGATAGGCCCCATTGCGGACCGGGAAGATGCCGGTGTACATCTGCTGGCGCATGGGGGCGCACATGGCGGTGGCGGTGAAGGCGCGCGTGAACCGGATCCCCTGCCCGGCGAGACGGTCGATGTTGGGGGTGGCGGTGTGGCCGCTGCCGTAGCAGCCGACCTCGGTGTAGGAGAGGTCGTCGGCGATGAAGACGAGAATGTTCGGGCGTCGCGCGGCCTCTGCGCGGCTCGGGCGGACGATCCAGGGCCCGGCTCCGGCGGAGGCGCCCAGGAATCCCCGTCGCGTGATGGCTCTCATATCGGCAATCTCCTTTCCGGCGGCGGCGCAATTCGATCACTCGCCGCCGTCGCCGGCCCGCGTGCCGCGATGTTCCGGCATTCGCAGCTGGACTCCATTCTATGTGTTCGAGCGGTCGCCGGCGCAGGGTTTCCAGGCGCGCGGCGCCGGCCTTGGCGGAGCGCTCAGCCGGTCCGCAGAACGCGGTGGATTTGTTATGATTCGGCTTCATGCTGGAGTACTCGATCGGGGTTGACTTGGGCGGCACAAACCTGCGGGCGGCCGCGATTTCCCCCTCGGCCGAGATCCTGGAGCGGATCACCGGATCGACGAACCTGGACGCCGGCCGGGAGGCGGTTCTCAACGACATCGTGGAGAGTATCCAGGCGCTGAAGGAACGCCTGGGGCCCAATGGCTTGATCGGCGTCGGCATCGGCGTGGCCGGCTTCATCGACATGCGCCGGGGCGTCATCGTCGGGTCGAACAACCTGCCGGAGCTCGAGGGCGTGCCGATTCTCGAGGAGATTGAACAGCGTCTCGGCGCCCGGGTGTTTCTAGAGAACGACGCCAACGCGGCGGCGCTCGGCGAGAAGTGGGCCGGGGCCGGCAAGGACGTGGACGACCTGGCGCTGCTGACGCTGGGTACGGGCATCGGCGGGGGGATCATTTACCAGGGGCGCGTGATGCACGGCTTCGTCGGCATGGCGGGCGAAGTGGGGCACATGATGGTGGTGCCGAACGGCAATCCTTGCGGCTGCGGCAACCACGGGTGCCTCGAAAAGCACGCTTCCGCACGGGCCGTGGAGGGCATGGCCTATATGATCGGGCTGGGGGAGAATCTCACCGCCCGCGACGTCTTCGACCTTGCCGAGCAAGGCAACGAGCTGGCCCGGCGGGTCTTCCGGCGGATGGGCGTGGCGCTCGGGATCGCTCTGGCTACGCTGGTCAACTTGTTCAACTTCCCGCTCTACTTGCTGGGCGGCGGCGTACTGGGCGCCTGGAAATATTTCGCTCCAGCGATGATGGAGGAGGTCGAACGGCGCTCGTTCACCTACCGGAACACGAAGACGCGGATCGAGAAGGCCGTGCTGGGCAACGAGGCCGGACTCTATGGAGCGGCTTATCTGCCGATCCAGGCGCGGGCATCATAGAGTAGGGAAACATTTCAGCGACGAGAGGTAGCACTCATGTACTGGCTCGGAATCGATATCGGCACGGGCGGATCCCGCGCGCTCCTGGTGGACGAGGCGGGCCGGGTGCGGCACGGATTTACGGCTCCGCACGAGGAGATGCGCATGGAGCGGCCGCTGTGGGCCGAGCAGCGGCCCGAAAACTGGTGGGACGCGGCGCAGGCCGCGATCCGCGGGGTTCTGAAGCAGGCGGGCGCGTCGGGCAAGGACGTCCGCGGCGTGGGTCTCTCCGGTCAGATGCACGGGCTGGTCATGTTGGACGCCGCAGGCGAGGTGATCCGTCCCGCGCTGATCTGGTGCGACCAGCGGAGCCAGCCGCAGGTGGACGCGATCAACGCCAAGGTCGGCAAGGACAACGTGGTGGCGTTCACCGCCAACCCCGTACTCACCGGCTTCACCCTGCCGAAGCTGCTGTGGGTGCGGGACAACGAGCCGCAGAACTTCGAGAAGTTGCGCAAGGTGCTGTTGCCGAAGGACTACGTGCGCTACCGGCTGACCGGCGAGTTCTACACTGAGGTCTCGGACGCTTCGGGCACGTCGATGTTCGACGTGGTGATGCGCAAATGGTCCACCCGCATGATGAGCAGGCTGGGGTTGGACCTCTCGATCCTGCCGAACGTGGTGGAGTCGGTGGAGCTGACCGGGACCGTGACTCCGGAGGCCGCCGAAGCGACAGGGCTGGCGGCAGGCACGCCGGTGGTAGGCGGCGCCGGGGACCAGGCGGCGAGCGCGGTGGGCAACGGCATCGTGGAGCCGGGCGTAGTTTCTTGCACGTTGGGCACCTCCGGGGTCGTCTTCGCGCACATGGAGCGGCCGAATTACGACAACGCCGGGCGCGTGCACACCTTCTGCCACGCGGTTCCGGGCAAGTGGCACGTAATGGGCGTCACGCAGGGAGCTGGACTGAGCCTCCAGTGGTTCCGGAACCAGCTCGCGCCAGGAACGAGCTACGATGCGCTCACGGCTGAGGCGGCCCAGTCGCCCCCGGGCGCCCAAGGGCTGTTCTGGCTTCCTTATTTGATGGGTGAGCGGACGCCGCATCTGGACCCCACCGCCCGCGGCGGCTGGATCGGCATCACCGCCAAGCACACCCGAGCGGACCTGATCCGAGCCATCATCGAGGGGGTTTCCTATAGCCAGAAGGACTGCCTGGGAATCATCGAGGAGATGGGCGTACCGGTGGAGTCGGTGCGGGCCTCGGGCGGCGGCGGCCAGAGCGCGTTCTGGCGCCAGGTGCTGGCCGATGTCTTCGGGAAACGGGTGGCGGCGCTGGAGAGCCAGGAAGGATCGGCGTACGGGGCGGCGCTGCTGGCCATGGCCGGGACAGGCGGTTTCTCTTCGGTTCCGGAGGCCTGCCGGGCGGCGGTGAAGGAGGTCAGCTCGGTGGAGCCCCGGGCGCGCGAATCGCAGATCTACCGCCGGGCCTACGAAGTCTACAAAGCCCTTTATCCGTCGTTACGCCCCTTCTACGGGCTGATCGATGGCTTGCGCTGAGAATGATTCCGGACCGCCAGAGCTGACGCGTCCGGCGGAAAGCGCCGCCTCGGAGGCGGCCCGGGATCCTGAATACTGCGATGTCGCCCTGCCGGTCCCCCTGAACCGGCTCTTCACATACCGACTGCCGCTGACGCTCCGCCACCGGGTGCGGCCCGGCTCCCGGGTGCTAGTCCCTTTCGGGCCCCGGAAGCTGGCCGGCTTTGTCCTGGAGCTCCATCACCGTCCGCCGGAGGCCGAAGTCCGTGAGGCCCTGCGGCTACTCGACGAGGAGCCGGTCTTCGATGCCGAGCTGATGCGGCTGGGGCGGTGGATCGCCGAGTACTATTCGGCCCCGCTGGGTGAGGTGCTCCGGGCGATGGCTCCCTTGCAGGGTGACCTGCGGCGGGGAAAGCGCTACACATTGACGGACGCGGGCCGCGAAGCCGCCCGGCAGCTCTCGCTCGCCGGAGACGAGGCGGACCCCGCGGTGGCGGTCCTCCGGATGCTGGAGGCCCGGCCGCTCACCGAGAACTGGATCAAGCAGAAAGTGCCGGGGGCCGCGGCGGCGCTTCGTTCCCTGCTCCGCCGGGGTCTCATCGAAGTGGAGCGGGTGCATGGGGTCCGGGATCCCTTGCGGGCGGCGGCGGCAAAGCTCCGGGTGGAGCTGCCGGCGCCCATCGAGGGGGTGAAGCTGAACAAGGCCGAGCGCGAGCTGACGGCCTACCTGGAACTGCATCCGGGCTCGCACAACCTGGGGGATCTCGAAGCGAAGATAAAAAACGCCTCCCGGGCGGCGCGGAGTCTGGCCCGGCGGGGGCTGGTGCACCTGAAGCCGGAAGGCCCAGGGCTTCCGGAGGAGCCCAAGCGGCCTCGCCACCGGCTGAACCCTCACCAGCAGGCGGCCTGCGAGGCGATCCGCTCGTCGATCGAGGCGAGCACGTTTCAAACCTTTCTTCTTTATGGGGTCACCGGATCGGGCAAGACCGAGGTCTATCTGCAGGCCATCGAGATGGCGCTGGCGCGAGGGCGGGGGGCTCTGTTGCTCGTACCCGAGATCGCGCTGACCCCGGCGGTGGCGGGTCAGTTCTACCACCGTTTCGGCGACCGGGTGGCCATTCTACACTCAGCGTTCTCCGATGCCGAGCGGGCGGATCAGTGGCGGCGCATCCGGTCCGGAGAAGCGGGCGTCGTGGTGGGCACGCGCTCGGCGGTCTTCGCCCCGGTGCGCGATCTTGGGCTGATCGTCGTGGATGAGGAGCATGACGCCAGCTACAAGCAGGGGGAAACGCCGCGCTATCACGGCCGCGACGTCGCCATTGTCAGGGCGCAACAAGCAGGAGCGACGGTGGTGCTCGGCTCGGCCACGCCGAGCGTCGAGAGCCGCTTCAACGCCGAGCGTGGGCGGTTCCGGCTACTCGAGTTGCCGGAGCGGGTGGAGAAGCGGCCGATGGCCGACGTCGAGGTGGTGGACATGCGCCAGGAGTTCCTGGAGACCCGCGAGCAGCGGGTCTTCTCGCGGCGCCTGGTGGAAGCGATCGAGGACCGGTTGGCGGCCGGCGAGCAGACGATGCTGCTGCTCAACCGGCGCGGCTTTTCCAGCTTCGTCGCCTGCCGGGCGTGCGGAGAGCGGATTCAATGCCGCGACTGCGCCGTAACGCTGACTTATCACCGGCGCGACCGGCGCCTGCTGTGCCACTACTGCAACTACGCCGCGCCGGTGCCCTCGCGCTGCCCGGCTTGCGATAGCGAGTACATCTATTTCGTCGGCTACGGCTCCGAGCGGGTGGAAGAGGAGCTGCGGCGCCATTTCCCGAAAGCGCGGGTGGCGCGGATGGACCGTGATACGGTCACCAGCAGACGGGCCTTCGAGGCGATCCTCTACGGGTTCCGGGCGGGCGAGTACGACATCCTGACCGGCACCCAGATGATCGCCAAGGGCCATGACATCCCGAACGTGACGCTGGTGGGCGTGGTTTCGGCCGACATCGGGCTGGCGCTGCCGGACTTTCGGGCCGCGGAGAGGACCTTCCAGCTTCTCACCCAGGCTGCAGGCCGGGCGGGGCGAGGCGAAAGCCCGGGGCAGGTCATCATTCAAACCCTGAACCCGGATCACTACGCGATCCAGTGCGCCGCGGCGCAGGATTACGGGGCTTTCTACGAAAAGGAAATCCATTTCCGGCGCCTCATGCGGTACCCTCCATACAGCGCCCTGGCGACCGTTCTGCTACGGTCTCAGCAGCAGCTCGAAGCCCACCGCATGGCGGCCGAGCTGGCGCTGCTGTTGAACCCGCCGCCGCGCGAATTGAAAGTGCTGGGACCGGCCGAAGCGCCGGTGCCGCGGCTGAAACGCGAGTACCGGTATCAGATCCTCATCAAGGCGGCGAGCCGCAAGGTCTTGCGAGAACACTTGCAGCGGCTGCGCGAGCACGCGGCAGGGCATGGCTGGCCGCCGGCCGGGCTCGTCGTCGATGTGGATCCGGTAAGCTTGCTTTAACGAACGAAATGGACGAAGCTGCGGCGGTTGAGTGGAATCTCCGGCCTGCTCCCAAGGACGCGCCCCGCGACGTCATTCCTTTCCAGATCACCCAACCTGGGCGGCTGTACGAAGGGCTGAAACCCCTGCCGGTGGTCGTGCTACTCGATAATATCCGGAGCTTGTACAACGTGGGGTCTTTCTTCCGGGCGGCGGACGGAGCGGGCATCGAGCGGCTGATCCTGGCGGGGATCACGGGGCGGCCGCCACACAAGTCGATCGAGAAGACGGCCCTGGGGGCGCAGGAGGCGGTTGCCTGGGAGCACCACTGGGACCCAGTCCCGCGCCTTGAGGAGCTGCGGGCCGCAGGTTATGAGGTGGCGGCGGTGGAGACGGCGGTGCACGCGGTGGACCTCTATGACTGGCGGCCCGCGTTCCCCGTCTGCGTGGTGTTCGGTAACGAGGTGGAAGGGATTCGGAAGCAGATCCTCGAGCGGTGCGATACGTTCGTGCGGATCCCGATGCTGGGCGTGAAACAATCGCTCAATGTGGCCACCGCCGGCGGGGTGGTGCTCTACGAACTGCTGCGGAAGTACCGCCGCTTGTCGGAGAATGCGGGGATATGAACTGGCGACGGATCCTGCTCCCAGCCGGCGCCGCAGCGGCGTTGGCCATGGCGGCCTCCGCGCAAACGGCGCGGACGATGTTCCCTGCCGTACGCGGTATGCGGGAGATGGTGGGGGCGGCGAACAATTTCGAAGTCGAAGCCGGATTCCGGATGCTGGCGGCGGGCGGAAACGCCGTGGACGCGGGCGTGGCCGCAGTCCTGGCGGCGGCGGTCACCGAGCAGTCGCGCTTCGGGCTGGGCGGCGAGATGCCGCTGCTCGTCAAGATGAAGGGCAAGAGGGTCGTTCTGATCAGCGGCGTGGGCACGGCTCCTTCCGGGGCTACGGCGGACTTCTACCGGCGGCGGAGTCCAGAGCCGTGGGAGAAAGGAGAAGAAAAAATCCCGCCGATTCCATCGATCGGGATCCGGGCGGCGGTCGTGCCGGGCGTTTTCGGCGGACTGATCCTGGCGTTGGAGAAGTTCGGAACCATGTCGTTTGCCGCAGTGGCAGCCCCGGCGATCGAGTACGCCGAGGGGTTCCCGCTGCCGGAGGAATTTGCGCGGTTCCTGAAGCGGGACCAGGAGATCCTCGAGCTGTGGCCGGCGTCCTGGAAGTTCTACTACCCCAATGGCCGCCCGCCGCAAGCCGGCGAGGTGGTCCGCTACAAACGGCTCGCCCGCACGCTGTCCGAGCTGGTGAAGGCCGAGCGGCGGGCGAGGGGTTCGCGGGCGCAGAAGCTGCGGGCGGTGAGAGACTATTTCTACAAAGGCAAGATCGCCAGAAAGATCGCGGCGTTCTCGAAAGCGAACGGAGGGCTGCTCACCTACGAGGATCTCGCCGGGTTCCGCGCCTCCCTCGAGAAGCCCGTCTCGACCACCTACCGCGGCTACACGATCTACAAGCCCGGATTCTGGAGCCAGGGGCCGGTCCTGCTCCAGGCGCTGAACATCCTGGAGGGATTCGACCTGCAGGAGATGGGGCACAACTCTACGCAATATCTGCACACCATCGTCGAGGCTCTCAAGCTGGCGATGGCTGACCGGGACCGCTATTACGGGGATCCGAAGTTCGCCGAGATCCCGGCGAAGCGGCTCCTCTCGAAAGAGTACGCGGCCGGGCGGCGGCGGCTGATCGACCCGGAAGCGGCCTCGATGGAGCACCGGCCGGGGCCGCTGGGACCGCCGCTGGATCTCTCGTCGAGGGGCGACAGGCCGGTTGCCGAAGGTTGGGTGTCGGATACGACCTGCGTGAACGTCGTCGATCGCCACGGCAACGTCTTCTCGGCGACTCCTTCGGGGGCGTGGCTGCCGTCGGTGATCGCCGGGGACACCGGAATTCCGCTGAGCACGCGGCTCCAATCGTTCGTGCTCACGCCGGGCCACCCGAACCTGCTCGAGCCGGGCAAGCGGCCGCGGATCACGCTCAGCCCGACCGTCGTCGCCCGCGGCGGCAAGCCGCTACTGATCATGTCCACTCCGGGCGGGGACAACCAGGACCAAGCTAGCCTGCAGGTGCTGCTGAACATCATTGAGTTCGGCATGACGCCCCAGCAGGCGGTGGAAGCGCCCCGGGTGCAGTCCTACCATCTGTACAGTTCCTTCGGCGCGCACACGTTCTCCTCCGGCAAGCTGGCGGTTGAGGAGCGGATCCCGCTGGAAGTGGCAGAGGAACTAAAGGAGCTGGGCCACCGGGTGGAGCTGCGCGGCCCATGGAGCAATTCGGCCTCGCCGACCGTGATCCTACTCCGTGGGGGCGCACTTCATGGAGCGGCCGACCCGCGCCGGGCCCGGTTCATTTTCGGTCGTTGAGCCGCTACGGGGGACGCGGCAGCGGGCTCAGGGGCGGTAACGTCCGGACCGAAAGTGGCGGGGCGGCTGTCGGGGATTTCCCCGTTCCGGAATCTGGACTATCGCGATCGGGATAGGGCAAGCTAAGCGGTTTCCCTGTGGAATTTTCTTCCAACCGGAGCTGGCGATATGGAAATAATTTCACACCCGCACACTTGGGCCGAAAGGCTTGGCCGACCCCACCGCCGGCTCCATCTGCCAGCATTCTTGAGGTCTTTGGTCTGAGCGGGCGGGTGTGCCCAGTTGTCGAATTGCCAGGAGTGGAAATTAACGTGCACCAGCTACTGCAAGGATGCATCTACTCAACTTAGGGAAACAGATCATGAGACGACTGGGAATAGGAATACTGGCTCTCGCGCTGGGCCTGGCAACGGTTGCGTGGGCGGGAGATGACGAGAGCAACGATAAAGTCGAGTTTTATGGCTTGATTCAAGAGATGTCGGCCTCGACGTGGGTCGTGGGTTCACGAACGGTCCACTTGACCAACGGTACCGAGCTGGAACAGGACCACGGCCCGCTGGAAGTCGGGGCCTGCGCCAAGGTGGAGGGCTGGCCGCAGACTGACGGTTCGGTGGTGGCATCCAGCATCGAATCGAAGGAGATGGAGAAGTGCGGAACGAGCGGTCCGGGAGCCGGTGCGGAATTCAAGCTTACGGGCCTCGTGGAAACGATGCCCTCGGGGGGTACCGCCGGCGTCTGGACGATCGCCGGCGAGGCGATTACGGTAGTCGAGTCCACCCGGCTGAAGACGGAGCACGGACCGTTCCAGGTTGGCGCTTGCGTCAAAGTCGAGGGTGTGGAGACGGCCGATGGGGCCAAGCAGGCCAGGGAGATGGAGACGGAGAACCCGGGCAAGTGCGGAGGGAGCCAACCGGGCGATGATTCGAGCTCGGACGATTCAGCTGACTCGTCGGACGATTCCAGCGATACCGGCGAGACCGACTCGGGCGACGATTCCAGCGGCTCCGATCATTCGCTGACGGGCCAGGTGAAGTTCGATGGCTTCATCGATCAGATGCCGGCCGAAGGCCTGCTCGGTGAGTGGCTCATTGCGGGCCGCACGGTGATCGTGGACGCCACGACGAAGCTGGAGACCGACTACGGGCAGTTTGCCCCGGCGGCCTGTGTGGAGGTGAAGGGCCAGGTCGTCAGCGACGCCGGCGCCATCCAGGCCAAGGAGATCGAGACGCAGCGGCCGGGCAAGTGTGACGCCGGGATGGGCGCGGCCCAGATGGAGTTTTACGGCACGGTGGAGAGCTTGCCCGACGGCGGCGAACTGATCGGGGATTGGACGGTGGATGGCACGACCGTTCATGTCTTCGCCACGACCAAGGTCGAGCAGGAGCACGGGCCGGTGGCGGTGGGCTCCTGTGTCGAGGTGAAGGGTCAGGCGCAAGCCGACGGGAGCATTGACGCCGAAAAAATTGAAGTGAAGTCTTCGGCGGGCGGTTGCTCCTCGGGGGATCCCAGCCGGGATGACAAGGTCTCCTTCTACGGGCTGGTGCAGGAAGTCCCCTCCGGAACGATCTATGGAGAATGGCGGATCGGCGGGCGCACGGTGGTTGTCGATCAGTCCACGGAGGTCGATTTGGACGGCATGATTCCGCAGCCGAACTCTTGCGTGGAAGTGGACGGCCGGCTCCTGAGTGACGGGGCGGTGCTGGCCCGCGAGATCGACCGCCAGGATTCGGCAGAGAAGTGCGGTATGGGCGCCGGAGCCGGCTCGATGGATTTCTACGGCATCATCGAGGCCTTGCCCGACGCTCCGGGCCTGGTAGGCCACTGGACGGTCAGCGGCCAGACGGTCACCGTGACGGAGATGACCAAGCTCGAGGCCGAGTACGGCCCGTTCGAGGCCGGCGCGTGCGTCGAGGTCGAAGGGACGCTGCAGACCGACGGCTCTCTGGCTTCCTACGAGATCGAAACCAAGCCCATGTCCAAGTGCACGCCGGGAGCTCCGGGCGAGGACTCCGGCCTGTTCAAGCTCGAGGGAATCGTTACCTCGGCTCCCGGCACTCCCAACCACGTTGGGACCTGGGAGATTGCCGGCTGGCCGGTGATCGTGACCGCGGCGACGGTGATCGACCAGGAGCACGGCCCGCTGCAAACCGGCTCCTGCGTCGAGGTCTACGGGCGGCTGAACGACACCGGCGAGGTCGAGGCGACGAAGATCGAAGTCGAATCGGCGTCCGGCGCCTGTGTCTCGTCGAACGGGGCGCGGCATGCCGCTACGCTGGACGATGGTCCGGTGAGCCCGGGAACGATCGTCTCGTTGTTCGGCTTCGGCATCGGCCCCGGCGTGCCGGCGACGGCGATGCCTGAGAACGGCGTCTTCCCGACGGCTCTGGCCGACACCCGGGTGCTGTTCGACGGCCATCCGGCGCCGGTGCTCTACGCCTCGCAGAACCAGATCAACGTGATCGTCCCGAAGGCCGTCGAGGACAAGAGCGAGACCCACGTCCAGGTGGAGTACGCCGGGGTGTGGTCCAACGTGCTCACCTTGCCGGTGCAGCCGGTGGCTCCGGGTCTGTTCACTCTTACCGGGACCGGCCGCGGACAGGCAGCGGCGCTGAACTACGACGACGGCGCCTACACGCTGAACGGTCCGGACAATCCGGTGGAGCGGGGCGACATCCTGGTGCTCTACGCCACCGGCATCGGCCCGGCGGGCCCGGTGGACGGCCAGGTGGTGACCACGCCGCAACCGCTGGAAGGCGTCCAGGTGACGGTCCTGATCGGCGGCAAGCAGGCTCGGGTGCTTTACGCCGGCTCGGCTCCGGGCATCGTCTCCGGGGTGGTGCAGCTCAACGTGGTGGTCCCCGAGGATGCGCCGAAGGGCGCCTCGGTGGAGATCCGCGTGGAGATCGACGGGGAGGCGACGCCCGGCGGGGTGACGGTGGCCGTCGAGTAGGCAATCGGGCGCTCGGAAGCAGCAAGTCCAACGGCCGGAGTCCAGGGGCCAGCCCCCGGGCTCCGGCCCTCTGTTTTCTGTTCTTTGATGCCGCGCCCGGCGGTCGCCGCGAATCCGGACGGGTCGAACGCCGTGTTATCCTCTTCGCGTATGCCAGCGGTCCAAGAGCACCCGGATCTGGCCAAGGCGCGGCAGATCGTCCTCGACGCGCTCAAAGGCCTTCCGGCGAAGGTCTACCTGTTCGGCTCGTGGGCGCGGGGCGAGCAGCGCCACTACTCGGACATCGACGTGGCGATCCTGGCCGACGGTCCGGTTCCCGCCCAGTTGTTCGTCGAGCTCCAAGAACGGCTGGAGAACAGCGACATCCTCTACCCGGTGGATCTGGTGGACCTCAACACGGCCCCGCGCTCGCTGCGGGAGCGGGTGCTCGAGGAGGGCGTGCTGTGGAGCGAGTGAAGGAGCGGTTGCGCATGGCGCGGCGGGTCCTCGAAACACTGTTCGCCGCTTTGAAGGAGCCGAAGAGCGACATCGCCCGTGATGCGGCGATCCAGCGCTTCGAATACTCCTTCGAGACGGCGTGGAAGGCTGCTCAGGTTTTCCTGGGGATGGTCGAAAACCTGCCGGTGGCCTCGCCGGGGGCGGCGATCCGGGCGTGTTTCCGGACGGGCCTGCTGAGCGAAGACGAAGCGCGACGAATGTTCGAGGTTGCCCGGGACCGCAACCTCACTGTCCATACTTACAACGAAGAGCTGGCCGAGGAGATCTTCGCAAGGCTGCCCGGACACGCGGCGATTCTTGCGGAGTGGCTGACCCGGCTGGAGGAGCGTGTCTCGCAAGACGTTGGCGGCTGATGCGGCGTTTGCAGCAGGTCCGGCGCCCGCGGCGCACCGGTCTGATAAAACCGGGTAATCCTTGCCCTGCGTGTTATAATTGGGCGTAACCAGATTGGCCCGGACCCGTCCCTGCCCCCCTGGGTCCGCTCAAGAAGGACACTACGTCGTCCTGGTTGCAACCCGCCGGCGGCGGTGACCATGTGAATAGCCGCCGCGGGCCGCAAAACAACAGAACAACTAATCCGCCGTGGCGGAGTCCCCCACAAAGGGTATTTCTGCCTCATGGGCGGAGAAAAGATGCAGGGAAGGAGGCGCACTTTCATGATCGTTCAATCCAAAGAAACCCCGAGGAGGTATCAAGCTGTCACCCGGGAGAATATCAAGAGATTTCCAGTCTGGTCGCGCCTCTCGCCCGAGCTGCAGGAAGCCGTCACGGTGGTGTCGGCGGTTCTTCCGTTTCGGACCAACACGTACGTGATCGATGAGCTGATCGACTGGGACCGGGTCCCGGAGGATCCGATGTATCAGCTCACTTTCCCACAGCGGGGGATGCTTACCGCTGAGCAGTACGACCGGATGGCTGGACTCGTGCTCGGGGGAGCGCCGCGCGAAGAGGTGCAGCAGGCGGCCAACGAGATCCGATTCCAACTGAGCCCGCATCCCGCCGGCCAGTTGACCCACAACCGGCCATACCTCGACGGCGAGCGGCTGCAGGGGATGCAGCACAAATACCGGGAGACGGTTCTCTTCTTTCCCAGCCAGGGCCAGACGTGCCACGCTTACTGCACTTTCTGTTTCCGGTGGGCGCAGTTTATCGGGATCTCCGACTTGAAGTTCGCCTCCCGGGAGGTTGACAAGCTGGTCCGATACTTGAAACAGCATCCCGAAGTCAGTGACGTGCTGTTCACGGGCGGTGATCCGATGGTGATGAAGGCCAAGACGCTGGCCGCCTATATCGAGCCGCTACTCACGCCGGAGCTGGGGCACATCCGCAACATCCGGATCGGCACGAAGGCGGTCGCTTACTGGCCTCACCGGTTTGTTTCCGACCCGGATTCCGACGAGGTTCTGCGGCTGTTCGACAAGATCGTCGCCAGCGGCCGGCACTTGGCGATCATGGGGCACTACAACCACCCGGTGGAGCTTTCGACGCCGATCGCGCGGGAAGCCATCCGTAGGATCCGGGCGACGGGAGCGAACATCCGCATGCAGTCTCCAGTGGTGCGCCATGTCAACGACGACTCCGACGCCTGGGCGGAGCTTTGGCGGACCGGCGTGCAGCTCGGCATGATTCCTTATTACATGTTCGTCGAGCGCGACACCGGCGCCCGCCATTATTTCGAGCTGCCGCTGGTGCGGGTCTGGGAGATCTACCGGGAGGCGTACAACCAGATCTCCGGTCTGGCGCGAAACGTGCGGGGCCCGTCGATGTCGGCCTTCCAGGGCAAAGTGCGAATCCTGGGCGTGACTGAAATCGGCTCGGATCCCGTGTTCATCCTCGAGTTTCTCCAAGCTCGGCAGCCGGAGCTGGTGCGGATCCCGTTCTTCGCCCGTTACGATCCGGATGCCACCTGGTTCGACCAGTTGCAGCCGTACCGCGAAGCCGACCGGCCGTTCTTCGAGGAGCGGCCCAAGCAGGTGCTGGACGCGCTGGTCGAGCTGACGGCCTGAGCGGATTGCCGTCGGCCGGATAAAGCGGCGGACTTTCCCGCCCAGCCGGGCGGCGCCTCCGGGTGCGGATTACAGCAGCCGCAGGTGGACTTCGACTTGCGTAATGACCGGCGTGGGCTCGCCGTTGCTCACACCGGGCTGAAAGCGCCACTGCGAGACGGCTTTCACCGCTTCTTCATCCAGTCCGAAACCCAGCGGTTCCGTCACCCATATGGCCGCCGGGACGCCGGTCTCGTCCACCACCATGGCGAGACGGACGGCGCCCTGCACCCGGAGCTGGCGCGCCTGTTCGGTGAAGCTCGGCTCGGTTTTCGAGACGAGCATCGGCGGGTGGACGCCTTTGCCGATCCGGGACGGTAGCCGGCCGGTGCGGCGGGCGGCGGTTTCCAGGTCCAGCGCCAGGCGGTAGCGGGACGCCCTCAGCAACGGCCCGATAGCCGCGTCGAGCGTTGTTGCTAAGGCAGGGCTGGGAGATCCGAAGGCCTGGTCGAGTACCCCGACGGCCTGCCGGTAGGTCCGTTCGGCTTCATCCAGCCGCCCCCGCGCGGCAAGGTACTCCGCCAGGCGCCCGAGAGCGGCGGCCATCGCGGGGTCCGATTCGCTGTAATGACTCTTCAGCACCGCCACCGATTTGCGGTAGTAACGCTCAGCCTCCTCGTACCGCCCGCTCTCCTCGCAAAGCCGGGCCATTCGAGCAATGACCGCAGCGACTTTCGGCTGGTTTTCGCCGATCACGGCGCTCCAGATCTCAATGGCATCCTGCAGCCGCGCGATCGCCCTTTCGAGCCCCCCGCTGCGCTTGTACTGTTCCGCCAGGCGTTCATAGGCGGAAGCCAGGTCGCCGTCGGGGTTTCCGGTTAGGGAAGCCGCCCGCCGGGCCAGTTGCAGATGGGTTTCCGCCTTCTCCAACAGGCCGGCGTTCATCGCCTGGCGGGCAGCTTCGACGTCGGCCTTCCAGGCGGGTTTTTCCGTGGCTGCCGTAGCGGCGAGGGCTGCCAGGAGCCAGCCGGCCAGCATGCACGTTCTCGTCATCGGCGCCTCCTCCAGCGGCCGGATCTTGGACACCGGCCGCCGCTCGAATAGTCTTCGAAAGTCGATACCACGGACGCGGCGGAGCGGCAGCGGGTTTCAGCCGGTATGCCGAAAATCTTCGAGATAACGAAGAAAACCGGGTCGTATTTTGCATCCCGGTTCAGGCTGGGGTGGCGGCGCTGAGAGCCAACAGGCGTGCGGCCAATAGTCGGGTTCGTAGCGCAAACAAGCCGCGCCCAGCGGCACTCAAGCCAGGCGGCCGGCTCCGTCGGCGGGCTCTACCGGGTAGAAGACGGGCTCGATGCCGAAACGCTCCCGGTAGGCACGGTGGAGCGTCTCCTGGAACTCATCGCCGCGGCCGGGCTTGATGAGGTTCACCGTGCAGCCGCCGAAGCCGCCGCCGGTCATGCGGGCGCCGTAGACGTAAGGCAGGGCGACGGCGGCATCGACGAGGAAGTCCAGCTCCTCGCAGCTCACCTCGTAGTCGCGGCGGAGGCTGTGGTGCGAGGCCACGAACAGCCGCCCCATCTCCCATAAATCACCGCGGGCCGCCGCGGCTACGAAGGCCTCGACGCGCTTGTTTTCGGTGATGACGTGCCGGGCGCGCCTCTTTGGGACGCCCGTCACCAGATCGAGATCGTCAAGCTTCGCGTCGCGGAGGCTCTTCACGCTGCGCCGCCGGCGCCGAATGGCTTCGACGGCCGCCTGGCATTCAGCCACCCGGTCGCGGTAGGCGGTGCCGCCGAGTTCGTGCTTCACCATCGTGTTCACGGCCACGATCTCGACGGCCTCGGGCAGCCGCACGACGTCGAAGCTCAAGTCCCGGCAATCGATCTTCAGCGCCGAACCCTTCCGCCCGAAGACGGAGATGTACTGGTCCATAATGCCGCAAGGCATGCCGGCGAACTCGTTCTCGGCCCGGCGGGCCAGCTTCGCCAGCGCCACCTTGTCGATTTCCCGGCCGTCGAGCAGCGCCAGGGCCACCGAAACCTCGAGCGAGGCCGAAGAACTCAACCCCCCGCCCTGCGGCACGCGGCTGTCGATATAAACGTCAAGCGGGCGGATCTCGTAGCCTTCCCGGGCAAGCATCACGGCCACTCCGGCCACGTAGTCGCTCCAGTCTCCGGCGGGCTGCAGATGTTCGATGCCCGCCGCATCGAACTCCCGGCTCGCGTCCATGTTCCGGGAGTAGATCCGCAGCTTGCCCGCGCCGTTCGGAGCCGCAGCCACATAACAGGCGAGCTCGAGCGCCACCGGGCAGACGAAGCCGAGGTTGTAATCGGTGTGCTCGCCGATGAGATTGACACGACCGGGGGCCCGGTAAACGGCGGGCGTGGCCGAAGTGCGGTAATGAGCCTGGAATGCGTCGATCAGGTCGCGCGCCGGGCCATCCATAGTAGGGTCACTCCAAAGATCAAGAACAGTAAGCCGCTCCACAGGTTGACGTTATACTCGGCGAGCGGCGCTCTGGTTTCCGGCGAGAGCAGGCCGAAGGCGGTCAACAAGGCGCCGTAAATCGTGAACAGGATCCCAGACGGGGTGCGAAGGTCCCACATAAGCCTCTCACCAGAAGATTACATTCAGCAGGATGCAAGCCACGCCGGCGGCGATCGACAGCGGCGCCGGGCGTAGATACCACGGCACGTGCTCTTCCGGCCGCGGAATCTTGGTGACGCCGTAGACCAGACCCTCCAACTCCTGGACGGGGCGAGGCCTAGTAGCGAGACTGACCACCATGGTCACCAGGAAGCACGTCGTCCAGGCGAAGATGGCGATCCAGAAGTTCTGGGCCATGACGCTCGGGAATTCATGAAGCTGGGCGATCCAAGCGCCCTTGCCCTCGGCCAAGGTAAGCCCGTGCGTCAAAGCGGCGGCGCCGGTACCCGCGAGCAAGCCGGTGAAGGCTCCGTGGCCGGTGGCCCGCTTCCAGAACATCCCGAGAAGGAAGGTGGCGAACAACGGGGCATTGACGAAGCCGAAGACGAGCTGCAGCAGGTCCATGATGTTGTTGTAGAGCGTAGCCAGGTACGCGGTGGCAATGGAGAGCAGCGTACCCACAACGGTGGTGGCGCGGCCAACCCAGAGGTAATGGGAATCAGGCGCGTCCTTCCTGACGTAGCTCTGGTAAATGTCGTAAGTCCAGACGGTGTTGAACGCGGTGACATTGCCCGCCATGCCGCTCATGAAGGAGGCCATCAACGCCGTCAGGCCGATGCCGAGCATTCCCGTTGGATAGAACTGGGCCATCAACGTAGTGATCGCCTGGTCGTAGTCGTAGGCGTTGCCTTTCGGCGGCAACTGGTAGGCGATGTTCGGGTCGTTGGTCAGCGCCAGGGCGGCGATGCCCGGCACGATGACGATGAACGGCAGCAGCATCTTAGGAAAGGCGCCGACGATCGGTGTCAGCCGGGCGGCCGCCATCGTGTCGGCGGCCATGGCCCGCTGCACCACCAAGTAGTTCGTGCACCAGTAGCCGAACGAGAGCACGAAACCGAGGCCCATGATGATGCCGAACACCTCGACTCCCATCGGGTTCGCCGAAGGGTCGGCGGCATACTTCCAACTGTGGACCCAGGCGTCGCGGAACTGGGGATGCTGGACACGCTCGACGATGCCCGCCCAGCCCCCGGCGCGGTGCACGGCGAAGAAGGCCAGCGGGGCAAAGCCGCAGACGATCAGGAAGAACTGAAGCACTTCGTTGTAGATGGCGCTCGTGAGTCCGCCGAAGAAGGTGTAAACGAGCACGATGGCGGCGCTCAGCAGGATGCTCGCCGTGAAGCTCCAACCGAGAACCAACTGGAAGAGCAGCCCGAGGGCGTACATAGAGATGCCGGACGAGAAGATGGTCATCACCGCGAAGGTCAGTGCGTTGAAGGCGCGGGTCTTCTCGTCGTAGCGCAGCTTGAGGTACTCGGGAACGCTGCGGGCCTTGGAGCCGTAGTAGAAGGGCATCATGAAGAGGCCCACGAAGAGCATCGCCGGTATGGCCCCCACCCAGTAGAAGTGGGAGGTCATGATGCCGTACTTGGCGCCGGAGGCGCACATGCCGACCAGCTCCTGGGCGCCGAGGTTGGTGGCGACGAAAGCGAGCGAGGTGATCCAAAGGGGCACGGAGCGGTTGGAAGTGAGGAAGTCCGCGCTCGTGGAGATCTTTCGCTTCAGCAGGTAGCCAATGCCGACAACGAAAGCGAAATAGAGCGCGAGAATGAGGTAGTCAACAAAGTGGAGCGTCAACTTACTCGAACCTCGAAACGGTCAAGTGTACCAAACCCGTGGGTCCGGAGTGGGCCGCCCGGGAGACGTCGGGTCACAACAAGGCTGTGTGCGGCTGGTTGAAGCCGAAGCCGGCTCCAATGACCGCCGGAGCGGAAAGGCCCGCAAATGCCTGGAAAGCAAATGCGGCAAGCTGGACATCGAACAGGAGAGCGGCCGCGAACGCCCCGGCGGGGAGCACCGCAGTAACGTAGACTTGCCACTTCGGGCTCCCAAAGGCCAGCGCCCGGTCCCCGGTGAACTTGCCCCATTTATAAGCGGCGAGGACCGCGCCGGACAGCGTGAGGACGCCCAGGGCGAGAGTTGCCAATAGGTAGGCCGCATAAAGGTGCTGCATGGACATACTCTCCCATACAGTTATCGGCCGCCCCGAGGCATCGCTTTAGCGGCCGCTTTGAAAATAAGGTTTCGACCTGAGCCGCTCGCGCCTGGCGAAAAAGTTCCGCGAGACCCGCGGCGGGGCACTCCCTTCCTCCTTCCGCCCGCGGAGGATTCGATTGCGGTCGTCCAGCCGGCGGCGCCGTACCCCACCCGGCCGCCCGCGGGAGCGGGGCTTAGGACCTCCCGGCGATCAAGCGCACCGTTTCACGGGCGATCAGCAGTTCCTCGTTAGTCGGGATCACCCATACCTCCGTCTTCGCGCCGTCGGGACTGATCCGCATCTCCCTGCCCAGGGCTTCCTCGTTCCGCTCGGGATCGATGGCGATGCCCAGAGCGTCCAGCGAACGGCAACAACGCTGCCGCACGAATGGCTGATGCTCCCCGATGCCGCCAGTGAAGACCACCGCGTCCGCCCCGTTCAGCACCGCGTACAACGTTCCGATATATTTCTTTACCCGGTAGCAGAAGACCTCGATGGCGAGGGCGGCCCGCTCATCGCCCGCCTCGGCGGCGGCCACCAGGGTCCGCATGTCGTTGCTGGAGCCGGAAATGCCGAGCAGCCCACTGCGGTTGTTCAGCATCTCGGAAACCTCGGCGACGCCCAGGCCCTGGCGCGCCATCAGATG
Organism: uncultured Solibacteraceae bacterium; assembly: GCA_964461995.1. Lineage (GTDB taxonomy): Bacteria > Acidobacteriota > Terriglobia > Bryobacterales > Bryobacteraceae > JALSRK01. The sequence continues at coordinate 50,084 of CAYWXL010000007.1, forward strand.
CAGCACTACGCCGGGGTCGAGCAGCCCCGGCCGGGTGCCCATCATGAGGCCGTCGAGCGGAGTGAAGCCCATCGAGGTCTCGACCGACCGGCCGCGGTCCACCGCGCAGGCCGACGAGCCGCTGCCCAGATGGCAGACGATCAGCTTGTAGTCGGCGGGGGAACCGCCCCGGACGGCAGCGAAGCGTTGGGTGATGTAGGCGTACGAGGTCCCGTGAAAGCCGTAACGGCGGATCCGGTGTTTCTCGTAGAGTTCGTAAGGCAGGCCGAACAGGTAGGCGTGCCGGGGCACCGTCTGATGGAAGGCGGTGTCGAAGACGGCGACGTGGGTGGATTCGGGCAGTGCGGCCCGCACCGCGCGGTAGCCGCTCAGGTTGTGGGGATTGTGCAGAGGCGCCAGCTCACAACACTCTTCGATGCGGCGCTCGACTTCGGCGTCGATGACCGCCGATTCGGCGTAATACTCGCCAGCGTGCACGACCCGGTGACCCACCCCGTCGATCTCGCGGACGCTCCGGATGACCCCGTTGTCTGGATCTGTAAGGCACTCAAGCGCGATGTTCACGGCGTCGCGGTGGCTGGCCACTTCGGTCTCGTAGCTCACCGTCATTCCGTCGCCCAGCACCAACTTCACCTGCGACGGAGGCGTCCCGATCCGCTCCACGCTGCCCCGGGCGAGCACCCGGTCCTCATTGCGTCGGATTAGTTCCGGACTTGTATGGAAAAGCTGATACTTGACCGTGGAGCTACCGCAGTTCAGCGCCAGAATCTTCATCGTCGTCGCGAACCGGGCCGTGTGTAGGCCGCCGGCCATTTCAGTATAAACGGCGGCTTCGAGTCTTCTCGAAAGCACGGTTGCCGCAAGGCCCGTTGCGCCGCCGGGCGGGGGTCTGCGACAATCCCCGGTGAGAGCCAGGCGGCGCCGGCCGCCTCCGCGCGGCCGCGCACAGGGGTTCAGACGTTGTTACGAAGGTTGATGTGAGGAGCGTTAATGGGAGCACTAACAGTTCACGAAATCAATGTCGCTCCGGCGGTCACGCCGCCGCTTGACCAGGGGTTCGCGCCGGCCAGCGTCTTCAACCGGGAGTACCGTCGGCTAGCGGCCGAGGCCGGGCCACTGCCGCTGAAGCTGGCGCTGGAGCGGGCCGACGGTTCGATTTCCGCGTTCACGACGTCGGTGATTCCTCCGGAAGCCGGTCACCTGGAAGCGACGAAGTTCTACGTGGAGCGGATCGTGAAGTTCCTGCTGTGGCAGCGCGGCGGCTGGAAGGTCTACGTGGGCGGTCCCGCGGTGATCGGCGAGTACATCAAGGCCGTTTATTCGCCCGGGGGCGCGCGGAAGTTCGACTTCGAGTTCATGGGCGGCGTCTACGAGCACCCCTTCGAAGTGGTGGTGACGACGCCCGAGGCCGTCCCCGACACCAAGGAAACGAGCATGCCGCTGGGGCGGCATCTGGATGGCTGCCGCGTGGGGTTCGATCTCGGGGCCAGCGACCGCAAGGCGAGCGCGGTGAAGGACGGCGAGGTGGTCTACAGCGAGGAGAAGCCGTGGGACCCGCGCAACGCCAGCGATCCGAACTACCATTACGAAGGCGTGATGGACTCGATCCGGTCCGCCGCGGCCCATCTGCCTCGCCTGGATGCGGTGGGCGGCAGCGCCGCCGGCGTCTACATCAACAACCGGGTACGCGTGGGCTCGCTCTACCGCGGCGTGCCGAAGAAGGAGTTCGACGAAAAGATCGCGCCGATGTTCTTGCGGATCCGGGACGAGCTGGGGGTGCCGCTCGAAGTAGTCAACGACGGCGAGGTGACGGCGCTGGCTGGCTCGATGTCGCTCGGCGAGAACCCCGTGCTGGGGGTGGCGATGGGCTCGAGCCAGGCCGCCGGCTACGTCAACGAGCAGGGCAACATCACCGGCTGGCTGAACGAGCTGGCCTTCGTGCCGGTCGATTACCGGCTGGACGCGCCGGCCGACGAGTGGTCCGGCGACATCGGCTGCGGCGTGCAGTACTTCTCGCAGGTGGGCGCCATCCGGGTGGCCGAGGGCGCCGGCATGGAGTTCGACGAAGGGCTGAAGCTGCCCGAGAAGCTGGTGGCGCTGCAGGACAAGATGCGGGCCGGCGACGAGCTGGCCGCCAAGGTCTACGAGACGCTCGGCGTCTACCTGGGCTATGCGCTGGCGCACTACGCCGACTTCTATGACCTGAAGCACGTGCTCATCCTCGGCCGGGTGACCACCGGGCCGGGCGGCGAGATCATCCGCGACAAGTCGATGGAGGTGCTGCGGCGGGAGTTCCCCGAGATCGCCGAGAAGGCGCTGGTGAACCTGCCGGACGAGTCGAACCGGCGCGTGGGGCAGGCGATCGCCGCGGCCAGCTTGCCAGCCATCGAGAAGAAGAAGGACGAAGGAGAGTGACGAGAGCCATGAAGCTGAATCAACCGAACGCCGAGATCTGGGTCCCCGACGGGACGCCGGCCGACGAGGCCCTGGCCCGCACCACCCACATGGGCATCTCCGCCCATCAGGACGACCTCGAGATCATGGCCATGGAAGGGATCCTGGCCGGTTTCGGCAGTCAAGAGAAATGGTTCACTGGTGTGGTGGTCACCAACGGCGCGGGCAGCCCCCGGGCGGGCCTCTACGAGTCCTACACCGACGAGCAGATGCAACAGGTGCGCCGCCGGGAGCAGAAGAAGGCGGCCTTCGTGGGCGAGTATTCGGCCATGGCGCTGCTCGACTACCCCAGCTCGGCGGTGAAGAACCCGACCGAGAAACGGCCCACCGAGGATCTGCAGAACCTGATCGCCGCCGCCCGCCCGGAGGTGATCTACACCCACAACCTGGCCGACAAGCACGACACCCACGTGGGCGTGACGCTGAAGACCATTGCCGCCATCCGGGCGCTGCCTAAGGACCAGCGGCCGGCGAAGCTCTATGGCTGCGAGGTCTGGCGCGACTTGGACTGGATGGTAGATTCCGAAAAGGTCGTCTTCAACCTGGACCCGCACCAGAACCTGAGCGCGGCGCTGCTGGGGATCTTCGACTCGCAGGTGGCCGGCGGCAAGCGCTATGACCTGGCGACGCTGGCGCGCCGGCGCGCTCACGCTACGTACCACCAGAGCCACGAGGTGGACGTCTCCGAACAGATCAGCTTCGCCATGGACCTGACGCCGCTGATCACCGACGACGGACTAGACCCGGCGGCCTACGTCCAGAGCTTCATCGACCGGTTCGCCGCCGAGGTGCGGGCGCGGATCGCGAAGTTCTCCTGATTCCCACCCTCGCAACGGCCGGCGTCGCGCGAAGGCGGCGCCGGCTGCTGCTAGAATCGTCGCTGGTGCTCGGCTCAGCCCATTCTGCGAACGGCGTATCCATCCGTCTCACTGAGGAACGTTGGCTTCACATCACCGAAGAGCATTGCGAACTGGCCGGTTATTCTTCTGATGTCCTGGAAACGATCGCGAACCCGGAGGCCGTCTACCAGGGAAGCGCCGGCGAACTGCTGGCCGCGCGTCAGATCGAGCCCGGCAAATACCTCGTTGTGGTATACAGGGAACAGACCTCCACCGACGGATTCGTGATTACTGCATTCCTCACCCGCAGGCGCCGGCAACTCGAGAAAAGGGAGAAGCTATGGCCGCGCTGAACATTCAGCAGATCGTGGACCTCGCGCCGCAGCTACTCCGTCTCCCTTTCCGCCAAGTATGGGCCAGCTACGACGCCGAAGCCGACGTGCTCTACCTGAACTTCAAGAAGCCCAGCCACGCCGACGACACCGAACTTACCGACGACGACATCCTGATCCGTTACGAAAAGGGCGAGGTTGTAGGCGTGACCATCTTGCACGCCAGCCGGCGCGCGACCGGAACTCTCCGGCTCCCTGGCTGAGGGCAGCGCGGCCTGCTGGCTCCCCGCGGCAGAAACACCGGCCGGAGCACGACCGCCTGACGGACGCAACGGCTCGCGAAAAACACGCCGAGTGGCCGGAGGGACACGAGAGCTTTGTTTCGGGGCTCAGGCCGTCTGGACGATTCGGTCTTTTTCACTTACAGCGAGAACCGCTCGCCGGCGCCGCGGCGCGGATTCCACTCGGCTTCGATTTGGAGCCGCGGCGCGGTGACGGCCCGCACCAAGCCCGAGCCCTCGGGCGTCGTGATCCGGAGGCCGTTCTCGATCCACTCGGTCTCGAGCCGCTCGCCGGGGCCGGCCACCGCCAGCGCCGCAACAATCACTGTCTTCGCCGCCCGATCCTTCGTCGCCGCCGTCACGTGCCAGTGGTTCGGCAGATCGACGTGGTACTCGGGCGGGTTGCCTTCGTTGACCGGTGGGTCGAACTGGTCAGTCTGCGAGAGCGTGAAACCGAGCTCTGAGAACAGCCGCACCGTAAGCGAAGCGCCCTGGCGCCGGGAGACGATCTCTACGTTGTCCTCGTCCAGCTCCATCCGCTCCAGGGCGTGCAGCAGCCACTGGAACCGGGCCGGCTGCGGGGCTTCGATCTCGTCCACCACGACGAACGCCCCGGGCCGCAAGAAGACTACGTGGCGCAGATAGCGCTTCAGCTTCCCGGCGTAAGCGGGCGTGGCGTCGCCGCAGACGTAGGTGATCGCCTTCTGGTGGCGGAACTCGGTGATCCGGCCGTTCGCCCAGGGCTCGCGCACCACCTGACCCTCGCCGTTCACCAGGATGCAGTTGTTCGCCTTCGTCTGACGCGTCCAGAGGGCGTGGTGCGGCATGCCGTAGGAAGGCGCGTAATGGCCGGAGGGAACGGCCAGTGCCCGGCCGCCCTTGAGGATGGCGAAACCGTTCTGGTCGGCGTGGCTGTGCGAGACCGAGCCGTAGGGGCTGGACTTGAACAGGAAGAAGGTGTCCTGCTCGGGCTTGTCGAGGGCACTGTGCAGCCCGGCCCAGCCCACGCCCCGGAAGACGGCCGCCTGGGGGAGCGAGGCGGGCGGCTTCGGCTGGACGTTGTCCTCGGTGATGAGCGAGACCATGGCGTCGGCCCCGATGGGGACGGCCCCGGTTTGGCGGGCGTACCAGACGCAGGAGGGGTCGCGGAAGCGGCGTCCGTGGTGGAGCATGAGCGCCGCTCCGGCCGAGCCCACTCCACCGCGCTCAGCCCCGTCGCCGAAAGGCCGGATCTCGCCGATGGGCGAGGTGCAGTAAAGGAAGAAACGGCGGATGCGGCGGTAGAAGGGGCGGGTATAGAGGTCGAGGCCGGCGGCGGCGCGGAGGCTCTCGAGAGCGGGCAGATAGATGGTGTTATAGGCGAGCGCGTAAGAAACGCCCTCGGCCCAGCCGCCGTCGGAGCCGGCCCAATGGGGGTAGAAGGTCATCAGGGCGCGCAGCGAGTAGTCGAGCCACTCGGCGGCGTCCCGGGCCTCGCCCTTGCACACCACCGCGTATTCGGAGAGATAGGCGATGAGCCGGCCGTTGTGGGACTCGCCGGGCCGGTAAAGGTAATCGGCGCGGCGGAGGCGCTCGAGCACCTGGCGCGCCCGCCCAATCGTCATCTCCCGCACCCGCGCCCGCTCGCCGTCGTCGAGCAACGGATAGAGCCAGTCGTAGGCGCGGTGGCCGTGGCGGGCCATGGAGAGGCCGGGCTCGTCGCCGTAGCGGGAAAGGACGGACATAGGGCCTTCGATGCCCCAGGTCTCGACTTCGAGCAGGATCTTCTTGGCCGCCAGCCCGTAGCGCTCGTCGCCCGTCATGAGATAGGCCAGGGCAAGGATGCTCATGCCCCGGTCGATGTAGCGCCGGAAGTCGCGGAAATAGTGGGTATAGCCCATCCTTTGGCGTGTGCGGCCCTCGAAGGTGTGGTAGCGGGGCGGCTCCGGCAGGGGCAGCTTCAGCGCTTCGTCGGCACGCGCGCGGATCGCCTCCCAGGCTTCTCGGCGGGTTGTCTTCAACGTGGCGCGGATGCGGGGCAACTCATCGGCAAGGAAGATGTAGCGGGGGCGGGTGTCGGGCACGTCGCGCAGCAGCCGGGTGGCGTCCTGCCACGGGAATTTCGGGGCGTCGCGGGGGATGGTGAAGCTCCAGGGGCCGCGGCGGGCGAGGACGCGGCCGCTCTCATCGAGGGCCTCGACGTCCCAGGAGTAGCGTCCGGGGTTGAAGGTGCGGCAGGGCACGTGGACCGGATCAGGCAGGCCGGCAGCGGCGTAGACCTCGCGCTTCTTTTCGTCGAGGATGACGATCCGGTAATCGCTCGCCCCCTTGGCGCGCCACCAGGCGAAGCCGGGAGGGTTCAGCCCCACCGTCTGGCCGTCTTTCGGCGCGGGAAACAGCGCCCGCGGCTCGGGCTTCTCCGGAAAACCGGCGGCCGCCAGCCCGTGCGGCAGCAGCAGGGGCGCCGGACTCAGCAGAAACTCACGGCGTCTCATGGCGGAAACAGCGTATCAAAACCCGCGCGGTTCAGAGACGCCCACGGCGGCGCACGAGCGCCCAGACCCCGAGAGTGAGGAGAACGCCAGCCGAAGCGGCGCGGCAGAGCTGCGTCTCGAGGCCGCCGTCGTAGTAGAGCCGCACGGTGCACGGGCCGTCGCAGCCGGGGTCGATGACCATCTGGCCCGCCGCGTCGCAAGCGATCGGACGCGGTTCGCCGGCCCTTTCCGCATGCCAGCCCGCATGGCAGGTCTGCTGGAAATAGAGCACGTGGCCGGCCGGCACGCTGGCCTGGACGAGGAACTCGTGCGGCGAGCGCCATTCGGCCTCTACGGAAGGAGCGGCCGGGTCTCCCAAGGCGGCTTCCAGTGGAGCGAACGGCTCCACGTCGAGGTAGGGGTGGCCCGGGGCGTCCGTTACGACGGCTCCGGCGGGAATGACGTGGACGAGGCCGGAGGCGCGGCGGCCGGCGGCGTAGATCCGGTCGTCGCCGTCGCGCCAGAGCAGTTCGAAGGCGCCCTCGAACTTCCCAGGATCCCGGTAATCGTGGTAGACATCGCGCGTGTTCGGACCGGCGACGAAGATGGCGTCGATGCCGAAGATGCGCAACCAGGTGCGCACGCGATCCGGGTCGCCCCGGTGGTTGCTAATGCCGAAAGTCAGGTGCGGGATCCGCGGATTGACGATACCCTGGTCGAACCCCCCGCTTAACTGAGAATTGTCTGCAAAGGCGTTTAGCCAGTACCGAGTGGACCCGGTGACAAAGACCCTGGACCCCGGCAGGTTCTCGTCGAACCAGCGGGCCGCCTGATACTCGATGGTTTCCCGGATGTCGATCGGTTGGATCAAGCGCTTCGCGTCGTCCCGGTAGTGAGCCGTTTGGATCGCCAGGGCGCCCGCCACGAGCACGCCGAGGGCGGCCGCGCTGATCCGCGGCCGGCCCCAACGCTTCTGAATCGCGTCCCACGCCCGGCGCAAATGGCCTTCCCCGGCGAAGCACACCAGTAGTGCGAGCGCCATTTCCATCTCGAGGTGATAGCGTTCCGGTTGGGGGAAGACATAGAAGCCGCTCCAATATCGACAGAGCACGATCGCTCCTAGCACGAAGGACCACAAGGCGGCGAATTGCGTTCCGGCACGAACGTTACGGCGTACCATCAGCCGCCAAAGCAGTAACGTGAGCGCCATCAGGCCCGTCGCGGCGGCGAACTGCGCCACACCCAATGGATAACTGCCGACGACATGCTGTGCGTTGTACCGGATGGCGCGGATCGTCGAGGGCGGTATCCACGGGGAAGCGAGCGCATAAGCGCTCGCGCCGATACCGGCAGCCCACAGGAGACGCCGGGGGCCTCCGGCTTCCCAAGTCGCCAGCAAGTAACAGCCGGTCCCGAGAGCTAGTGCAAACGCTCCCAGCCAGTTGGTCAGCGCGACCGCGCCCAGGGTCGCCATGGCGGCGAGCACGGGAGCCGGGCGCCTGCGTTCCAAGGCCCAGCCGAGAGCGAGGATCGCGACGGGAATCAACGTCATGGCCGTGACATGCGGGCCTTCGCCATAGCGCACTAGTGCATCGAGGCGCCGGGCGCCCCACGTCGAGCCGAGGTCCCGGGCTACCGCGGGAATCAGAAGGGCTGAAGGAGAGACGAGAGAGTAGACGAGGCCGGCGGCGAAAGCGGTCCCCCGGCTCGCCCCGAATCGCAGGGCCAGCCAGTAGAGAGTTACCGGGCCGAGGCAGTATGCGAGCGCAGTGGCTACATGGTAGGCTTGCGCGGGGGGCAATCCGGTGCTCGTGACGGCAGCCGAAAAAAAATGCAGCAGCGGGGGGTAAGCGTTCGCGAACGGGATGCCGCCATACCAGAGCGGGAACCACTGCCAGTCGAAGGGATGGGCGGCGATCCAACGGGCCAGCCCCACGTAGGCGCCTTCGATGGAGTGCATGAAGCGGCCGTAGTGGAGGCCGAAGAGCTCCCAGCAGAGGAAGGCGTTCCAGGCGAGCAACGCGAGCGGTGCAAAGAGGCCGGCTCGGCGTGATAATGGAAACGATTTGCTGTTTTCAGCCAAGAGCGTCTGCTTCGCAGAGTCCCATTGTCGCGCGGCGGACCAGGCTGCGCTACTTAGGTGAAGCGTCGTGGAAGCCGGCAGGTGGAAACGTTTCTGGTGGCTGCTGCGCCGGGCGCTCCTCACCCTGGTCGAGGACGACTGTCTCGGCATCGCCAAGAGCGCGGCCTATTCCGGGCTGCTCTCCTTCTTTCCGATCGTCACCACCGTCGGGCTGATCCTGTTTCATTTCCGGGCCGAGCAGATGGCGGAAGTGATCGCGCGCTTCTTGTTCGAGGTGGTGCCGCCGGGCACCAAAGAGCTGGTGCTGCGGCGCTTCACGATGGCCGGCGAGCGGCCCGCCTCGCTGATCGTCTTCGCGGTGATTGTCTCGCTCTGGGCGGCTTCCGGGCTGATCCAGAGCCTGATCGACGGCTTCAACTCCGTCTACAAGATTCCCGCGGGCAGACCGATGCTCAAGGGCAGACTAGTGGCCATCGGCCTGGTGTTTTGCTGTGCGCTACCGGGACTCGGCGCCTCGGCGATGATCCTGTTCGGCAACCGGACGGAGGTCTGGCTGGCCACGATGGTGGGCATGCTGGAACAGGGTGAGCAGCTGGTTGGCGGTTTCCTGTGGCTGGGCAAGGCGGTGCGGTTTACGGTGGCTTTCGGCGCCACTGTGCTTACGCTGCTGGTGCTTTACAAGTTGGGGCCGGCGCGGCCGCAGCAGTGGCGCTATATCTACCCGGGCGCGATCATCGCCGCGGCGCTGTGGATGGCGGCGACGTTGATTTTCAGTTGGTACGTCCGCAATATCGCCGATTACAATGTCTTCTACGGCAGCATCGGTGCGGTCATCGCGCTGCTGCTGTGGATGTACCTGCTTTCGCTGATCGCTCTTTACGGCTGCGCTTTCAACGCTGAGTACGAACGGCTGATGGGCGCGCGGACGGAACTGAAACCATGAGTCTGCTCCGCAAGGCGAAGAAACGGCGGGCGAACGGCGCTGTCCGGCCGCCTGGGTAGCGTCCGGAGAAAGCGGCGGCGAGGCCCGGCGGTCCCGCGCCCCGCCGGCCGGAGGAAGTCACTTTTTGTTGGCGGCCTCCCCGGTCGCGGCGCCGTGGAGTTTCACCTCAACCTTTTCCTTGAGGCTCGCGTAGTACTCCTTCAGGATGGCGATCACCTCGGGCTTGGAGAACTCCTTGGGCACCGGCTTGCCCTCGCTGAGCATCTTGCGCAGCATCGTGCCGGAGAGCAGCAGGCGGGCGCCGCTGACGTAGTTGCCGTTCTCGTCGAGGACGGCCTTCTCCTCGTGCGGGCAGGTTTTCATCGAAGCCATGCTCTGGCACTTGTAGCAATAGAAAGTCCAGTCCATACAAAGCGGCCGGAGCACGAGGGCGTCCTGGGGAATCTCACGGAAGATCTTCTGGGCGTCGAACGGACCGTAGTAATCGCCGACGCCGGCATGGTCGCGGCCGACGATCAGGTGCGAGCAGCCGTAGTTCTGCCGGAAGACGGCGTGCAGCAAAGCCTCGCGCGGCCCGGCGTAGCGCATCTCCATGGGATAGCCGCCCTGCACCACGCGCTCCTTGCGGAAGTAGTTGTCCACCAGGGCCTGGATGGCCTTCACTCGGACTTCGGCGGGGATGTCGCCGGGCTTGAGCTTGCCGACGAGCTGGTGGATGTAGACGCCGTCACAGACCTCGATGGCGATCCAGGCCAGGTAGGCGTGGGAGTTGTGCATCGGGTTACGCAACTGCAGGGCCGCCACAGTGCTCCAGTCCCGTTCTTCGAAGATCTTGCGGGCCTCGGCCGGGCGCTGATAGATGCCCTTGAACATCTCCGGATAGTAGGACTCGGAGACGACCTTGATCGGTCCGGCGAGGTTCACCGGCCCCTGGGCCATGACCTTCTGAACGCCCGGGTGCTCGGTGTCGGTGGTCCGGAAGACCTGCATGCACTCGTGCTCCTTGTCGATGGTGTACTTCTCAGTGACCTTCATGGTGCCCATGATGGACTCGGTTTCCTTGTCCCACAGGGCCACCTCTTCACCGACGGAGATGGAGTTCGCCAGGTCCTCGTCAGCGGAAAGCGTGATGGGGATGGGCCAAAACAGGCCGTTCTTGGAGGGCATCCGGAAGTCGTCGCAGCAGCCCTTCCAGTCGTCGTAACCCATGAAGCCGTCCAGCGGCGTGAACGCGCCGATGCCCATCATGATCAAGTCGCTTGTCTCGCGGCTGGTCATGGGGACCTTTTTGAGCCCCTCGGCTTTCTTCAACTCCTCGGCGCGCGCCTCGCCTTCAAGGAGCAGCGGTTTCAGTGCCTCGCTCCCATGTGGGGGAACCAGATTGCTCATCGATGAACCTCCTGTCGTCGGGCGGCGCGGCCGCCTGGGCCGGGCCGCCGCATTCTCACTAGTCGCCTTTGCATCCGGAGCGGTTCGCTGGTCTCCGCGGGCGCCGCTGCCGGCGGCGGGGCAGCGGACTGGAGACTATATTCAGATCTTAAGATCTTAAGCTCCGTCTTTTATCATCATACCGCGCCGCGGCCCCGAATGGAAGAGAAACCGGCCCCTTCCGGACCCGTTTCGCCTGGCGGCGCCGGAAACGATCCAGCGGCGCGGCAGCGGGCGGCTTACGGCATTCACCCTCAATACGATCAACAAATAGCCAGTATAGCCGGACTCCCGCTCGGGGGCCGCTTCGGCCGGCAAGATCGAGTGCATCCCGTCCGCTGTCCGGCTCATCTGTACACACCAGAGAGGGGGGCGGGATGAAGCTGGGTTTCCAATCGGCATTGCGCCTGGCGCTGGTGGGCTTCGCCGCCGGCATCACCTTCTTCGTCTGGACCATCGTCACTTCGGCCAATCTGAACCGGTGCATCGTCTGCAAACGGGGCGTCCCGGCTGAAACCCGCGCTTTGGCCGTCTCCGGCGCCGGCCGCACGCTGCTGTGCTGCCCCGCCTGCGCCCGGCGGCTCCAGGAAGGATCCAAGGAGCCGGTCACCGTCGTCCAAGTCACCGACTACGACTCGGGCCGCATGATTGACGCTCGCTCCGCTTACGTCGTCGTGGGAAGCGGAGTCAACTACTGTACGCGGCAGCCGCTGCCGGCGGCACGCATGCGGCGCGGTGGCGCTGAGGCAGACGAGCCCTGTGAGCCGGGCATGATCTCGTTCGCCGATCTCGACGCCGCCCGCACTTTTCAGCGCGCTCACGGCGGCGAGCTGCTGCCGGCCGATCTCGCCTTCGACTACCGACCGGCCCGGTGAGAAGCATTTCGGCGGTTCCACGCCAGGGCCTTGCTACACTGATGGGTCTATGGCTACGAACCGCACTCCGATCATGGCGGGCAACTGGAAGATGTTCAAGACGCCCGCGGAAACCACTGTCTTCTTCGATGAATTCAAGTCTCTGGTAGCCTCTGCGACACACTGCGAAATCGTCATCTGCCCTCCGTTCGTCAATATTCCCGCCGCCGTCCAGGCGGTGGAAGGAACCCGTATCGAGATCGGCGGCCAGAATCTTTATTGGGAAAGGGAAGGCGCCTTCACCGGTGAGATCTCGGGCCCGATGCTGGCGGCGGCGGGCGCGCGCTGGGTCATCATCGGCCACAGCGAGCGCCGGCAGTATTTCGGGGAAACGGATGAGACGGTGCTGAAACGCGCCAAAGCCGCTCTCGAGCACGGCCTGAAGCCCATCGTGTGCGTCGGCGAGCACCTGGAAGAACGCGAGGCCGGCAAGACCGAAGAGGTCCTGGTCACGCAGTTCCAGGGCGGGCTGGCGGGGCTGACGCCGGAGGAGTTCGCCCGGGTGACGATCGCCTACGAGCCGGTGTGGGCCATCGGGACGGGCAAGACGGCGACGCCGGAGATCGCCTCCGAGGCGCACAAAGTGATCCGCGCCGAAGTGGCGAAGAAGTTCGGCGAAGAAGCCGCAGCCGCGGTACGCATCCTTTACGGCGGCAGCGTCAAGCCGGGCAACGTCAAGGACCTGATGGCGCAAGAGGAGATCGACGGCACCCTCGTGGGCGGCGCCAGCTTGAAGCCGGACAGCTTCGCCGCCATCGTGAACTTCAATCGTTGAGCCTTTGAGCGGTCCGTAGTTCCCTTGGTTGGGGAAATTCCGAGACGCTTCCCCGGCCGTCCCGACTCTCGCCCGGTCCGCAATTTGGGCGACTGGCTCGCGCGGGGTCACCTTTGGAGGGATAGGCGGTCGGCGCCATGATCCCGCCACCAGTTCTGATACGTTTGGGGTATGCTGCCGGTCTACCTTTCCGAGATTCTGCGCGGCTTCCAGGCCAGCCGGATCGCGCTTACCGCAGTGGAGCTGAATGTATTCACCGCCGTTGGGGCGGGTGCAACGGCGAACGAGGTCGCTTCACGGATCGGCGCGGATCCCCGGGCCACGGCGATCTTGCTCGACGCGCTCACGGCGCTGGGACTGCTCGAGAAGCACCGCGCGACTTACCGCAATACAACCGACACGGCGCGTTACTTCGACGAGGCCTCTCCAGGAAATGAGCGATTGGCGACTTTGCACACCCTGCATATGTGGGACTCGTGGTCCACGCTCACCGAGTGTGTGCGGGCCGGCGGTTCCGTGCTCGCGCGCGAGGAGAAGCCTCGGGACGAAGACTGGACGGAAGCCTTCATCGCCGCCATGGCCCGAAACGCGACGGAGCGGGCGCCACAGATCGTCGCGGCGGTAGGAGCCGCGGACGTGCGGCGGTTGCTCGATATCGGCGGCGGCCCGGGCTCCTACGCGATCGCTTTCGCCCAGGCGAACCCGGAACTCCGGGCGGTGATCCTCGACAAGCCGGAAGTGCTCGAGATCGCCCGGCGGCACGTCCAGGCAGCGGGCCTCGAAGAACGGATCACGTTGCAGCCGGGCGACCTGACGTGCGACCGCTTCGGCGAGGGCTATGATCTCGTGCTCCTCTCGAACATCTGCCACATGCTGGGGCCGGAAGAGAACCGGGATCTGCTCGCGCGGGCGGGGGCGGCTCTCGCGCCGGGCGGCCGCCTGGTTATCCAGGACTTCATCCTCGACGGCAGCCGGACCAATCCCCAACCAGCGGCCATCTTCGCGGTGAACATGCTGGTGGCGACGGCGAAGGGCAACAGCTACACCGAGCAGGAATACGCCGAGTGGCTCGAGGCGGCCGGACTCACCGGCGTCCGGCGCATCGAGCTCGCCGGGCCGACTGATCTCATCGTGGCGGTGAAAACGACGCAGGAAACCTAGGACCTGGAGGTTGGAGCCATGAAGCGGAGAACTTTCGCCGGGGCTGTCTTTTCCGGACTCGGCTTGACCAGCTTATACGCCCGCCCGGCAAAGCCGAAAGCCGGCGACGTGCCGCGGCGCGTCTTCGGCAAGACGGGCGTCGAGGTGAGCGTCATCGGCCAGGGCGGGGCCAGGATGAAGCTGCTCCGTACGAAGGAAGAGGCTCGGGCGCACCTGCGGTATGCCTATGGGCTGGGGCTTACCTACTGGGACTGCGCGCACAGCTACTGGGGCGGGCAGGCCGAGGAGGTCTACGGCGACGTACTGGCCCCGCACCGCGAAGAGCTGTTTCTCACCTCGAAGACGACGAAACGGACGGCGCGGCAGGCCGAGGCGGAGCTGGACGTATCGCTCCGGCGGCTGCGCACCGATTATCTCGACCTGTGGCAGATCCACGGAGTCGGCACGATGGAAGACGTCGAGCGGATCTTCGCCCCGGGCGGCGCCATCGAGGCCTTCGAGGCGGCGAAGAAGAAGGGCAAGTGCCGGTTCATCGGATTCACCGGCCACCGCGACCCGTACGTGCTCAACGAAATGATGAAGCGCTACGACGGCTTCGACACGATCCTGATGCCGCTGCACGCCGCTGACCCGAGCTATTTGAGCTTCGAGAAAATCACGTTGCCGGAAGCCGTGAAACGCGGCCTGGGCATCCAGGCGATGAAGGTTTTCGGGAATGCCTTCCTGCTGCGGGTGCTGAGCGCGAAGGAGTGCCTCGAGTACGCGTTGAACCTCCCGATTCATTGCGCCGCGGTAGGCTGCAGCACGCGGGGCCAATTGGACGACGACCTGCGGACGGCACAGCAGTGGAAGCGGCTGACTGCAGAGCGGATGGAGGAGTTGCGGCGCCGGGCGGTGACCGACGGGCCGGGAGGAGCGAAAGGGCCGGCCCTCGAGTATTGGAAGCGGCCCCCGGCGGAGGCGTAAGGGAAAGCCCCGGCAGAGGCTAAACAGAAAGGTGCGCAGTTTTCCGGTTTTGGAAAGCGGCCGGCCGGCGCCGAAAGCGCGTGCTGGCGAAATTTTTCTGTTGACAGCCGGAAAAACGGCGCAAGAATGTTGTGTAGAGAAGGGGACATTCCGGCCGTTTTTCCGAAATGTCGACCGGCTTCGCGGAAAGCTCGATCCGGCGCCCCGAGAGGTGCGGCATGAAGGCGTTCGGCTTGTTTGGCCTGCTCCTGCTGGTTGTCTTTCCCGTGGCGGCGCAGCCGGACTGCGAGCCGCTGCCTTACTCGCCGGGAACCGACATTTCCGGCGAACAGGAGCCCTACAGCATCCCTGACGTCATCGCCTGGCGGATCCTGTTCCGGCTGCTTGCCGATGGGCCGGACCGCGTCGGGGCTGAAATCCGCGCCCGACACTTGGAAGAGGGCGGGCTTCCCGAAGAGGTGATCGCGAAGGTGATGCGGACCGCCAGCCAGGCGATGCAGCGCGTCGTCGAAATGGAAGACGAGGTCGAGGAATTGCAGTTGCCCCTCGAGGAGACGGCGGTGATGTTGCGCGCGCGGCGGGACGCCATTATCGAGGACGCGGTGCGGGACCTGCTGATCGAGGAGTTGGACGTCATGGCGGGCCAGAAGCTGCTCGATTACCTGAACGGGCAAGTGAAGCCGGCGATCAGCCTCACCGTCGGATCCTCAACCGGCGGGACGACCGCGACGGCCGTCTTCACGACGGAGTCGGACCACGCTATCCACGCGACGGCGATCACCGACGGCGACTACGCGATGGGCGGGGTCTGCGGATCGATCGCCGTGGCCAAGATCGTCAGCCCCGCCGGCCGCACGGTGGAATCGAAGAAGATCCACTGGAGCGCGGCCGTCGCCGACGTGAGCCTTCCGATCGAGTTCGAGGACGGTAAGTTCAGCGGTTACAACTGGCGGCCGGGAGTGGTGTGCCCGGCTTGCAAGCCGGCCGTGAAAAAGTAACAGGGCCTACTCACCCGCCGCGCAGAACCACGCACATCCGCCGCTCACGGCACACTCAAGTGTGGAAGAGATATCTTCGCCTTTTCTACGCTTTTTCCTCTGCGGCGTCGCATAGGGGTTCGGAGATCGAGAATGCGGAGCCGCCAATTTGCAACCGCCGCAGGCAGAGAATCTTTCCGTTCTTTACCTGTTTCGCACGTGCGAGGTGACTCTCACCGCTTGTCATCTGCGTTCGGTCCGGCGGGCGTTCCGGCGACGGGGTGCGGGTATAATGGTGGCAGATGGGCTATCTCTCGCAACGGCTTCAAGTCAAGGTTGCGCCGAGGCAAACGCTCACGCCGAGCGTCATCCAGATGGTGAAGCTGCTGCAGCTGGCGCGACCGGAGTTGCGAGAGTACATTGCCCAGGAACTCGCCGAGAACCCCGTTCTGGAAGAAGCCGGCTCGGGCACCGACGAGTTGACGCCGGAAGAGATCCAGGCGGCGCTTGAGCGTGCCGACAGGGATCCACACCCTGCGGACGAGCTGATTTTGGAAGCGGTCCGGGAAGCTCTGCAGCCGGAGACGGAGGAGGGCAACCCGCAAAAAACCGGGGAAGCTCCAGCGGAGTCCGCTATAGGGGCTCCAGCGGAAGCGCCCGCCGTTGAGACCGCGGATCCGTTCAACGAGATCGATTTCGGATCGTTTTTCGAAGAATATCTCGATCCGGGCTTCCGCGCGCCAGCTTCGGAGACAGTCGAGAAGCCTTCCTTCGAGACCTTCCTCTCAGCGCCGGTGACGCTGTCGGACTACCTGCAGCAGCAGCTCAGCCTGGTGGTGCTGTCCGACGAAGTGCGCAACGCGGCGCTGGCGATCATCGGTAACTTAGACAGCAACGGATACCTGGCCTCGAGCCTCGAGGAGATCGCCGCCGAGGGCGAGCACAAGCTCGAGGATCTCGAAGAGGGGCTTGAAGTGGTGCAGTCGCTGGATCCTGCCGGCGTCGGGGCGCGCGACCTACGCGAGTGCCTGTTG
This sequence comes from uncultured Solibacteraceae bacterium, assembly GCA_964461995.1. Lineage (GTDB taxonomy): Bacteria > Acidobacteriota > Terriglobia > Bryobacterales > Bryobacteraceae > JALSRK01. Next base: position 66,724 of record CAYWXL010000007.1, read on the forward strand.
CTGCAGCTCAAGAGCCGCGAAGAGACGGACACGCTGGCCTGGAAGATCATTTCAGACCACCTGAAGCTGCTCGAGCTGCACAAGAAGAAGGATTTGGCCAAAGCGCTGAACGTGAGCGTGGCCGAGGTGGAGAAGGCGATCGCGCACATTCAGCATCTGGACCCATGTCCCGGTTCGAGCTATTCGAGTCCGGGGGCGCGGCCCATCGAGCCTGAGGTGTTCATCTTCAAAGAAGGAGATGATTACATCATCCAGTTGAACGACGAGGACCTGCCGCAACTGCGGGTAAACCTCGACTACCGGCACATGACGCGCCGGGACCAGGAGCCGAGCAAAGAGGTCCGGAACTACATCAAGAACCGTTACGCCTCGGCGATCCAGCTCATCAAGAACATCGAGCAGCGGAAGCAAACGATTCTGAAAGTCTGCCAGGTGATCGTACGGCGCCAGCGGGAGTTTTTCGACAACGGGATCGACTACTTGCGCCCGATGATGATCAAGGAGGTCGCCGAGGAGATCGGGGTACACCCCTCGACGGTGAGCCGCGCGGTGGCGAATAAGTACGCCCAGACGCCCCAGGGAGTTTACGAACTGCGGTTCTTCTTCTCGGAGGCGGTGCAAGGCCCTTCGGGTGCGGCCACGCCGTTGCTGCTGCTCAAGCGCAAGGTCAAGAAAATGATCGAGGAGGAGGATCCGCGGAAGCCGCTGACCGATGAGGAGATTACGAAGCGCCTGCGGGCCGAAGGGATTGAAGTGACGCGGCGCACGGTGGCCAAGTACAGGGAAGACATGAAAATACCCTCGACACATCACCGGCGCGTCCGGGATTGACCCTGGGGGCCCGTGGGGAAAGCGAATCGGGTCAGTCTGCAAAGCCGACGAGCGGCCAGGGCCGAGCGCCCTGTGCAAGCCGGCGGAAACAATCATCGCCACGATGGTCGGAGGGAGATATGAAGGTCACGTACAAAGGTAAGCTCGACACCTTGATGCCCGCGGAACGGCGGAAGCTCGATGCGAAACTTCAGAAGCTGGCCAAGGTCGTGGACGGCCGCGAGGAGCGCGAGGCCCACTTCGTCATCACCCAGGAGCGTCAGACGTACAACGCCGAAATTACGGTGAACATCCGCGACCACGTTTTGGTGGGCGCCGGCGCCGCCCCGGACCTGTATACGGCCATGACCAGCGCGATCGAGAAGCTCGATAAACAGGTCCGCAAGCTCAGGGCTAAGTTCCGCGACACACGCCGGACGCCGGACCAGTCCCTCCGCGCCAAAGCGGCCGAGGAAGAGGCGGAAGAGGCGGCCGCCGAGGAGACTGCTGAGGCAATCGAGCCTCAGGTCTTCCGGGTCAACCACCGCGCCAACCAGAAGCCAATGACTCTCGAAGAGGCTCTGCTGGCGATGGAAGGCCGCAACTACTTCATCTACCGCGACGCGGAAACGGACCGTCTTTCGGTGCTGCTGCGCCGCGAAGACGGCAATTTCGATCTGGTAGAAGCCTAGATACGCATGAATGCCTGAAAGGACCGAACCCGCCGGCAAGCCGCCGCAGCCGGAACTCATCGTCATAACCGGCCTCAGCGGATCCGGCAAGGGTACGGTCCTGAAGAGCCTCGAGGATCTAGGCTATTACGCCGTAGACAATCTTCCCATCGACCTCATTCCAACCTTCGCCGAGCTGACGCGCGACTCGCCCAACATCACCCGGGCGGCGGTTGTGGTAGACGTCCGGGGCGGCGGATTGGCGCGGTTTCCGGAGTTGTACCGGAAGCTCCGGCGAAGGATTCACACCACGCTCGTCTTCCTCGAAGCCGATGAGGAGGCCTTGGTGCGCCGTTACAGCGAGACGCGCCGGCCGCATCCGCTGGGCACGGGGCGTTCAGTATTGCGAAACATCCGCCGCGAACGGCGGCAACTGGAAGCGGTCCGGAAACTGGCGGACCACATCATCAATACTTCGAAGTTCAACGTCCACGACTTGCGGGCGCTGGTGAAGGACACCTTCGGCGTGCCGGGGGAAGTCTCACGCATCATGATCTACGTCAACAGCTTCGGCTACCGCCACGGCGTGCCGCCCGACAGCGATCTGGTCTTCGACGTCCGCTTCCTGCCGAACCCGAACTACGTGCCGGAGTACCGCAACCTGAGCGGCCGGAATCCCCGCGTCGCCCGCTACATCCGCTCGTTTCCCCAGACGGTAGAATTTATCGAGCGGATCTCCGACCTGCTCATCTACCTGCTGCCGCATTACGTGCGCGAAGGCAAGAGCTACCTGACGATCTCGTTCGGATGCACCGGGGGCCGCCATCGTTCGGTAATGATCGCCGACGAGATCTCCAAGCGGCTCAAGCGGGCGGGGTACACGGTGAAAACGGCTCACCGCGACCTGAGGAAGCCCCTCTAAGAGACTATTGCGCCCGCCGCTTCGCCCGGCCCGCGGCCGGCTGTTGCGACCGAGGCGGCTTACGCGACGCCTTCTTGACGCGCAGCAGCTTGCGGACCGCCCGCACCATCTGGGTGACCTCGGTGGCGCTTTTCTGAATCACAACGTCGGCCCCAGTATTGTTCTCATCCAGGCCGAGCGTATCGGCGAACCCGGAGAGGAGAATGATCGGGACGTCGGGCGCCTGCTCGCGGATGCGGCGGATCACCTCCAGCCCGTTCATCCGCGGCATTCGATAGTCGGTGATGACCAAGGAATACTCGGTTTCGGCGAACCGTTTCAGGCCTTCCGCCCCGCTGCCGGCGGTGGAGATCTGGTAACCCAACTCTTCGAGCACCGCCTTCCGGGCAGCCAGCCCCATCTTGTTGTCGTCGATCAGGAGAATGTGAGCAGGAGGATTGGAAGATGGATGGGCTCGATTCATTTGACTCCGCGAAATTAGCAGAGCCCGCTGGCGGCTGTCAATCAATTTCTATCGGCTTGGAAAAAGGGAAGATCGAGTCCTTGACAACAGGCTCGATTCGTGTTCCAAAACCACGTTTTACGGGCCTTCGCCGTTTATTCGACCGGCCGCGGAGCCCGGTAGCCGGACTTGGCGATGATGCGGTACTTGACGGTCTTACCGCGCTGATCAACGATGCGCAACTTCTCGCCGGTGGCAGGGTTGACGAGCTCGACTTTGATCTTGCGGAACGAGCCGTCGCGGGCCTGATTCGTGGGCGAGTAGGTGATCGTGTATTGGTTGCGGAGGGCCTGGGCGATGTTGGCGAAGATGGTGGGGAACTCCCCGTAGAAGCGCGGGAAGAACGCCATTCCACCGGTCTCCTTCGCGAAGGTGCGCATCTGGTTGTCGGCCTGCAGGAAGTCGAGGCGCGCGATCGGACCGAGGTAACCCCGCGCGTCATACCATTCGCGAAGCGCCTGCATCAACCCGATGGCATAGATCGGCACCCCGGCCATCTGCAGCCGGCGGCGCGTCTGGCCGAAATTCAGCTTGCTAAAAGTGTCCAGCCCCGAAGAGATGAGCACGATCGCCTTGCGGCCCTCGATGTCGGCCATGCGCTCGGCCGTGTCCACGAGGGCATCGAATAGGTTGGATTCGGAATAAGCGGCGATTTGCAGCCGTTGCATCGCGCGGTAGACTTGCCGCTTGTCGGTCGTGAAGTCGGCCAAGATCTCAGGCCGCAAATCGTAGGCGACGACAGCGACATAGTCCTCCGGCTTCAGCGTCTCGAGGAACCCATAAGCGGCCGTGAGCGTCTGGTACCACGTCTCGCTCCAGTACTGCTGGAAAAGACCGCTCCACTCGATCACGAGGCAAACCGTCATCGGAGCCTCGCCCATTTCGAAGCTGGTAATCTTCTGTGGAACTTTGTCCTCGAGGATACGGAACCTGTCGGCCGGGATGTTCGGGATAAACCGGCCCTTGTTATCGACGACGGCCACGGGCACAGTAACCGTAAGAACATCAGCACGGAAGGTGGGCGTTCCGGCGGGGATTTCCGGCTGCTCTCGCTTGCGTTTGTTGATCTCGGATTCGATTGGTGGCAGCTTGGCCGGCTCGGCCTTCTTGGCCCCCCGCCGAGGTCTGGTGACGGTTTCCGTCGTGCGGCTCTTGGGCCCGGCTTGCGGTTCAGCCGGCGCTGGCAGAATCAAAAGAGCCGCCAACGCAAGCAGGAGTGTGCGCCTCATCGCTCGCATGATACATCCCCGTACTTCAATTGTATTAGACGGGCCCCTGACTTGGGCCGTTCCCGCGGGCCCTGGCGCCCGCCGCAGAGCTAGTTGACCCAATCGTCCCGGTCCCGGCGGCGCTTCCGCATGTAGACCTCGAACTTCTTGCGCGCTCTCCGGATCTTCCAGTCCCGGTACCAGGAACGCAGCTCCCCGAGCAGGTCTACCCGGGTGTAACGGGACCGTAGATAAAGATACCCGATCAGCATACCCCCCAGGTGCGCCACGTGGCTGACGCCGCTGCCGGGCGATTTCACCAGGTAGAGGAAATTGATCACCCCCAGCCCCAGCACGAACCACTTTGCTTTGACGGGGAACAGAAACCAAATCCAGATCAGGCTATCGGGAAAGAGCATCCCGTACGCGAGCAGGACCCCGAAAATGGCGCCGGAAGCCCCGATCGTCGGGATGTTCGGCGCGCCGGTCAGCAGGTCCGCCAGGACGACACAGACGCCGGCGCCGATGCCGCAAAGGAAATAGAACTGCAAGAACCGCCGGGTGCCCCAAGTGCGCTCCAGTTCGGCCCCAAACATCCAAAGAGCCACCATGTTGAAGAAGAGGTGCCACAGGCCGGCGTGGAGAAACATATAGGTCACGAGCTGCCAGACGGCCAGGTAGCCCACCACCATCCGCGGGTAGAGCTTGAGGTAGGCCAGCAGCCCGCCGACCCATGTGTCGAAAGCCAGGAAGTAAACGACGAAGCCGATGGCGTTGGCGATCAGGAGCCATTTGACGCCCGGCGGAAACATCCCGGAGTAAGAAATGCCCGAGGGCCGGTACCGGACGTGGTATCGCATCGGCGAAAAAAGAAGTGCCTTTTCTGTCAGAATATCAGAAGAGGGCGCGGTTCCGTGTGATCCTGGAACGTCGATCCGGGCGGCGCCGCACGGCGGCAGTCCACCCACCCAGTGCCTGGCAACGGTTGATGGAGCGGCTGCGGGGACGCGAACAGCTCCTCGTCCGCCCCGGCGAGGGTTTTCCCCTGCTCCTGCTGACGTACCCGAAAGGTTCAGCCGCGGCCGCCCACGAGATTCAATCTATCCTGGGCCGCAGGCTGCCCCGGCTCCCCCAACGGTTGCTGGAACCGTATCGCCGGGTGCTGGCAGCCCTGCCCGCCATGGTGGTCGTCGTGCTGCGCCCGCGCAACACTTGCGGCTGCCTGGGTCATTTTCACCCGCGCGGCACGGAATCCCGTTTGGCCCACCGGCTCGCGTCCGACCTGGGAAGTTACGTCGGCGAGGTGGATCTCGCCTGGGAAGAGATCCGCGACTGGAAACCCCATCCCATCTCAGCGTTGGCCGCCGGGGAGTTGGGCGAACGTCTCGAGACGTTGCATTTCGAGGCGGCGTTGCTGGCCGTTTTCCTGCACGAGCTCGAGCACGTGGCGTTTCCGGATCGCGGGGAGCGGAATATCCGTTCCGCCAGCAACACATTCTACGTGAACCTGATGCGCGAGCTGGTGGCGGCCGAAGGAGGCCCCGGCTACGGGATGGACGTCTGCCCGCCAGCCTGAGCGGACGCCGGTCCCCGTTTCCTGACATTCCGAAGCGGCGCTCGGCCCGTTCTCGGTGCGCGTGCTTTCTCGAAATCTGGCCCCTGGAGCTCTTTCCCAGCGCGTGTTTTTTCAGTATAGTGCCAGGGCGGAGGTCGCATGGCGAAGATTGCAATCGGCGTAAACCTGGAGTTCGTCCGCTCGGCGGACAAACCTTTCGAGTGGGGAGTCGAAGAGGCGGCGCGGATCGGCTACGAGTACGTCGAGCCGATGGTGCACTGGGGCCGGGAGCTGTTGAGCGAGGCCGGTTACTTCCACAGCGTATCGATGTTAGATGACCCGTACCGCATCCGGCGGGCCTGCGAGCGGGCGGGCGTCAAACTGAGCGGGCTCTCTTCGCACACGCCGCTGGCGAAGCCCGAGGTGAGTTTGGAGTATCTGAAGCAGGCCATCCGCTTCGCGGCCGAATGCGGCGCGCCGGTGGTGAACACCGACGAGGGGCCGAAGCCAGCCTGGACCACCGCAGAGGAAGATCATGTCCTGATGCGCTACGTTCTTCATGAAGCGGCCGCCGTGGCCGAGCCCCGCGGGATCCGGATCGGTCTCGAGCCGCATCAGCAATACAGCAAATCGCCCGCTGGCCTGGATCGGATCTACGGCCTGGTGAAATCGCCGGTGATCGGCATCAATTTCGACACGGGAAACGCCTTCCTCGCCGGCGAGGATCCCATCACCTGGCTCGATCACGTGAAAGACCGGCTCGTCCATGTCCACGCCAAGGACATTTCGGTAGCCCAGGCCGACGCCGAGCGGGGCAAGGTGACCGGAACCGCCGTCGGCTGCGCCTGCGGAGACGGGGTGATCGATTGGCGCAAGGTGATCGAGATCTGCCGTCGGGCGCCCGCCGGGCTCATCGTGCTCAGCGTCGAGTGCGGTACGATCGAGCAGGCCGAGCGCAGCCTCGCCCACTTGCGAGGACTCGTCGATGAGACGGGAGCGGGCGAGCCCGAATGAACCTGATAAGAAGAATAGTCATGAGCATCCCCAAGCCGACAAAGCGAAAAGACGGTTGCCGGCTGAGCCGGCGAGAGTTTCTCGGCAGCGTTCCGGTCTCTGCGGCCGCACTGCCCATGATCGTCCCGGCATCGGTGTTCGGCAAACGCGCACCGAGCAACCGGGTGAACCTCGCGGCACTCGGGGTAGGCAACCGCGGACGTTGGGTGAACCGCGCGATGTTGAAGTTTCCCGATGTCCAATATGTCGCCGTCTGCGACGCTTACGAGGATCGGCGCGAGGCCGTCCGGGAGGAGTTCAACGAGCACTACGGCGGCGATTACGTCAAGAGCTACCGCAACCCATACGAAGTGATCGGCCGCGACGACGTGGACGCCGTCGTAGTGGCGACGCCGGACCACTGGCATGTGCCGCTGGCCATCGCTGCTGCCAAAGCGGGCAAGGACATGTACGTCGAGAAGCCCTTGGGGGTGGCCATGAAGTGGGCGTGGCGGCTGCGCGACGCCGTGAAGGCCTCGGGAGTCATCTTCCAGTACGGCACTCAGCAGCGCTCCTCGCCCCAGTTTCGCTACGCGTGCGAGCTGGTCCGCAACGGCTACCTGGGAAAGATCGAGCGCGTCGAGGTCTGGTGCCCGGACATTTCCGAACAGTTCGATGATTTTCACGTGAAGCGCTACGGGTCGGTGAGGCCGGTGCCGCCGCCTCCGGGGCTCGACTACGACCTCTGGTGCGGCCCGTCGCCGAAGCGGCCTTACACCGTGGACCGCTGCACGAAGTACGGCACCTATCACATCTACGACTACGCGTTGGGGTTCATCGCCGGTTGGGGCGCCCACCCGCTGGACATCGCGCAATGGGGGCTGGGCACGGACCACACCAGCCCTGTCTATTACGAGGGCGCAGGCAGGCTCCCGGAGTTCGGGCTGTACGACACGGTGGAGGAATGGGACGTTACCTGCTACTACGAGAGCGGTGTGACGATGCGGTTCATGTCCCAGCGCGTAGCCGTGGACGTGGTTCCCAAGTACCGATCCCACTGGGTTACTCACGGCACGACCTTCTTTGGTTCCGAAGGGTGGGTGAGCGTGGACCGGAGGGGTCTCGAGGCGAGCCGCGCCTCGCTTGAAGCCGTCGAGTTCCGTGACAGCGACACACGGCTTCCGAAGAGCGAAGACCACCAGCGAAATTTCATCGACTGCGTCAAGAGCCGCGACCAGACCGTAAGTCCTCTCGAGGCGGCCATCCGCTCGGACACGATCAGTCACCTGAGCGACATCATGATCCGCACCCGCCGGCCGATCGAGTGGGATCCGAAGCGGGAGCGCATCGTCGGCGATCCCGCGGCCGCGAAGATGTTGGACCGGCGCATGCGCAAGAAGTGGGCCGTGTAGCAACGCCGGCAGTCAGACGTCGGCCGTCTCCGCCGAAACGTGCTCGCGCGCCGGAGTGTGACGCTGAGGCTGGATGGCGCGGGAAGCGCGGGCCGGGTCCGCGAACACCAGGCGGTTCAGCGTCCAGGCGGCGCCCTGCAGCGCCAACGCGCCGATCGCCCAAGCCTGCCAGTGGGAAAGCGTCCCGGCGCTGAAGATGAATCCTTCTGCCAGCCGCATGTCCGCGGCGAGCCGCCAGACCGCCATGGCGAGCAACATCAGCGCGGCCGGCGGCAACAGGGCGGCCGCCGCTAAGGCGGCCGCCCGGACGGTGGAAAGGCAGAACTGAAGAAGCGTGACGTTGACCCGAACTTTTACCTGCATCGGAGCAACTTCGTAATCTTACAGTGGCGCGGGCAGAAGAAAAATCTCGCCGTCCCCGTACGATGCGGTCCGCACCCTCATCGGGAATCAAGCCCGGAGAGCTTCCGGAATTCGATCTCGCGCTCGGCATCGTCCCGTCGGCGGAGGCGGATCTCGAACCTGTCTGGGGGCCAGAATCCGGGAAAGCGGTCTCCCCACTCGACGAGGACGACGGCGCGGCGATCAAAGAGCTCCTCCAGCCCAAGAGACTCCAACTCGGCCACTTCCTCGATGCGGTACAGGTCCACATGGTAGACCGAAGGGGGATCCCCGTATTCGTGCACGAGCGTGAACGTCGGACTGGAGACCTCGTCGGGAGAGGCTGCGCCAAGCCCCTTGACGAGGCCCTTGGCGATGGTGGTCTTGCCCGCCCCCAGCTCGCCGACGAGCAAGACGACGGAGCCGGGCTCCAGCCGTGCGGCAAGCTTTTCCCCGAGAGCGATAGTCTCTTCCTCAGAGCGCGTCCGGTAGGTTTCGTGCATCGTCGATCGCCGCGGGGAGGAATTTGAGCAAGTCGGTGGCCACGAGAACCTGCTCGCCGAGTTCGCGCGCGCCGAGCTCCCCGGCCCGGCCGTGCAGCCAGACGGCCGCCAAGACCGCCTGCTCGATCCGGTCCGGGTGCTGGGCGATGAGTCCGGCGATCATCCCGGTAAGGATATCGCCGGTCCCGCCCGTACCCATGGCCGGAGTGCCGGTCGGATTGATCCAGACCCGGCCCGCCGGCGTAGCGATGAGCGTTCGTTGCCCTTTGAGAACCAGGATCACGCCGCGGCCGGTGGCAAAACTGCGGGCGACGGCCACGCGATCGGCCATCACGTCCTTGGTGGATGTTCCCGTCAGCCGCGCCATCTCCCCGGGATGAGGGGTGAGGACGATGCCCGGACGGCCGCGGAACGGTGTCCCCGCGAGCGCGTTCAGGCCGTCGGCGTCGATGACCAGCGGTTGCTCGAGGCGCTCGGCGATCCAGCGAACCGTCTGAACCGTTTCGGGGTGAACGCCAAGGCCCGGCCCCACAGCCACGACCGTCTTTCCGGCCGCCAGCTCGGAAAGCCTCCCGCCGGAAGCAGACGGTCCGGCGAGGGCGCCTTCGGCCGTTTCCGGCAGAGGCGCCGTCATCACCTCGGCCCAGTGGGAGGCGATCACCGGCAATGCCGAGGCGGGTGAAGCAACCGTTGACAAACCGGCCCCCATCCGCAGCGCCGCGATGCCAGCCATGGCGGCTGCTCCCGTCTTACCCCGGCTGCCGCCGACGGTCAGCACGTGGCCGTAAGTCCCTTTGTGTCCTCCGGGTGCGCGGCGCGTGAGCAAGTCCTGGAACTGGGCCGGCGTGCTGACGGCGAGCCAGATCTCGTCGTTCTCCTCCCAGAGCTCGGGAGGAGACCCGATGGCGCCGACCCGCAATTCACCGACGTAGTCACAGGCCGGCGGCAACACCTGGCCGACCTTCGGGGCGGTGAAAGTAACGGTGTAGTCGGCGCGAACGGCCTCGCCGAGCAGTGCGCCGCTGTCGCTCGGCAGCCCGGAGGGGATGTCCACGGCTACAATGCGCGCCTCGGGGAACCCGGTATTGATTTCGCGGATCAACTCCAGCATGCGGCCCCGGGCGGGTCCCGCGAGTCCGGTCCCGAGCAGAGCGTCCACGACGATGGTGGCGTTCCGCATCTCCGGAGTGATCTCGCCGGCGACGGGACAGCCGCAAGCCTGCAACATCTTGAAGTTCGCCGCCGCGTCGCCTTTGAGGGAAGTCTCGTCTCCAGCGAACACCACGTCGAGCCGGGCCGGGCGCAGCCGCGTGTACAGTTGCCGGGCCACGACGAAGCCGTCGCCGCCATTGTTGCCTTTGCCGCAAAGGACCACCACGCGGTGACGGTCGAGAGGCGCAAACCTCTCTTGCAGCAGTTCCACCACCCGGTGCCCGGCGTTTTCCATCAACACAAGGCCGGGGATGCCCAGCTCCATCGTGCGCCGGTCGATCTCCCTCATCTGTTCCGCTGTGAGGACTTTCATTTCTGCGCTCCTTGCATGCGTTCAGCCAGTTGCTGCACGTGCGCCAGATTGCCCATCACGATCAGGTGGTCTCCGCCTTCGACAACCGCCTCGGCTGGCGGATTGAACTGCATCTTTCCGTCGGCCTTGCGAATCGCCAGGACAATAATGTCGAGTTCGCGCCTCAACTGCATATCCTTGAGGGACTTGCCGGCCAGGTCGCTGCTGGCCGCCACCTCCACCTGCTCCAGGCCGATGTTCAAACCCATGTCCACCGTGGAACTCGTGATATCCAGAAACTCGAAGACGAACGGCCGCAAGATCGCCTGGGCCAGCCGGTAGCCCGTGATGTTGTAAGGGCGGAATACCGCGTCCGCCCCGGCGCGCCGGAGTTTGCTCTCGGATTCCTCTTCGTTGACCCGCGAGGCCACCGTCAGTTTCGGATTGATCGCCTTGGCCGACAGGATGAGGAACAGGTTGTCGGCGTCGCTTGCCAGCGCGCCGATGAGTCCCCTGGCCCGCTCGACGCCGACATCACGGAGGGTCTCGTCACTTTTGGCGTCGGCGCTGACGGCCAGCATTCCGTGCTTGATAGCATGCTCCACGATCGCCGGGTCAGTGTCGACCACTACGAAGGGTGCGCCGGCCCTCTGCAGCTCCTTGGCGGCGGCCCGGCCGACGCGGCCGAAGCCGCAGACAATGAAATGGTCTTTGAGGTTCTCGATCATTCGTTTCACCCGCCGTTTCTCGAAGAACTCGCTGAGCTGGAGTTCGAGGATCGTCTGCGTCATCGCGCCGATGGCGTAGAACATCACCCCGACGCCGAACAACACCAGGCCGGTGTTGAAGATCCGGCCGGCGCGGCTCAGCGGGTGGACCTCAGCATAGCCCACCGTGGTAATCGTGATGAGCGACATGTAAAAGGCGTCGAAGAGCGGGTAGCCCTCGATTACCACGAAGCCGAGCGTTCCGATCATCAGCGTCACGATGATCGCGAGGACGACGATTATGAGCCGGCGCTTCAGCGTCTCCACCGGGGACTACGACCTCCTTGCCACCAGGATCGTCATGTCGTCTTGCAGCTCGGGTGATCCGGTCCACTCCTCGACGGCCTCCATCACCTTGCGCACGATCCCTTCCAACTCCTCGTCCGCGTGGCGTTGCACGAGATCGACAAGCCGCTGCTCGCCGAACATCTCACCATACTCGTTTTCGGGCTCCGTGATGCCGTCGGTGTAGGTCAGCAACAAATCTCCGGGTTCCAATTCCAACCGGCTCTCTCCGTACTGCGCAAACGGAAACGCGCCGACGACCATGCCGTTGACGTCGAGCGGCGTCACCTCTCCCTTCCGGAACAAAAGCGGAGGAAGATGCCCTGCGTTGGTGTAAATCAGCGTCTGTTTCGAATCGTCGTAGACGGAGAAGAAGAATGTCGCGTACTTCTCCGGGGAGGTATCCGAGTAAAGCTGCTCATTCAGGCGGGCGACCAACGCCGAGGTCGAAATAACGGAGCGGCCGTCGCCGCCGGCCCCGTCAACGGCATGGCGCACTTGCGCCCGGAGTGACGACTGCAACGTCGCCATGAGCAGGGCCGCAGAAATCCCCTTTCCGGCCACGTCCCCCATGGCGACGATGACACGCCCACTGTCGATCGTCTGGTAGTCGTAATAGTCGCCGGAAACCGTGCGGGCAGGCTTGCACACGGCATACAGCTCCAGGTGGGTCAACCTCGGCGCCGATTTGGGGTAGAGCTGCCGCTGCACCTCGCGGGCGATCTCCAGCTCCGCCTGCATGCGCTCTTTTTCTTTGGCCACGCCGAGTAGACGTTCGACCTCTTCGGTCATCTTGTTGAACGAGGCCGCCACCTCGGCAAGCTGGTCCCGGCCTCTGACCTCGACGCGGTGGGAGAAGTCCCCGGCGCTGACGCGCTGCGTGCCTTCGTACAAGTTCTGGAACGCTCCGGTGATCGTTCGGGTTAGCGAGACGCCAATTATCAGAGAGACAACTTCCACCAAAAGGAAGACCGCTGCGATCACGTACAGCAGGACGAGAATGCCGGTGTTGGTCTTCTCGCGGGAAAGCACGTCGAGCACGGCGGAGAAACGGGAGTGGACGCTCAACAAGCCCTCACCCTCGGGCGCGGGGGCGCCCCAGCGGGTGACGGGGACGCTGGTACCCTGCTTGAACTCGAAATCGAACCGGTTTTTCGGCGGTGGCACAGCCGAGACCGGAGCAGGCGGTTCGCTGGGCAAAGGGGCATGCAGCCGCATGTGGGCGGACCGGACGTCCGCCATGGCTGTCCGTGCGTCGAACTCCAGGATCGTCACATCGCCCAGTCCGGGCGCCAACGACAAAAGGAATGACCGGGTGATCGGGGCGACCAAGGTTACCTCGACGGGTCCCTTCTGCGCCCGGGCGCAAAGGTGGAGCACGCCGCCGCGGATGACGATGCCCGGATCCGGGTGCCAGCCAGGCGGCGGAGGCGGGAAGGGCGGCACGTCCGGGAATTCTAGCGCGCCGTTGCGGGTCACCAGCACCCTGGGGCGGGGCACGTCCGCCTCAAGCAGCGGTAGGACGCGCTTCCAGGCCTCCGCGTGCCAGCCCGTCGGCATCTGGGCGAGCGACTCAGCCGCCCGCTTCATGACTGTGAGGCGCCGGTTGAACTCGGTGCTAACCAGGTGGACCGAGATCTGTCCCGCCAAGACCCACGCCGAGGCCATCGCGAACGCGCCCACTAGCAGCACGGGAACGACGGCAATGAACACATAAGCGACCAGCAGCCGGTTCCGCAAGCTCCAGACGGCTTGCCGGAGTAACCGGTGCAACCACTTGATCCCGGTGGCGACGGCGGCGACCGTCAAGCCCATCAGCAGCAGGACTTTCAGACCGGGGCCAGCCCGGCCGAAGTCGGCCGCCGCGTAAGCCGCCGTTAGCAGGAGCAAAAGTTTTTCGGGCCAGCCGAAGTGGCGCCACAGGCGGCGGACACGGAGCTTCCAGTCCATCTCAGCGGTTGGCTGTCGAGATCGCGGGAAGTTCTTCCTCCGGCCCTCCGGGCGCGCCTTTCGCTTCTAGGTAATAACGGGTCAAGCCATCGCGGAGAATCCGGAGCGCGGTGTCGGGGTCGTCGGCCCACTCGAATAGATCGAGGTCTTCTTTGCTGATCGTCCCATACTTGACCAAGGCGTCGAAATTGATTACTTCCCGCCAGTAATCGCTCCCGTACAAAACGATGACAATCTTCTTGCCCAGCTTGTCGGTCTGCACCAGCGTCAGCAGCTCGAACAACTCGTCCAGCGTCCCGAACCCCCCCGGAAAGATGACCAAAGCTTTGGCCGGATAGGCGAACCAGAACTTCCGCATGAAGAAGTAACGGAACTCCATGCAAAGTTCGGGAGTGATGTACGGGTTCGGGTACTGCTCCATCGGCAGACCAATATTGAGACCGATGGTGCGAACGCCGGCATCGTGGGCGCCCCGGTTGGCGGCTTCCATGATGCCGGGGCCGCCGCCGGTGCAGACGACGAAACGGCGATTGGAGTTCTTCAAACTTTCGGACCACTCCGACAGCCGGCGGGCCAATTCCCGCGCCTCGTGATAGTAGCGGCTCAGGGGACCTTCTTCGCTGATCCGCGCCGAACCGAAGAACACCACCGTGTCGTAAACCCGCTCCTTGCGAAACTGCGAGAGAGGGAACAAGAACTCAGATAGTATTCGGACCGCCCGTCCGTCGCGGCTTTCCAGAAACTCCAGATTCTTATATGCCAGGGGCGCGCAATAAGGGCGTTTCTTTTGAGCCATCAGCTTTCGTCGTCTCCTTCGGGGGATCTGTCGAGTTGCTCGAGACGGCGCTCGAGTTGCCGGAGGCGCTTCAACAGCTCCGGCAGCCGCGGGAACACGGCCACTGCCCGCCGCCATTGACTAGATTCAATGGCCGGGTAGCCCGAAATCATCTTGCCTTTTTCCACGCTGTTCGGCACGCCGGACTGGGCCGTGGCGATAACGCCCTCGCCGATGGTCAGGTGTCCGGCGATGCCCACCTGCCCGGCCAGCAACACGTCTTTCTCGAGGATGGAACTGCCTGCCAGGCCCACCTGAGCGCAGATGATGTTGTTCTCGCCCACCACGCTGGCGTGCCCCACTTGAACCAAGTTGTCCAGCTTGGCGCCGCGTTTCACCCGGGTTTCGCCGACCGTGGCCCGATCGACAGCGCTCAGAGCCTGGATCTCGACATCGTCTTCGATTACAGCGACGCCGCTCTGTACGATCTTGTAATGGGAACCGTCCTTGCGCTTGGCGAAGCCGAAGCCGTCGCCTCCGATCACCACCCCATTCTGCAAAATCACCCGGTCGCCGATGCGGCAGAACTCACGGACGACCGCGTGGGAATGGGCGCAGAAGTCGTCGCCGATCTGAGCGCCCTGGTAGATCACCACGTGCGGGTGGAGGACTGCGTTCCGGCCGATTCGAACGTCATCCCCGATCACGCAGTAAGCGCCGATCGAGGCGTTCTCGCCGATCTGCGCCGAGGGTGCGATCACCGCCGTCGGGTGGATCCCCGGGGCCGGCCGCGGCGGCTGATAGAACAGCTCCAGCGCTCGGGCGAAATCCAGGTACGGGTTTTCGGAAATCAAGCAGGCGATATCCACGCCCTCGAGGGCCCGGTCCACGAGTATGGCCGCTGCCCGGGATTGTTTCACCTTGCCGGCGTACTTCGGATTGGATAGGAACGTCAACTCACTAGGCCCGGCGTGCTCTACGCCGGCCACGCCGGTGATCTCGATTTCGCCGTCCCCGGCGAGCTCGCAGCCGAGCCGCTCGGCGATTGTCTTGAGCTTCATGGTTCCGCTAAGCAACAGGGTACACTGATTGGTATGAGGAGCGTGACTCTCCTGGCGCTGGCGCTGCTGGTGAGCGCATGGGCCGCCGGGCAGCAGGGAACGTCCTCGGAAATCGAACGGGCCGTCCAGGAATTCAAAATCCAGACGAGGAACCTGGGGCTCCGGGCCGACGGCCCGCGCAAGTCCCGAAGACGGCGAGGCAGCTTCCGGAACTGGCATGGGCGGCTGTTCTGGAACTTGCGCAACGACGCTTTCGACGCGGTCCCGCACGAAGTTGTGCAGACAGGTGGACAACAAGGCATACTGCGGCGTAACCAGTTTGGTTTCAACGTGTCGGGGCCCCTGATCATTCCCAAGCTGTACAACGGCGGCCCGGCGACATTTCTTTCCATCTCGTATGAGGGTATGAGAGAGACGATCGGCCGCTGGTACCTGCGGACGATTCCAATAATGCCGGAACGCACCGGGGACTTCTCCCAGACGGTGGACTACGCCGGCAAGCTGTTGCCTATCTACGACCCGGCCAGCACCCGCTTGAACCCCAATTTCGATCCGACCCAGCCCATTTCGAAGGATAACCTCCAATACCTGCGGGAAACCTTCCCGGGCAACGTCATCCCGCTCAGCCGGTTAGACCCGGTGGCGCGGGCGGCGATGAAGTATTACCCGGAGCCCAATGTCGCCCTCGGTCCGTTCGACCGCAACAACTATTCGGTGTATTCTCCGGAGCGCAACCGCGCCGACGGAATGCGGCTGAAGCTCGACCATTTAGTCCGCGACCGGCACCGCCTCTCGCTCGGACTCGCTTTCTCGAACGGCTTCGCCGGACCCGCACGCTTCTTCCCCAGCGCCGCGAATCCCGGCCGTCCGGACCGGCAGTTCCGCAGCCGGAGCATTGGCTTCACCCACACCTTCACCTTGTCGCCGACCAAAGTGAACACCTTTCGCATAGTCGCCTGGACGAGCAAGTCCAAGAACGTCGTGGAAGCGGCGGAGGATGGAAAGCCTTTCCCCCTTTACCGTTTCGCTCCCTACCTGTCGATGGGACGATCCTACCCGGCCTCCCGGACTGCCCGTACAAACGTCGAAGTGTCCAACGGCTTTTCCACCCGGGTTAGCAACCACAGCCTCCGGATGGGAGGGGAATGGCAGATTGAACGGACCAACTCGTACTGGCCGCAATATCCTTCCGGCAGGTTCGACTTCTCGAGCGGCTTGACGAGCTTGCCGGGCATCATCAACACCGGCCATGGGTTCGCCAGCTTCATGCTGGGACTCTCTGCCTATGCCGAGGCGAGCGCGGTGGAGCATCCATCCTATTTCAGCCGGCACCGGGGGCAGCTCAGTGTGCGGGATGAGTGGGAGGTCCGGCCCGGACTCACCCTGGATCTGGGACTCAGTTTCGACATCAGCACGGGCCGGGTGGAGAAATACGACCGGCAGTCTACCGTGGACTTCACCGTGATCAACCCGGAGAACCTGCGTCCCGGCGCGCTGGTGTTCGCCGGCCGCAACGGGCAGCCGCGTTCTTTCCAGCCCTTCCAGTTCCGTCCGGAGCCATGGTTCGCTCTGGCCTGGAACCCATTTGACGACAGCAAGAGCGTTATCCGGGTTCGTGTACGGCGCAGTTACCGCTCCATCCCGTTGTACTCAGGCCAATGGGGAACCCAGGGGTTCAACGGTACTCCGACGTTTTTGTCCCCGAATCCGCAGTTAGAGCCTGCCCTCGTACTGAGAGATGGCTTCCCCCCGCCCGAGCATCCTATCCCGGATCTTCGGCCCGAAGCCGCCAATGACACTGTGGCCGACCTCATCGACCGGTCCGGACGCCTTCCCGTATACGATTCGGCCAGCCTCTCCATCGAACGGCAACTCCCCGGCGCGTTCGTCGTCACGGTCGGGGCGAACTACACTCGCGGACGCAACATGCTGGCTGACAACGCGGGGGCGAATCCAAACGCCATACCGCTCGATGACCTTTCCTTCCGGGACTTGTTGAACGATGAGGAATTCAACCAGTCGCGCCGGCCTTATCCCCAATACAAGCGCTTCGACGTCTACGGCTTATATCCGGTGGGCACATATGAGCGCGGCGAGGGCTTCGTTCGGGTGGAGAAACGCACCTCACAGGGCCTTTCGCTCCGCATGGTTTACGAATATTCCAAGCAGATGGACGATTATGCGGGCGACGGGCTGCAGGACTATTACCACCGGGATAAGGAGTGGGCCCTCAATCCCTACAACGATCCGCACCGCATCTCCCTTAGTTACATGTACGAGCTACCTTTCGGACCGAATAAGCGCTTCCTCACATCCGCTGACTGGAAACGCTACCTGGTCGGAGGGTGGGCGATCAGCGGGATGACCTGGTATTCGAGCGGCGATCCCATCCGCCTCCGGGCGCAATTCAACAACACCGGCGGCGTCGTGAGCACGCTTTACGTCAACGCTGTTCCGGGGGTCGATCCCCGAGTGGCCCACCCAGGACCGGAACGGTGGTTCAATCCAGAAGCTTTTGTCAACCCTCCGGACTTCACCATCGGCAACGTTTCGCGAACCCACCCGTTCTTGCGGAATCCCAGCCGGCAGAACCACGACCTCTCGGTTACCAAACGAGTCACTCTGGCGGCGGACCGGGCGATCGAGTTCGTAGCGACGGCGTTCAATTTCATCAACCATGCCAACTGGAACCGGCCGGACGCCGAGATCGGCACGAAGGAATCGCCGAATGTCAACGCGGGACGCATCATCGGTTCCCGCGGCGGCCGGGTGATCCAGCTCGGGCTGAGGGTGACCTTCTGACGTGCGGCGGATTCTCATAGCCCTGCTTTGCTCCTGGTGCTTGTTCGCGGAGCCGAGAACCCGCCAGACTCAGATCCGGATCCCGCTCTGGCTGGAGGTCAACGGTTCCCTCGACAGCGACCAGATAATCGCCAAGGTCAACGGGGAGCCCGCCCGGATTCTGCGGCTACGCGGCCCCTCGGACGACCTGTTGTTACTATTGATCCTCGACCTTACGGGCGACTTGAGCGAAATCGACCTGGCTCGCGACGCCCTCGCCTCGACCATCAGGGAGCTGCCTGACAACGTCTACATCGGAGTGATGCGGGCGCAAGAGGGATTGCGGGTGCTGGCCGATCCGACCAACGACCGAGACGCCGTCATCGAGGTGATTCGCAACCTGTCGGTGACCGGCACTCCAGGTCTGCTCGAGACCATCGAAACGGCTTCGGAACTCGGCGATTCCATCCTGAAAAAGGCGCCGGTGCGGATTGCCATATGCTACGTGACCGATTCCGACGTTCGGGATTACCGCGAAGATTTCACCAACCCGGTCATCAATTGGAGCGATCGGGGCGATTTGAGCCGGCGGTTCCCCGAAGGGCTCATCCGAGAGCGCATGCTGAAGCTTCAGGCCAAACTCTCCAGCCGCAACACGCCCATCTTTGTTGTTCACTTGGAGTACCGTTCCGACCGGCTCAACGAGGCCTACCAGAGCGGTCTGCTCGAGCTGACGGCGATCACCGGCGGTACGGCGAGGTTCTGCCGCACGAATTCCGAGATCGCCACTGCAATCGAGGAGACCCTCCGTACGATCGCCGCCCATTACAGCCTTGACTTGCTGGTGGCGTCCAGGGGTGGAGAGAGTGCGGAAATCAGCCTGGAGTCCGCCGCCGGTCCGCTGCGCTACCGTCGTCGGGTCTATCTAAAGAAAAGATGAGACACGTTCGACCTGCACGGCATAATAGCGTGGACTGGACAATCAGCGGTGGTATTATCGTGCCATGACCGGCGGGCGGGCATCTTTGATCTGGCTGGCCTTGCTCGCTTGCGGCGTCGGCCTATTCGCCATCGCCTGGCTGACGCCCCACCTCCAGCGCATCGCTGATCAGAGTGAAAGTCTCGGCCGACTGGAGCTGGAAGGGGAGCAGCTCGCGGCCAGGGTGCAGGAGTTGACCACGGAACTTAACCGCCTCTTGGCGGGAGAAGAGTCCCCTGAGAGAGTCCCTCCCGAGGAACTGGACGCGGCTCGGGCTGGCCTGCAAGCCGAGAAAGCGCGGCGCCTCCGCGATGTGCGCTTGCTTGCCGAAACTCAACGCGAGTTGGAGGAAGCCCGGCTGACGATCGCGGAACTCCAGGCGAAAGTGGAAGATCTCCAAGACGCCGTCAGACGCCTGGAGAGCCGGAACCGGGCGCTGGCTGAGGCGGAGGCTGCCTTGCGGGAGCAGCTCGAACGTTCCAGCCGTGTCATCGCGGCGATGCGCGCCGAACTGAAGAGCAACCAGGAGCGGCTGGTGAAACTCGAGGCGCGCAACCGCACGCTGCGCGAGCAGAACCAGAAGTTGAGCCGCCGGATTGAACGCACAGGAACTCTGTTGACCAATCTGGAACGGCTCCAGCGCCGCCGGGAGAACATCCTGGCGAACATCGCCCGGCGCTATCGCGAGGTCTCGGACGAATACCGCGCCTTGGCTCTGCGGCTGGGCACGGCGGACGAGCGCGATACCGAACAGAGTCTGGACCTGGGCCGCATGGAGAACGCGCTTTCACTCGCCGATGAGGATTTTCGGACGCTTGAGACTCTGCAGGCCCGCGCCAACCGTATCCTTGAGGAGCTGAGCAAGTAAGGGCCGGTTCGCGGGCTTCGGCGCCGCACCGCCGGCCAGAACGTTCCCCTGGCTTCAGCCGACCGGCGTTTCGAGCTGCTTCAGCTTCTCAGCTGTCTTTTGCTCCACTTCAGCGTGGAGGCTATTGCCTTGGGCGTCCATCGTGACGATGGCTGGGAAGCGCTCCACTTCGTAAACCCACATCGCCTCGGGGATGCCGAACTCCTCGAGCAGGTGGACGCCCTTCACCTTCTTCACAGTGCGGGCGTAATACTGCGCCGCGCCGCCGATGGCGTTCAAATAGACGGCGCCGTGCTCCTTCATGGCGGCCAGCGTCTTCGCTCCCATGCCGCCTTTGCCGATCACCGCCCGAACACCGTAACGGC
This sequence comes from uncultured Solibacteraceae bacterium, assembly GCA_964461995.1. Taxonomy (GTDB): domain Bacteria; phylum Acidobacteriota; class Terriglobia; order Bryobacterales; family Bryobacteraceae; genus JALSRK01. The sequence continues at coordinate 87,016 of CAYWXL010000007.1, forward strand.
GAATCACTTCATGCTCGTACGGCTCTTCGCGCATGCTCGTGGTGGGGCCCGCGGCCTTCACCTTCCATTCGCCGTTTTCCTTCAGCATCACGGGGCCGCAATGGTATAGCACTGCGCCGTTCAGATCTACCGGCGGTTCGTGTTTCATCAGGTACGAGTGGATGGCGTCACGCCCGGTGACCATCGTGCCGGAGATCAGCACTACGTCGCCGACCTTCAGCGCCCGGACCACTTCCTTGGTGAGCGGCGCCTCCAGCACGACCTCGCGGCCGGTGAGCGGGAAGCCCTCTCCTTCTGTCATGCGCTCCACTGGACGCTCGGGATCGCGGTACAGCCACTGCTTGATGGCGCCGGACTGAGCGTCCAGAAGCAGGCCGAGCCGCCGGAACGCCCAGCAGTCGTAAGCCACGCTGACGAAGAAGCTCGCCGGCAACCGGTTGGCTTTCGTGATCTTGCAGCCGATCAGCGTGACGCCGCCGCCAAAGCCCATCGCCCCAATTCCGAGCCGATTGGCCTCTTCCATGATCTCCTCCTCGAGCTTCGCCAGCACTGGATCGGGATTCCTGTCGTCCAGCGTGCGGAAGAGCTGCTCCTTGGCCAGCGCATAGCCGTGGGCCCGGTCGGCGCCGATGCAAACCCCGATGGCGCCGGGCGCGCAGCCTCGCCCCTGCGCCTGCCAGACCGCGTGCAGAATGCACTTGCGCACGCCCTCCAGATCCCGGTTCGCGCGGCCGAGATGATCGAGCTCGCACGGCAGCGAATACTGGATGTTCGTGTTCTCACAGCCGCCGCCCTTAAGGATCAGCCGGACTTCGATATCGTTCCTCTCCCATTGTTCGTAATGGATCACCGGCGTGCCCGGCCCCAGGTTGTCGCCGCTGTTCTTGCCGGTAATGGGATCTACCGAATTGGGCCGGAGTTTCCCCCGCTTCGTGGCTTCGGCGACCGCATCCCGGATCGTGCGGCTGAATTCGACCTGGTTCAGCCCGAGGGGCGCGCGGATCAAGAACGTTGGCATCCCGGTGTCCTGGCAGATCGGCCCCTCGTCTTCGACCGCCATGTCGATGTTCGTCGCGATCACGTTCAGCGCCTGATGCGACTGGGTACCCGGCTGTTCTTTGCGGACGGCCTCTTTCATCGCCTGCCGAACGTCCGGCGGCAGATTGGTGGAGGTCTGCGTGATCAGTTCGAGAAGGCTGTTGAACAAGAACTCCATGATGACACCTCGCACTTGCCACTATAGCCGATCCGGTTATCCGGACAGCGTCAGGTGCCCGTCTGGACCACGACCTGGGCGGTGAGTCCGGGCCGGACGTCAGGACTGGGATTCGTGAACTCCACCACCGCCCGGCCGACCGACATTTCCGTAAGCTGCCCTTCTAACGGCTCGCCGCCCATCTCGGCTACGTAGACAAGGGCGCGCTGGCCCGGGGTGAGCAACTTCATCTGGTCCGGCTGCGGATGGAGCGTGACGATCAGCCGCGACAAATCGACGGCGATCTGAAACAACGCCTCCATGCCGGCGCTTACTTCCTCGCCTTGGCGCGCTGCCATTCCGGTGACGATTCCGTCTACGGGCGAGACGACCTGACAAGCTTCGAGATCTTGCTGAATGGCTTCCAAGTCGGCGCGGATCTGCTCGATTCGGCGCCGGGCTGCACTCAGGCGCTTCTCGATCTGCTCGACGTCGTCCGCAGCATCTTTGGCCAGGACCATGGCCGCGTCGTACTCTTTGCGGCGGGCTTCGAGTTCTTCCTGAGCTCGTTGATACACCTGCCGCGGGGTCGCGCCTTCGCGATAGAGCAAAGCCTGCCGCTGGGCCTTCTTTCGCGCTTCCTCCAGCGCCGAGCGCGCCCGCGCCAGTTCGGCATCGGCCCGCGAAGCCTCCAGCCGCGCCGCAGCGCGCAACCGCTCCAACGAACCGACGTCGTCCTCGGCGTCGCGGAGTTCTTCGCGGGCAGCCCGCAAATCCGCTTCCACCTCGCTGTTGTAGATCTGCGCCAACAGCATCCCCTGGTAGACTTCAGAGCCGATGTCCACCATCACCATCTCGAGGATTCCAGGGATTGGCGGCGGGATGGTGACTACGTTGCGGCTTCCGATTACTCCCTCGAGACGAACTTCAGCGACAGCAGCCGCGGCGCCGGCCCCCTCATCGGCTGGCTCCGGCCCGGACCGCTGCTGCCACCACAACGACACGGCCCCGGCCAGCGCGCCGGCCAGCAGCGCCGCTCCGCCGATTGCAAGCCATTTCCCTTTCATCGCACAGAATTTCCGCTCGTCGAAGCGGCTCGGGGTTCACCGCAAGGTCCCTATTTCCGTTATACTTTTTCACATCTTCATCATGGAAGGCGGCTTGGATGGAGCGACAGTTACGGCTTGGCGACGATATCGATGATTACTGCGTAAAGTGTAAACGCCTGACAAATCACCTTGTGGTGGCCTTTCACAACGCTGAAGCCGGTGCGGCTCCGGCCCCGGCGAAGGTCCGGTGCCGTTCCTGTTACCACGAACACGATTATCTGCACGAAACTCCCCCGCCGAAAAAGAAGCGGTGACATCCTGTCGAAGGCCCGGGGACGTCAATGACCAGCAAATCCCAACGATCAAGACGTAGAGCTAATCCGGGCCCCGTAGCAACAGCATCGACAGTTCAAGCCATGTTCGGCATCCTGATGATTTTCACCCTGATGTTACCGATGGTCTCCGTGCCGGCGGCGGCCGCGGGCGCCACTGTAGCCGGCGAGCTCAAGCAGTGGCACAAGGTCACGCTCACTGTCGAGGGACCGTTTGCCCGCGAGACGGATGAGAATCCCAATCCGTTCACCGACTACCGGATGGAAGTGACCTTCACTCATGAGTCGGGCGCTCCCCGCTACCTCGTGCCGGGTTATTTCGCCGCCGACGGCAACGCCGCAGAATCTTCGGCTGCATCGGGGAATAAGTGGCGTGCGCATCTGGCGCCGGACAAACCGGGCCGCTGGCGCTACCGGGTCTCGTTCGTCAAGGGGAAACACGTTGCTCTCAACCGGTCCCTGCCCGGTGAGCCGGTCGCTGGGCCGGACGGCCTGAAGGGCTCTTTCGAGATCGCGCCGACTGACAAGCAGCCACCCGACTTCCGCGCTCGCGGCCGCCTGGAGTATGTGGGCAAGCACCATTTGCGGTTTGCCGGAACCGGCGAGTACTTCCTCAAGGCCGGACCGGATGCCCCGGAGACGTTCTTGGCCTATGCCGATTTCGACGGCACGAAAGCCGGCAAGGCGCCCCTTAAGACCTGGAAACCGCACATTGGCGACTGGCGCCCGGACGACCCCGTCTGGCAAGGCGGCAAGGGGAAAGGCATCATCGGCGCGTTGAACTACCTCGCCTCCAAGGGACTCAACGCTGTTTCCTTTCTCACTTACAACGCCGGCGGCGACGGCGACAATGTCTGGCCATTCGTCACCCGCAACGACAAGCTCCATTACGACGTCTCCAAACTCGACCAGTGGGGCATCGTCTTCGATCACGCCCAGGCCCTCGGCATCTACCTGCACTTCAAGATGCAGGAGACCGAGATGGATGATGAGCGCTTGGGAACCGGGCGTAAGCTGGTGAACGTGCCGGAAGCGCTGGACGGCGGCGCCCTCGGCCCCGAGCGGAAGCTCTACTGCCGGGAGCTGGTGGCGCGCTTCGGCCACGCCCTCGCGTTGAACTGGAACCTGGGCGAGGAAAACACACAATCCACCGCCGAACAGATCGCCATGGCCGAGTATTTGCGCGAGGTGGATCCGTACGATCACCACATCGTGTTGCACACCTACCCGTCGGAACAGGACATGGTCTACCGGCCGTTGCTCGGCGCGGCGGCCATCACCGGGGTTTCCCTACAGAATCCTTGGGACGCCGTCCACCGGCGCACCCGGTATTGGGTGAAGGCCTCGGCCGAAGCCGGCCATCCTTGGGTGGTGGCCAACGACGAGCAGAACCCCGCCCGTTACGGCGTGCCGCCAGACCCGGGCTACGCCGGTTTTAACGGCCGGGACAGCCGGGGCCGTCCGGTGGGCTACTCGCTCCACGAGATCCGCAAATACACCCTCTGGGGCAACTTGATGGCCGGCGGGGCCGGGGTGGAGTACTACTTCGGCAACGAGCTGCCGCAGAGCGACCTATACGCCGAGGACTACCGCAGCCGCGACCGCACCTGGGACTATTGCCGCATCGCCCTGCGCTTCTTTCACGAGCACCGGGTTCCGTTCTGGGAAATGCGGAACGCCGATGAGTTGGTCGGCAATCCTGAGCGCGACAACACCGCCTACTGCTTGGCGAAGCCCGGCGAGGTCTACCTCGTATATTTGCCTGAGGGCGGGGCTGCACGCCTCGACCTGTCCCGGCAGGAGGGGCGGTTCTCGGTCCGATGGTTCAACCCGCGAACCGGCGGGGCGCTGCTGGAAGGCTCCGTGACGGCCGTCGAAGCGGGCCGGGAGGTCGCGCTGGGGATTCCCCCACAGGAGCCCACGCAGGACTGGTTGGCCGTGGTCCGGAGACAGGCCCTCAATGCCGCCGAAAGTGGCCGCTGAGGGCGGAAACGTGGTATGAGAGTGCTATGCAAGCCAAGACGACGATTCGCGAGATCCTTCAAAAGAAGGGGCACAAGGTTTTCTCGCTGGCGCCGGATGCGACCGTCTTTGAGGCGATCAAGGTCATGGCCGAGAACAGCGTCGGTGCGCTCCTCGTCATGGAGGGGGAAAATCTGGTGGGCATCATCAGTGAGCGCGACTATGCTCGCAAGGTGATCCTCAAGGGAAAATCTTCCAAGGAAACCGCGGTCCGTGAGATCATGACGAGTCCCGTGCAGGTGGTTGTACCGGATTGCACCGTGAGCGAGGCGATGTCGATCATGACGAACAAGCGGATCCGCCACCTGCCTGTACTGGAGGAAGGACGCGTGATAGGCGTGGTTTCCATCGGCGACCTGGTCCGTTCCATTGTGGATGAGCAGGCCGCTACGATTGAGCATTTACACGCTTACATCACAGGCCAGTACCCTGGCTGAGGAAGATTCGGACCCCTTCGTGCGCAAGCCGGCGCCATTGCATTTTCCCTGTCGGCTGAATGGGCGTGTCAGACGGATCGGCCCGCGGGAGCGCGGCCGCCGGGTCCCAGAGGCGCACCTACCCCGTGTCAATCCAAGCCGCCGAAACTGCCTACCAATTGCACCGGTTTGGGCACTTCCAGTAGCCCGGGGCAAGGCGGCCGTTCGGCAGCCGTTTCGACATCCACCGCTCGCCGCACACGCGGCATTCTAGTTCCAGGTCGAAGCGGTTGAGGAGTCGGACACCGAGCCGCGAGAGCTGCTGACCGGAAAGCATATGCTCCCAATTGGGACCAGGCTGTGGCCGAGTCGCTGGGTTACCCATCGCCTGTTCCTCCTTGATGGATTGAGGTCCTTCGCCGGGCCTGAAGTCCAGCCTTATTCTAGCCCTATTTTTCGTCTGTTGGAAAGGTTTTGTAGCACACTTTCCCGAGAGTGCGTGTACCGGACCCCGGCTGCACGCCGGAATTGCGCCTGCCGCGGCATCCTGTTCTAGGGCAGCGTCGTGCCAGCGTTGATCGATATGATCTTCGAACCCGCCGGGGAGCATCATGCTAAACGATTGAGGCTAGGGCGTAAACGAACCCGAGTTCTCTTCGGGCGTCAACTCGTGACAAGTCTGGTGGGGGAATCCAATGCGCTGGGATTACTACAGATTTGCAGGCGCCCAAAAGCTCCCCTCTCTCTGGGAGAATGGGAACCACTCGATAGATGGTAGCGCTAACGGGATTCGAACCCGTGCCTGAGCCTTGAGAGGGCCCTGTCCTAACCACTAGACGATAGCGCCACTCACCCCAAATTTACCAAGTTTGCGTGGTTGAATCAACCCGTCGTTCCCCCTCTCCAGCATCCGGCGACATGGCGACCCGCTGGCGTCTGGTGCGGGGTGGCGAGCTGCCTAGCGGGCAAAGGGCTGGGCAGCTCCGCCGCCGACTGGCGCTCCGGAATTCGCTGCCGCGGCCGGCCTGCACCGCCAGCTCCCGCGCCGCGGTGGATCGCTCTGCGCCCGGAAAGGAAAAAACCCAGCGCCGGGGAATCGATTGACACCCGGCGACGGTGTTGATAGTTTCGGGCTGACGCCGGCGGGCGGAGATGGTCTATCGATCGGCGGTCCGGGGCGACCGAGGACCGCGAGTGAGTGAGTAAGAAATGAGCGAACGACCGACGAGAAGAAGGTTCTTGAACACGTCCGGCGCCGCCTTGGCCGCGGGCTGGGCCGGCGCGGGCACATACACGACTGGGGCGGCGGCGAGCCCTGGACCGAACGACACGATCAACCTTGGTCTGATCGGCTGCGGCGCCCGGGGCAGGAACCGGTTCCTCCCGTTCTACAAGAAGCAGCCTGGGGTTCGGTTCACGGCCGTCTGCGACGTGAATTCGAAGTACCTGGAAATGGCGCGGCAAATGGCCGGAGGGGAACGGGTAGCGGCGTACAAGGACTTTCGCAATCTGGTTGAGGACAAAAACGTCGATGCGGTGATCATCGCGACCAACCAGCAATGGCACGCCCTGCCGGCGATCGCGGCGTGCCAGGCGGGTAAAGACGTCTACTTGGAGAAGCCGCTGGGGCAGATGATCGGTGAGGGGCCGTACGTGATCGAGGCCGCCAAGCGTTACAACCGGATCGTCCAGGCGGGCACGCAACAGCGCAGCCAAGAGCACTACCAGAGAGCCGTGGAGCTGATCCGCTCGGGGAAGCTCGGCGAGATCTCCGAGGTGAAGGTCTGGGACTACGACAATTATTGGCCGGGGGCGGGGTTTCCACCGGACTGTGATCCGCCGCTGGAGCTGGACTGGGACTTCTACGTTGGGCCGTCGCCGTGGCGGGCCTACAACCCGAACATGTACTACAACTACGGTTACGATTGGTTCAAAGTCGCCGGGGCCGGACACCAGGTGGCCTGGGGCGTGCACCACTTCGACATCGTGCTGTGGGCGATGGGGGTGACGGCGCCGAGAACCATCTATGCCACGGGCGGCAACTTCGCCTTCGTGGACAACCATGACTATCCCAACACCTTCAGCGCCACACTGGAGTTCGGGCCAGGCCCGGTCGCCAAGCGCGGCTTCCTGTTGCAATACACGATGCGCTACGGCAACCGAAGGGAGCGGCGTTCTCATGGAAAGTGTTTCTACGGGACGGAGGCGTCGTTGCTCCTGGACCGGAGCGGTTATTCGATCGTACCGGACGTCCGCCGGGGAGAGAAGATCACACCCACGGGGCCGTTCGTGAAGCCGGAGGAGACCGTACCTGCGGCGGACGACCGGTTTCGCCACTTTGAGCTGTTTTTAGAAAACCTGCGCTCGCGCAAACAACCCAACGCGACGCCGGAGACGCTACACTACGCCACCACCGTAGGCCACTTGATGAACATCTCCTGGGAGGTGGGGCGCAGCATCCGCTGGGACCCGATTCGGCAAGGGATCGCCGATGACCCGAAAGCGGACGCCATGGTCCTGCGGCCGTACCGGGCGCCGTGGAAACTCGCGGTGTGAATGGCGGCCGGGCGGCGGGGCTGGGCCATCTGCGAGCCAGTGGGAGTCCCTGCCAGCCGGGGCATTGCCGGAAGTGCAGGTTGCAGCTCATGAGCCTGGGGCGCGAGAAACCTAAGAGAATCGGAGTCGGAACCGTCGCAGCGCGTGATCAGCGCGGCCGAGAGTGGCGGCTGGAAAAGCCGCGTGTGCGGGCCAGCGCGGGCTCGGATGATCAGGATTTGTTATCTGCTAGCGGCACATCGAGGAGGACAGGCGCAGCGGAAGAGAAAGCGGAGGAGAGACAGTCGGTGAGTTCGGCGGCGGTGGTGCAGCAGTGGGCCGCGACGCCGAATGAGCGGGCCAGCGCGACGTAGTCGATCGCCGGATCGGTGAGGTCCATGCCCAGGAAGCGGCCCCGGGCGGCCTCGGGCAACTCCATGACGCTGCTGCACTCTTTGAGGATCTTGTACTGCGCGTTGTTGGCGACGACGAAGACGACTGGGATGCGGTAACGGGCCGCTGTCCAGAGGCCCTGGATGCCGTAGAGGGCGGCGCCGTCGCCGAGCAGGGCCAAGACGGGCCGCTTCGGCCAGGCGAGCTTGACGCCGATGGCCGCGCCGAGTCCCCAGCCCAAGGCCCAGCCGCGGTGGGCGAAATAGCCGGCGGCGTCCCGGGGCACGCCGAGCATAGCGAGGCGGTTGCGGTTGGTGGTAGGGGCCTCGTCCACGATGACGGCATCGGCGGGCAGCGCGCGGGCGAGCGCCCCCAGCAGCGCTTCGGCGGTAATCGGCTCCTCGCCCATCGCGCGCTCGATCTCTTCGCGTAGCCGGGCGCGGGCTTGCTCGTGCTTGCGGGTCAGACGTTCCCGGCGCTCCATCGCCCGCCGGGCCTGCTCCCAGTTCTGTGCGGCAGTGAGACGGAAACGCAGCTCGGAGAGCGCCATCTTCAGATCGCCGGCGACGGCGGCGTGCACCGGCAAGTTCTTGGCCAACTGCCGCGGATCGGAGTCGAGCTGGACGAGGCGCAGCCGCTCCGGTATCGGGTTGGCGGGCTCGCGGTAGATGTAGAGCCGGGGCAGGTCCATGCCGGCGACGACGGCCGCGTCGTGGCGCCGGAGGATCGCCAGGATATCCGGCGACCAAAGCGGCAGCCAGCCGGCGTAGAGCGGATGGTCCGGGACCACGGGCAGGCGGCTTTGCGAGGCGTGGGTGTCGGAGTAGATCGGCGCGCCGAGGCGTTCGGCCAGCTCGGCCAGTTCCCGCGCGGCTCCGGCCTCGGTCACCCGGCTGCCGGCGAGCACCACGGGATGCTCGGCGGCGACGAGCAACTCGACGGCGCGCTCGAGCGCCGCCTCGGGCGGGCGCAGGGCGGCGGCGGCGAACGTGGCCGGCCGCAGGTCCGGCTTCTCTAGCCGCTCCATCTGCAGATCGACGGGCACGGAAAGGAAGACGGGACCGCTCGGCGGCGCGACGGCGGTCTGAAGCGCCCGGCGCAGCAGCCGCGGCAGATCCTCGATCCGCTGGACCTCGGCGGACCACTTCGTCCAGGGCTGGGTGACGCCGACGGTGTAGCCGGCGAGCACGGGATCCTGGGCGAGGAGGCGGCGGTCCTGCTGTCCGGCAGTCAGCACCAGCGGGGAACCGGCGCACCAGGCGTTGTAGAGCATCCCCATGGCGTTGCCCACGCCGCAAGAGGCGTGAAGATTCACCACGGCAGGGGCGCGGAGCGCCTGGGCATAGCCGTCGGCCATGGCGACGGCGGGGATCTCATGCAGGGCGAGGACGTACTCGACCGGCGTCTCGCGCACCAGGGCGTCCATCAGAGGCAATTCGGTGGAACCAGGATTGCCAAAGAGATAGCGGACGCCGCTGGCGGCGAGCACCTCGCAGATGATCTCAGCGCCGGTCATCTCGAACGAGGGCCTGCCGGGGCGCTGGCGCCCACAGCATGGCGAACGGGTTGTGCTATCCCCGGCAATGTCATTCTTTCAGCTTCCAGTGATCGACGTCGAACTCCGCCCATGCCTCGTTCCACGGAGCGAACTTGCAGGCCATCTGTCCGCCGTCCACCAACAGCGCGGCGCCGGTGATGAACGAGGCCAGATCCGAGGCAAGGAAGACGGCCGCCTTCGCCACCTCGTCGGGCTCGCCGCCCCGGCCCAGGGGGATCTGGCGGAAGTACTCCTTGACCACCTCGGTCTGCTCGTACATCGCCGTCGTCAGCCGCGTTCGGATCAGGCCCGGGCAGACGGCGTTGACGCGGATGCCGTAGGGCCCGAGCTCGTTGGCGGCAGTGTGGAGCAGCCCGAGCAGTCCCGCCTTGGTGGCGTTGTAGGCCGCCAGCGCCGCTTCGCCGTCGTAGGAGTTCGTCGAGGCGGTGATGACGATGCTGCCGGCGCGGCGCGGCTTCATGCGCCGGGCGGCGAGCTGGACGGTGTAGAAGGCGCCGGTCAGGTTCACGGCCAGCGTCCGTTCCCAACTCTCGCGCCGGTGCTCGGTAAGGGGCTCGAAGAAGACCGTGCCGGCGTTGGCCATCACGATGTCCGGCGCCCCGGCGGTCTTGAAGGCCGCTTCGAGCGATGCCGGATCGGTGACGTCGGCGACGATTCCCTCGGCGCCGAAGCCGGCGGCGACTTCCCCGGGGCCCTCCTCGGCCAGGTCGAAGATCCAGACCCGCGCCCCGCACCCGGCCAGGGCCTTTGCGCAAGCCAGTCCGATGCCGTTGGCGCCGCCGGTAACGATGGCCGTCTTGCCCGCTAAGTCGATCTTCATCGGTTCCTCCCGCGCCGGCGATGCGGCATACGATCTAATGTATTGGGTTCGAGGTGAAAATGAAAGCCAACCGATCTTCCCGCCGGGACTTCTTGACGGCGGCGCTGGCGGCCCCGGCTCTGTTGACGCGTTGCGGCCGGGCGGCCGAGCGTCCCAACATCTTGTTCTGTATCTCGGACGACCAGTCCTATCCGCACGCGGGCGTCTACGGCGCGAATTGGATCCGGACGCCCGCGTTTGACCGTATCGCCCGCGAAGGGGTGGTCTTCACTCATGCCTTCGTTTCGGCGCCTTCGTGCTGCCCGTCGCGGGGCAGCGTGCTGACCGGCCAGGAATTCTACCGGCTGCGCGAGGCATCGATGAACCACACGGTGTGGCCGAGCGACGCGCGGGATCTGCCGCTCTACACGGACCTGCTGGCCGAGGCGGGCTACCACGTCGGCTATACCGGCAAGGGTTGGGGACCGGGGAATTGGCGCGTGGCGGGCCGCGAGACCAACCCGGCGGGGCCGGCCTACAACGAGATCCGCTGCGAACCGCCGGGCAAGTTCTTCAGTCCGGTGGATTACGCCGCCAACTTCGAGGCGTTCCTCGAGAAGCGACCGAAGGGCGCGCCGTTCTGCTTCTGGGCCGGCTTCAGCGAGCCGCACCGGCGCTACGACCAGGGCATCGGCCTGCGGCACGGGATCGACCCGGAGAAGATCGACGTGCCGGGTTTTCTGCCTGACGCGCCGGAGGTGCGTAGCGACCTGGCGGACTACGCCTTCGAGATCCAGTACTACGACGGCCATCTGGCGCGGATGATCGAGGCGCTGGAGAAGGCCGGCGAGCTGGAGAACACGCTGATCGTCGTCACCTCGGACAACGGCATGCCGTTCCCAAGAGCCAAGGCGTCGGTCTACGACTACGGGACGCGGATGCCGCTGGCGATCCGGTGGGGCGCGCGGGTGAAGTCCGGCCGCCGGTGCGAGGACTTCGTCCGCTTCCCGGACTTCGCGCCGACGTTTCTCGAAGCGGCCGGCCTGCCGGTTCCCGCACAGGTGACGGGGCGGAGTCTGTTGCCGGTGCTGAAGGCGGAAAGCTCGGGCCGGATCGACGCTTCGCGGGACCACGCGGTTTTCGGCATCGAGCGCCACCTGCCGGGCGCCCGCGCCCAGGGCGGCGGCTACCCGATCCGCGCCATCCGCACGCGGGAGTTCCTCTACATCCGGAACCTGAAGCCGGAGGCGACGCCGTGCGGCGACAATCCCGGTCCGGTTTGGCCTGATGACGACCCCACCGGGGGCTTCGGCGACGTGGACGGCGGCCCGGCGAAGACCTACATCTGGGAGCACCGCAAGGACCAGCGGCAGTTCTTCGAGTGGGCCTTCGCGAAGCGGCCGGCCGAGGAGCTGTACGCGGTCGCGGAGGATCCGTTCCAGTTGAAGAACCTGGCCGCCGAGGCGGCTTACGCGGACAGAAAGCGGGAACTCGCCGCGCGGCTGGACGAGCACCTGAAACAGACGGCCGACCCGCGGGCCACGGGCCGGGCGGAGCTGCTCGAAGAGGTGATGCGGCGGTATCCGGTGCTGGGATCGAATCAGAGCCCGGCCGGGGCGAAGCCATGAAGGAGGGAAGCGAGCGATGCGAGTGACGCGCCGGGAGTTCATCGCCGCGGCGGCGCTGCCCCTGGCGGCATCCCCGAAGGGCGGCCGGCCGAGGCGCCGCCGGAAGGACTGCTTCTTCGGCATCCACTTCGATCTGCACCCGCGGCTCGACGACGAGGCGCTGGGGCGCGACGTGACGCCGGAGATGGTCGAAAAGTTCCTCGACCGCGTACGCCCGGACTTCGTGCAGTACGACTACAAGGGCCACGTGGGCGTGATCGGCTACCCGTCGAAGGTCTCGGCTTCGGCGCCGATCGTGAAGGACTCGCTGCGGATCTGGCGCGAGGCGACGGCGCGGCGGGGCATCCCGCTCTACATTCACTTCTCGGGGCTGCTGGACGAGCAAGCGGTGAAGGATCACCCGGAATGGGCGCGGGTCGGCCCGGACGGCGAGCGATCGGAGCGCGAGACCAGCCCGTTCAGCCCCTACGTCGATAAGCGGATGATCCCGCAGCTCAAAGAGGCGATCCGCAACTATGACATCGACGGGGCGTGGGTGGACGGCGAGTGCTGGGCCGCGCACCCGGACTACGGCGAGAAGGCGGCGCGGGCCTTCGAAGCCGAGACGGGCATCTATCCGCCGCCGAAAGAGCCCGAGGAGCCGGGCTGGCAGGAGTGGCTGGAGTTCGGCCGGCGGCGGTTCCGCGCCTATCTGAAGCGCTACCTCGATGCGATCCATGCTTTCCGGCCGGGCTTCGAGATCACCAGCAACTGGATGTACACGACGCTCGTGCCGGAGCGCCCGGAGCTGCCGATCGACTTCATCTCTGGCGACTATCTGGGCAACGCGCCGATCTCGCGGGCGCGGCTCGAGGCCCGGTACCTTTCCTCGGTGGGTAAGACCTGGGACCTGATGGCCTGGGGGTTCCAAAGCGCGCGGAGCAACCCGGTGGGGCCGGTCCACAAGTCGGCGGTGCAGCTCATGCAGGAAGCGGCGGTGGTGCTGGCCCAGGGCGGCGGATTCCAGATCTACTACCAGCCGACGCGGGCGGGCCACGTCGATGACCGCCACATCGGGGTGATGGCCCGGGTGGCGCGCTTCTGCCGCAGCCGGCAGGCGCTGTGTCACAAGTCGGAAACGGTTCCGGCGATCGGCGTGCTGTTCTCCGGCCACTCGCTCTACCGCACGGCGAGGAAGCTCTTCGGCGGCTGGGGCGAGCACGAGCATCCGGTGCGGGGCATGGTGGACGCGCTGGTAGACGCGGCGCTTCCGGTGGACGTGATCCCGGACTGGAAGCTCGAGGAGGTGATGCGGGACTATCCGATGATCGTCGTGCCGGACTGGCCGGAGATCGGCGAGGCGGCGCAAGGCGCGCTGCGCGACTACGTCCGGGGCGGGGGTACGCTGCTCCTGGCCGGAGCCGAGAACGGCCGGGCGTTCGCCCGAGAACTTCAGGTGCGTCCGGAAGGCGAGGCGGACCGGGTGAGCGCGTTCCTTCCCGGCCGGGAGGTCTTCGCCGATATGAGCGGCGTCTGGCAAGCGGTGGAGCCGCTGGGAGCCCAGGTGCTGGCCTGGCGGCATCCGACCTACGATGGGACGCGAGATGCGGCGGTGGCGGCGACGGCGGCGCCGCTGGGCGAGGGGACGATTGCGGCGATCTACGGTCCGGCGGGCGCCGTCTATGCCGGGACCCACGCGCCGGAAGTCCGCAACGTTCTCGCCCGTATCGTGCGCGCCCTCTACGAACCGCCTGTCCGGGTGGATGGGCCGCCGGCGGTGGAAGTGGTGTGGCGCCGCCAGGCCGGCGTCCACGTCCTGCATCTGCTCAACGCGGCGGGCATGCAGGTGGCGGCGAACTACAGCGTCATCGACTTCGTCCCGCCGTTGCGGAACATCCGCGTGCGCCTGCGATTGGAGCGGCCGCCGGCGCGCGCTACGTGGGAGCCGGGCGGGAGGCCGGCGAGGGGCGAGTGGATAGACGGCTGGTGGCGGACGCGGCTCGATCGGCTGGACATTCACGAAATGCTGGTGTGGGAGGCGTAGGGCCGCGGCGGGCTGACGGAGCGCGTGTCGGACCGATCCGGCGCCGTTCAGCGGGGGTTTCCTCTGGCCCGGAGCAACTCTTCGATTCGCCGACGAAGCGGGTTTCATCCAGGCGCTGGCAGAAGAGGAGGCCGCCGAGCCTGCGCAGCCCCCGCGCCCCCTCACTGTGACTGAACCTGGATCGTACGAGTCAGTGGAACGCCAGCAATGGTTCTCCACTGACACCCTGGAGTCGCTTCGATCGCACCAACCGTCTGCAAGCTACCCGTCTTAGTGTTATTGTTATTCGTTCCAAAAATGAAGTCATAAGGAGTGGATGTATTTGCGGACAAGTCCTGATCGTACAGCGCCACACCCGTCTGGCTATACCCTCCGTCATCCTTTTTTGCCCGGATTCCGGCGTCGATCTCGGGCGGATTTTCAACGAGCGTGCCCGAAACGACGATCTTTCCCGCACATGTAGTGGAAGTTTTGACAGTAACCCGGAAGGTGCCCTGACTGTTGCTCACTCCAATAGCTGAGGGAGCCGAAGTGCTAATGATGGCGACCCACTTGGGAAGGTTCTGTGAGGTTTCCTGCTGGGGCGGATAGTAGAACTGCTGCCTGAAAGGACACCACTCCTTCGGTTGCCAGTTGTAACCAAGAAATGTGCCGTCTTCGCTTCCGATGTCGAGGGTCACCTGGGCGTTGATCCAGTCCTCCGCCCATTCGGTGGATTCAGCGACACGGCCGCTGGGACTGACGATTTTCGCCGTAGCATAAGCGGTGTGGGTGCCGCCCATCGCGTACTCGGCGTCGGTGATCGCGGTGACGTGGATCCTGTGGTCGTCGCCGCCGTCGGCGATCCATACGGACGTAACGGCCGCTTCAGCCGCAACGTTTCCGACGGCCAGGGCCAACAGGCCGATACCGGCAATGGATTCCAACTCTTTCCAGGTCATCGCGCTCACCTCCCGGTTCCGTCCGCTCCGGGAACGGAATCCCTGGTAATGCTGATCCGGCGCTTGACGTCCTCCCGCAAGTACCGGAGCAGCGTATCGCCGCGCTCGACGCTGAATTTCTCGATCAACAGTTCACGCACTACGTCGTTGATGATCGCGTCCCGGCCGCTGCGGAGAGCTTGGGTCTTGGCGGCCATGTCGAGGCCGGAACTCTTGATACTCTTCTCCATTTCCTCGAGTCGGCGATGAACCTCGTTGGCCGCCCGCACCAACCATCCGACTTCGTACACAGTCAATCCCGAGGGTTTCAGGTACGCCACGCGGATATCGTCGGGCAGCACCAGTGGATCCCCAGCAAGCAACCGGAAGAGCATCAGCCAGGCGATATTGTCGGGAATGCGATGCGGCTCCTT
>CAYWXL010000008.1:0-102303 GCA_964461995.1 uncultured Solibacteraceae bacterium
TGTCACCGAAATGGGGGAGGTCGTGTATGCTGTGAAGCGTTCGGACCGCGCCGGGCGGCGGGGCGGGATCCGCGGAGTGAAGTATGCGGCGAAGGACTACCGGAAACGATCGGGGGTTCTCGAGGCGCGCGCTGCTGATGGGCGCCGCGGGGATGGCGGCGGCCGGCCGGGCGGCGCGGGCGCCGGTGGGTGAGCAGGCGGTTCTCGACAATTTGGAGCGGCGGGCGCGAGAGGCGCTCGAGGCGATCCGGCACGCGCGCACCGCCGCGGAGGCGGACCAGGCCAGGCCCCGGCTGCGCCGGCTGCTGCGGGAATCGCTGGGCTTCGAGAAGCTGCCGTGGCCGCCCGAGCTGGGGGCGAGGACGGTCGGGGAGCTGCGGGAGCGCGGCTACCGGATCGAGAAGCTCGTCTGGGAGACATTGCCCGGCGTGCCGGTTCCGGCGCACCTCTATCTGCCGGAGAAGCTGAGCGGGAAGGCCCCGGCGATCCTGTTCTACACGGGCCACTGGTGGCCCGACAGCAAGTCGCGGGAGAACTTCCAGGCCTTCTGCATCAACATGGCGCGGCTGGGCTTCGTGGTGCTGACTTTCGACGCCTTCGGGCAGGGCGAGCGGGGCGTGTCGCGGCGCGACCACCGGCGCACGGAGTTCCTGCCCGTGGGCGTTTCCCAACAGGGCCTGGCCGAGTACGAGACCCGGTGCGCGCTGGAATACCTGTTGTCGCGGCCGGAGGTGGACCGGGAGCGGATCGGGATGACGGGGGCCTCCGGGGGCGGCTACAACACCTGGCTCACGGCGGCGCTGGACGACAGGATCCGGGTGGCCGTGCCGGTGGTGGGGACGAGCGATTTCTACGAGCAGATCCACGTCTGCCGGCCGCTGGACTGGTACCGGGCGGTGGAGCACTGCCACTTCGTGCCGCGGCTCATCCGGTACGCGGACAACTACGAATTTGTGGCGATGACGGCGCCGCGGCCGCTGATGATCATCGCGGCGAGCGAGGACCAGAGCTTTCCGATCAAGGGTGTACAGAAAGTCTACCGTTACGGGCGGGAGCTGTACGAGGCGTACGGGGCCGGGGAGAAGATCGCGTTCTTCGAGGACGAGCGCGAGGGGCACGGCTATCAGAAGAGGAAGCGGGAGGCGGCCTACGGTTGGTTCCTGAAATGGCTGATGGACCGCGGCGACGGGGCGCCGTTCGCCGAGCCGCCGACGCAGACGAGGCCGTGGGACGACCCTGCACTGCGGTGTTTCCCGCCGGGAGAGAACCGGCCGGCGGGGCCGGGCTTCGTGGCGATGGCGGAGAAGCTGGCGCGGGAAACGCGGCCGGCAGGCCGACAGATCGATCTCGAAACGGCGCTTGGGGCGGCGCCGCGGCGGCCGCGGTTCGATTCGAAGCTCTCGGCGGCGCGGCGGCAGCGGGTGACCGTCCCGGTGGAAGAGGATCTGGCCGTGCCGGTAATGCTGCTGCGGCCGGAGGGGGAGTCGCGAGGGCTCCTGGTGGCGGCGGACGACCGCGGTAAGGAGGAGGCCGCTTCGAGTCCGTTGGCGCGCGAGGCGCTGCGGGTGGGGTGGACGGTGGCGTCGGTCGATCCCCGGGGCACCGGTGAGATGCGAGTGTCGAAGCCCGGCTGGATGTTCGCTGTGAGCCTGCTGCTGGGGGAGAACTTCGTCTGGCGGCAGGCGCTGGACCTGCTGGCCGTGCGGGA
This sequence comes from uncultured Solibacteraceae bacterium, assembly GCA_964461995.1. Classification (GTDB taxonomy): domain Bacteria; phylum Acidobacteriota; class Terriglobia; order Bryobacterales; family Bryobacteraceae; genus JALSRK01. Next base: position 1,709 of record CAYWXL010000008.1, read on the forward strand.
CGCGCTGGGCCGGGGCCGGGGGTTCGCGCTATACGCCCGGGGCCACAACGCGGCGCTGGCGGCGGCCTATGCCGTCGCGGCGGGCGGGCGAGGGCTGCGGTGGTTCGTCCTGCAGGACGGGTTTCTGACCTACCACGCTTTCATTTCGCGGCCGGCGTCGGCGCGGGCCTCGTTCCAGCTCTTCGGCGCGGAGGACTTCCGCCGGGATGCCTACGACCGCGAGATCCCGCACCACTACGTGGTCTTTGATGTTCTGCGGCATTTCGACCTGCCGCAGTTGCTCGAAGCGGCCGGCGCGCGGGGGCTCATCGTCAACCCGATCGACGGGGACTGGCGACTGATGGAGAAGAGCGAGGCGCAGCGGTGGGCGCCAGCGGGCGTCGAACTGGTTTGCCGGGCCGGACCGGCGGCGGTACGGGAGAAGTTCCGGGGGCTGGTGGCGTAGGGGTTTCGGGAACCCCTGAGGCGCCGAGGGCACGGAAAAATCCTCTTAATCTTTATGGATGGGGACGGCCGGGGCGTTTCCCTGTTGAACGGGGAAAGCGTCGCAGGTTCGGCAGGGAGTGAGCGCCGAGGCGATGCGAGAGTGTGGGGGGAGCGGCGGGCTGGATGACGGGATCAGTCCCTGGCCGCGGGTGGCAGGCGATCGGGGATGGTGGCGAGTTGAGAAGCGAGATCGGGGACTTGGCGTGATGCCGCTTGCCAGACGATGTCCCAATCGATGCCGAAATAAGCGTGGACGAGAATGTTCCGAAATGCCACGATATCAGCCCATGGGATTTCGGGATGACAGTCACGGAGCGCTTGCGAAACACGGCTGCAGGCCGCCCCGATAACGATCAGGTTGCGGACCACTGCGTCTCGAACGGTGCGGTTGGCCAGGAAAGCAGCGCGGTCCAGACCGTCTATGTCTTCTGCGATGTAGCCGGCGGCTTGGACGCGGCTTGGACAATGTCTCGAAGATACAGTTCGTCACGCCGCATAGGCCAGGAGAACTTCGCGAAGGACCGCGTCGCGCAGGAGGGGCTTGAGCGCCTTCTTTGAGACCAGATCCACTTTGCGGTCGAGCAGGGCGGAAAGCTCACGCATGAGAGCGGCGTACTCGATCAGGCCTACGGGGGCGCCGGGCTGGAATTCCACCAGGAAATCGATGTCGCTGTCCGGGCGGGCGTCCCCACGAGCGTGGGAGCCGAACACGGAGAGTTCCTTGACGTGGTACCGGCGGCAGATCTGCGCGATTCGGGCAGCCGGTAAGACGAGGCCGCTCGGCAGAGTCATCGATTCTCATCGTAACCCGTGGGACCGGTTTCTGACCCGGCGGGAGGCGACGAATCGAACGCCGCTGCTGTGCCGGGCGGCGTACCAACGGCGGGAGCGACGGGCTATTAAATTCGGTGACAGCCTACGCAAACCCTTATCTCTGCGCGCGCCGCCCCGAACTGCTGAGGTTGCGCGACGGCGCGCTGCGAATGCGGCAGCGGCCGCCCGATTGTGGAGATTGGGCCGGCGCGGCGCTGGGATTCGGGAAAAGGGGTGACTGTCCCCAGGGTGTGCGAGAATCGAGGGTTGCTTTCCAAGCACGCTGTCTTATGAGCCGCCGGCTGCCTCCCGAGAAACAGGATTCCCGCCTGATGCGGGAGATGTTCCACACGATCTCGCCGCGCTACGACTTCATCACGCGGGTTTTCTCCTACGGGATGGACCCGGGCTGGAAACGGCGGGCGGTGGAGTGGGCGCAGTTGCCTGACGAGGCGGTGGTGCTGGATCTGGCCTGCGGTACGGGCGACTTCACCAAACTGGTGGCGGCGCGGCATCCGGCGAGCCGGGTGGTCTCGGCGGACCTGGTGCTGAACATGCTGCGGCTGGCGCGGGCCGACGGCGTGCGGCGGCCGGTATGCGCCGACGCGATGCGGCTGCCGTTCGCCGACGAGACCTTTGACGCGGTGTTTACGGGGTATGGGATGCGAAACTTCCCGGACCTGGCCGGTGCGTTGCGCCAGATCCGCCGGGTGCTGAAACCCGGGGGCGTGCTGGTGACCCTGGATTTCTTCCTGCCGGGCAACCGGGTGTTCCGCCGCCTCTACCTGGGCTATCTCTACGTCCAGGGGTTCTTCTGGGGACTCATGTTGCACGGGCGGCCGCGGATCTATACCTACATTCCGGACTCGCTAGCGACATTTCTGACGTTGGAGGAATACAGCCGGCTGGCCGAGGAGTGCGGCTTCGTGGTACGCCGGGCCGAGGGGTTCGTTCTCGGCGGGATCGGCGTCCACTGGGCCGCCAGGAAGTGAAAAGCCCCGCGGCGCGGAACAAAAAATGGCGATTCTTTTGGTGGCGCCGGCACGAAGCCGTGTTAGGATAAAGGGACTGCTAGGTATTCTTCTTGAACCGGTGCCAGGCTGCGGCCTCACCGGAGATCCTTCCTGACCGAAGCCTGCGCTCTGGTTCACGATCGAGAATGCTGGAAAAGCCGGGAGTCCGCTTCGGCTCCTATAAAGAAGAAGCGGGCCGCGGCGATAGCAGGTGAGAAGAAGAGAAAGAATGGAACGACATCCAAAGGGCACTCGAGCCCGCGTATTGCTTAGCTCCGTTTTCGGCCCGTACGCCCGGGACGACGAGTACGGCAGCCGCTCCATCAATCCGATGGAGCTTTACCACAACCAGGTCACCCGCGCCCAGGGGGCCTTTTCGCTCAGGATGTTCCACCGCTCGTGGGGCATCCTCATGATCCAAGAAAATATTTCCGCACCGTGCACCGTGCTCGACTTTCCCACCCGGGAAGATTTCATCAAGGAACTCAAGCGGCACCGCTACGACATCGTGGGCATCTCGTCGATCATCGTCAACGTCGGCAAGGTGAAGGAGATGTGCAAGCTGGTGCGCAAGCACTCTCCGGAATCGGTGATCGTAGTCGGGGGACACGTGGCCGCGATACCGGACATCGAGAGCATGGTGGATGCGGACCACATCGTCAAAGGTGATGGCATCTCGTGGATGCGGCGGTATCTTGGCGAAGATCCGAACGCGCCGGTCCGGCACCCGACGATCGCTTCGGCCTTCGGCCACCGGGTGTTGGGGTTCCGAATTCCGCAACCGCAAGGCTCAGTGGCGGCGACGATCATCCCCTCGGCGGGCTGCCCGATGGGGTGCAACTTCTGCACGACCTCGGCCTTCTTCGGGGGTAAGGGCAACATGCTGAACTTCCTCACCACGGGTGAGGAGGTCTTTCAGGCGATGTGCGACGCCGAGGAGAAGCTGAACGTCGATTCCTTTTTCATCATGGACGAGAACTTCCTGCTGCAGCGCAAGCGGGCGATGGAGCTTCTCGAGTGCATGAAAAAGGCGGACAAGCCGTGGGCGCTGTATGTGTTCTCGTCGGCGAACGCGATCCGCAAGTACACGATGGAGGAGCTGGTCCAGTTGGGGATCTCGTGGGTCTGGATCGGGCTGGAGTCGCCGCGCTCGCAGTACTCGAAGCTGAACGGAACCGACACGAGGGAGCTGGCGCGGGAGATGCAGCAGCACGGCATCAAGCTGCTCGGCTCGACCATCGTGGGCCTGGAGCACCACACGCCGGAGAACATCCGCGAGGAGATCGAGTACGCGGTCTCGCACGGGACGGACTTCCACCAGTTCATGCTCTACACGCCGGTGCCCGGCACGCCGCTGTACCGGGAGATGAAAGAGAAGGGCAAGCTGCTCGACGTGGACCTGGCGGACATTCATGGCCAGTACAAGTTCAACTTCGAGCACCCGGCGATCTCGCGCGACGACTCTAAGAAGTTTCTCGACTGGGCGTTCCAGCGGGACTTCGAGAAGAACGGTCCAAGCCTGTTCCGGATCTGCCGCACGACGCTGGCGGGTTGGCGGCGGTACAAGAACTACCCGGACCTGCGGGTGCGGAAGCGGTTCGAGAACGAGATCCAAGGGCTGAAGACGGCTTACAGCGGGATGCTCTGGGCGATGGAAAAGCGTCTGAAGGAAACCAATGAGGCGGTGGCGCGCCAGATCCGCCAGCTTCGTTTCGAGCTGCAGATCGAGTTCGGCGCGGCGGCCCGGATGGCGGCGGCCTTCTTGGGTCCGCTGCTGTTGTGGTCCGCCAAGCGCGAAGAGAAGCGGCTGGCTCGCGGCAAGACTTACGAGCCTAAGACCATCATCGAACGCCGCAACTGGGCCTGAGTGGAGAGGCGGCCTGTTCCCCACGGCGGAGCGGGCCGCAGGCCTCCCGGACATCACTCACCGGAACTCCGCGCTAGAAGTTCGCTGCCGAATGCGGCGGTCTAATGCCTTACCATAGAAGGCTTGGGCGCTTCCGTTTCCATGCAGTACAACAACTACGGCTTCCTGCTGCGGAACTTGGTGCTGCGGGACTTCAAGATCCGCTACCGGAACATGTCGCTGGGCATCTTCTGGTCTCTGCTGAATCCGCTGGTGATGATGGGGGTGTTGACCTTCATCTTCACCCAAATCTTTCAGCCGCCGAACATCGAAGACTTCTATCTGAAGGTCTTGTCGGGGCTGGTGGTGTTCAATTTCTTTTCGCTGGCATGGCTGTCGGCGACGGTGTCGATTTACAGCAATGCGGGTCTCGTGAAGAAGGTCCCGATGCCGCGGGAGTTGCTGCCGATTTCGACGGTGCTCGCCAACGGGCTGCACTTCCTGATCCAGATCGGACTACTCATTGTGCTGGTGCTGCACGCGGGTTATAAAGTGAACCGGTATTGGCTGCTGCTGCCGGTGATCTTCGCGCTGGAAGCGGTGTTCGTCTGCGGGCTGAGCCTGGTGACCTCGGCGTTGGACGTTTACTTCCGCGACATGCGGTACGTCGTGGAGTCGGCTAACACGGTGCTGTTCTGGCTGGTACCGATCTTCTACACCTTCACGATGATCCCGCAGGAGTTCCGATCCGTTTACCAGTACAACCCGATAGCCGCGGTGGTGTTGGCGCTTCAGTCGGTCGTCTTGGACGCCAAGATGCCGCCGACGCCGCTGCTGATCAAACTCCCGCTCGTGTCGTTTTTCTTTCTGGCGGCCGGGTTCGGAGTGTTCCGGCGGCTGAAGCGGAACTTCGCCGATTTCCTGTGATCCGATGGCCCACGTCATCTTCAAGAACGTCTCGAAGATCTACACGCGGCAATCGAGGCAATTCCTGTTCCGTTTCGTCTGGGAGCTGCTGACGGGTCAGCGCCGTCGGCGGAATAATGACGCTTTCTATGCGCTGCGGAACGTCAGCTTTGAACTGGGTGACGGCGACACGCTGGGGATCGTCGGCCATAACGGAGCAGGCAAGAGCACGCTCCTAAACCTGGTGGCCGGGTTGACGGTGCCGGAAGAGGGGTCCGTAAGCGTCGATGGGCGGCTGATGGCGCTGCTGGAGCTGGGCAGCGGATTCCACCCGGATCTGACCGGGGCCGAAAATTTGTACATGAACGCAGCCCTCTGTGGGATGACGCGGCAGGAGGCAGAAAGGGCGTTCGAGAAAATCGTAGAGTTTTCCGAGCTGGGGCGGTTCATCAATGAGCCGCTGCGGACGTACTCGGCGGGGATGGTAATGCGGCTGGCTTTTTCGATCGCGGTGCAGGTGGAGCCGGACATCCTGCTGATTGATGAGATTTTTGCGGTAGGCGACAAAGACTTCCAGGCGAAGTGTTCGGACCGGATCCTCGAGATGCGCGACCGGGGGACGATCCTTCTTTGCGTCTCGCACAGCGCTGACACGCTCCGGGAGCTGTGCAAGCGGGGATTGTGGATCGAGTCCGGACGGGCAGTAATGTACGGCGAGGCGGACGAGGTCTTCGACGCGTACCTGTCACACAAGAGCGCTAGTCCGGCAGCGCAGTAGGGTAGGGGTAGAGGCCGGGCCGCCTGACGGCCGCGGGTGTGCATTGGTTATGCTGGGGACGCTGCGTATGCCGGCGAAGAGAAAGCAACGGCTGTATACCGAAGAGCACGCGCGGGCGGGCGTCGATGTGAAGCTGCCCGAGATTGAGTGCTGGGAGAACCAATATCCCGGTTACACGATCGAGATCACCTATCCCGAATTCACTTCGGTCTGTCCCCGGACCGGCTTGCCGGACCACGGTACGATCACCATCGAGTATGTGCCGGACAAGCTGTGCCTGGAACTGAAAAGCTTGAAGATGTACATGCTCGCCTACCGCGACCTGGGCATCTTCCAGGAGAATGTGGTGAACCGTTTCGTCCAGGACATTGTGGCCGCCTGCAAGCCGGTCTCGGTGAAGGTGACCGGGGAGTTCCGGCCGCGGGGCGGCGTGCACACGAAGATCACGGCATCATGGAGCAAGCGGCGTGGCCGGCGGTGAGAAGGACGGCAAGGACTTAAACGTCGAGGAGCTGAAGGCGATCGTCCGCGAGATCCGCGAGCGGGTACGGGCGCAGCATCCCGCCTCAGCGGGAGACGCCGCGGGCGTGATTCTGGCGGACTTGATGCCGCTCGTTCACGCCCGGGACGCCGCCGAGGCGAAGGTGGCGGCGATCGGCACGGTGAATCCGCGGCCGCCGGGCCTGGTGAACAACCTGATCCAGGCGGTGAAGCGGCTGGTGGCCCGGGCGCTGGACTGGCACGTGCGGGAGCAAGTGGAGTTCAACCGGGCGATGGTCGAGGCGGTGAACCGGAACCTGGACGCGCTGAACGAGATCAACCGCAGCCTGGAGCGGCTTTCGGCGCGGCTGTCGGAGGAGCTGGGAGAAGTCCGGCAGATGCATGAGAATTTGCGCCGGCACGTGACCGAGGCCCTGGAAGGGCCGGTGATGCGCGAGCTTCGTGAGCAGAAAGACATCCGAACTCACTGGCACGAGTGGCGGAAAGGCTGGGAGGAGAAGCTGGCGACGAACGAAATCCAGTTTCTCCGGGGGCTGGCCGACCTCCGGGCCGCTTATGATCACCGGGTTTCTCAGATCGAGGCGAACTTCCGCGACCTGGTTCGGACGCAGCACTCGGATTTCGAGACGGCCCTCGAGCGGGCGTCGCTGGAGATCCAAAAAAAGATGTGGGAGGACTTCGAGCGGATCCGCACCGAGTACGAGCGGCTGATTCACAACGAACTGCGAGTGGTCCGCCAGCGGGCTGCCTTACTGCGCCCAGCGGAAGCCGGTGGATCCGCCGCGCAACTCCCCGCCACAAGATCGAAACGGCTGGAGATCGACTACCTCCGTTTCGCAGAACGTTTCCGCGGCAGCGAAGAGCAGGTGAGACGGAAGCAAGAGTTTTACCGGGAGAGATTCCGGGGCTGCACGGCGGTCCTGGACCTGGGCTGCGGGCGGGGCGAGTTTCTCGAGCTGATGAGGGAAGAGGGCATTCCGGCGCGGGGTGTGGACGCGAACGCGGAATGCGTCGCGCGGTGCAGGAGCAAGGGGCTGGAAGTTGAAGAACAGGATCTGTTCGCTTTCTTGGAGGGCGTGGAAGAGGAGTCCTGTGACGGGATCTTCTCCGCTCACGTGGTGGAGCATCTGGAACCAGGGCAAGTGCCAGAGCTGATCCGGCGGGCCGCGGCGGTGCTACGCCGGGGCGGGCTGCTGGCCATCGAGACGCCGAACCCGGCCTGTCTGGCGGCGATGGCGGTGTATTTCTACATGGACCCCACACATGAGCGGCCGATACCTTCGCAACTGTTGGCTTTCTACCTGGAAGAGGCCGGGTTCGGGAAAATCGAAGTGCACGAGCTGAGTCCGGCGATCGAGACGATGCCCGGCGTCGCGGAGTTGCCCGAGAAGTTTCGGAAGGACTTTTTCGGCGGCCTCGACTACGCGATCCTGGCGCGGCGGTTATGAGAGCATCGGGGCCGGCTCCATTACGTTTACTGCTCGGGAGCTTCGCGGCTCTGATCGCCGCGGGGACGCTGCTGCTTCTGTTGCCGTGGGCGACGCCGCCGGGCGAGCCCATCGGCTTCATCGACGCGCTGTTCACAGCCACGAGCGCCGTGTGCGTGACCGGCCTGATCGTGCGGGACACCGGCTCGGAGTTCACCCGGTTCGGGCAGGCGGTGATCCTCGTGCTGATCCAGTTTGGCGGGGTCGGCATCATGACCTTCTCGGTCTTGGCGTTCAGCACGCTGCGGCGGCGCCTCTCGATCGTGGATCGGGCGTTGGTGCGGCAAACGTTGGCGGCGGTGGGCGACTGGGTGGAGGTGCGGCCGTTGCTGGCGACGGTTTTCAAGTTTACGTTGGCCGCCGAGGCGATGGGCGCGGCATTGCTGTTCGCGCGATGGCAGCCGGAGTTCGGCACCGGGGCGGCGGCCTGGTACGCGGTGTTTCATGCAGTGTCGGCGTTCTGCAACGCGGGCTTCGGACTGTGGCGGAACAGCCTGATGGAGTGGCGCGGCGACGTGGTGGTGAACGCCGTGGTAATGGCGCTGATCGTCCTGGGCGGGCTGGGGTTCCTGGTGGTCTATGAGGTGATTTCCCTGCGCTTCCGGCGGCGCACGCTTTCGGTGCACAGCCGGCTGGCGATTGCGACGACGGCGGTATTGATCGCGGCGGGGGCTGTGGTGTTCGCCGTGCTGGAGAGGGATGCCAGCCTGGTGGATCTGCCGCGCAACGAGCGCGTACTGGCCTCACTGTTTCAAAGCGTCACGTGCCGGACGGCGGGATTCAACACGATCGATATCTCGGCGCTGTCGCCGGCAACGCTGTTCTTCATGATGATCCTGATGGTGATCGGCGGGTCGCCCTCCTCGACGGCGGGCGGCATCAAGACGACGACCTTCGCCGTGCTGGTGCTGACGGCGGTGAACCGGCTGCGCCACCGGGCGCACGTGAACGTCTACAACCGGACGCTGAGTCCGGCGTCGGTGGCGAACGCCTTGAGCCTGGCGCTAGCGGCCTTTGCCACCATTGTGGTGGGGCTGTTTCTGTTGCTGCTGCTGGAAGCTCCCGACGTGACCGCCGAGCGGCACGGCGTCTTTATCGGCTACCTTTTCGAGACGATTTCCGCGCTGGGCACGGTGGGGCTGTCCACGGGGGCCACGGCCACGCTGACGCCGGCCTCGCGGGTGCTGGTGGCGGCGCTGATGTTCGTCGGGCGCTTAGGTCCGCTGACGGTGGCCGGGGCGCTGGCTCGCGAGGACCAGGTTACCGACTGGCAGTATCCTGAAGAGGAGGTTCTGGTCGGGTAGGGTAGCGGGGCCGGCGGTTGTTCAGTGCTGAGGATGGTTCCATGTCACAGTTTGCCGTGATCGGGTTGGGGCGTTTCGGAGCGACGGTGGCCGCAATTCTGTTCGACAGTGGGCACGAAGTGCTGGCGATCGACATCGATGCGGCCGCCGTGCAGCGGATGAAAGACCACGCCACGCGGGCGGTCGTGCTGGATGCCCGGGACAAGCAGCGGCTGCACGCTCTCGGGGTGGAGGACTGCGACGTGGTGATCGTCAGCCTAGGTGACTCGATCGAAGCATCGTCGCTGGTGACGCTGCACTTGAAGGACCTGGGCGTACGGCGGATCATCGCGAAAGCGAACTCGGACGATCACGCACGACTGCTGGAGCTGATCGGCGCTGATGAGATCGTCTCTCCAGAGAAGCAGGCAGCCGAGCGGGTGGCGAACCGGCTGCGGGGGGCCGGGTCGCTGGATTACATCCCCCTCGGGGAACGCTACACGATTCGCGAGGTGATGCCCCCGAAGGAGTTCCACGGCAAGACCCTGGCGGAGTTGAAGGTGCGGAACCGATTCGGCGTCCAGGTGCTGGCGGTGCGGGAGGCCAGGACAGGCGACGTAACTGTAAGCCCGCCGGCGGACTTCATCGTCCGCGACTCGCACATCCTCGTAGTGCTGGGGGCGAACCCGGACCTGGACCGGCTGGTGGAGTTGAGCTCGCGGTAGCGGGCGCGGCCGCTCACTGGTACGGCCAGTGGGGTTTGGAGAAGAGCCCGCCGTCCACGAAAAGCGTCTGCCCGGTGACGAAATCGCTTTGGTCTGAGGCGAAGAAGACACAGGCCTTGCCGACGTCCGCGGGATGGCCGATGCGGCGTAAGGGGGTGATGGGAGCCCAGGTGCCGGCGTAGTCCCCTGCCTCCTGTTTTGTGCGCTCGATCTCGATGGCCCCGGGAGCCACGCAATTAACACGAATCTTGTATGGCCCGAGTTCGACGGCGGAGACCTTCGTGAACTGCTCGATGCCGCCCTTGCTGGCCGTATAGTCCACCAACTTCGGGAAGGCGAACTTGTTACAGCCCGAGCCGATGTTGATGATGGACCCGCCGCCCGTTTCCTTCATCCGCCGGGCCGCCTGCTGAGTGCAGAGGAAGCACCCCTTGAGGTTGGTGTTGAGCACCCGGTCCCATTCGGCTTCGGTAAGCTCAAGCAGTTCCTTCCAGGTCTGTACGCCGGCGTTGTTGACAAGAATGTCGAGGCGTTCGAAGCGGTTGAGGACTTCTTCGAACATGCGCGCGACGTCGGCCGCTATGCCGACGTTGGCCTGGACGGGAAAAGCCAGGCGTCCCATGGCCTCGAGCTCCGCCACGGTTGTTTCAGCCCCGGCGCGGTCGGTGTTGTAGTTCACAGCCACGTTGCATCCGGCTTTGCCGAACTCCAGAGCGATACCTTTGCCGACGCCCTTGCTGGCGCCGGTGACGAGGGCGTACTTTCCTTCGAGCGGCAGCATGGCATTGATTCTATCCGTGTCGTGGGCGGCTTGCACGTGCGGGCCGGCGGTCAGTCCGCGGGCTTTACGCGGATCAGTAGGCTGCCCCGGAAGGCGTGGCGGATGCGAGGTTCCTTTCCGGAGACGGCGCCGAGGGGAACGCCGCGGACGTAGTCGTAGATCTCGTATTTCCGCGCCGGGTCCAGGCCGCGGAGTTCGATGGGGCGGCTGGAAGGCCAAAGGTCGGCGAAGATGCCGTAGTAGAGGACATCGCCTTTGCGTACGACGTGGATCTCGGGTTTGTCGAAGGCGATGTCGTAGAGGTTGAGGTACTCCGCGGAAGCGAGGCCGAGCTCCCGGTAGAGGCGGAACCAGCGCTCCCAGTCGCTGCGTTGGGCGGGGGAGAGATCGGCGTAGAAGGTGGTCATCTGGGCGCCGGTGCCGAGGGCGGAGTCGAAGGCCTCGGGCAGTGAGGAGCCCTTCCATTCATCGAGCGGTACCTGGTAGCAATCGCCGACGGCGAAGCGGGGTCCGCGGATGGCCTTTTCGAGCTTGATGCGCCGCCGCGCCTGGGCAGGGGTCAACGGATCCGAGGCGTTGGCGATCCAGTAGTACGGCATGTTGTATGGCGAGTGGGGCATGGCGCAGATGCAGACTTCGAAGTAGGGGTCCGGCTTGAGTTCCTTAAGGGTTTCGTTGATCAGACGGAAAACGCTAGGGAGGGCCTGGAATGAGTCGAGTGGTGAAGAGTGATGGTGGGAGGGCTCGAAGCACGGAGGCACAGCGGTGAGGCCGACGCTATCGACGTAAACGCCGTCGAAGTCCCATTGCGAGACGAAACGCCGAAGGAGCCGCTCGATGTGGCGAAGGGCGGGCTCGTAAGCGGGGCAGAGCTGGTACTGGCCACGGTCGTCGCGGGGCAGGTTGCCGTTCTCATCGCGGACGAGCAGCTCGGGATGCTCGCGGGCCAGCCGGCTTCCAGGGCTGACGCCGAGGGGGTACCACCAGAGGTTGGTCTTGAAGCCACGGGCGTGGATCTTGCGGACGAATTCAATAATGTCTTTCTCGCCGCCGGGAAACTTTCCGGGAGAGCGGTTGACGTTCCAGTCGCCGTAATAATCGAACCAGCCGTCGTCGAGGTTGGCGATCCGGATGCCCATCTTCTCGAGCTCCGGCAAGAGGGAAAGGATCCGTTCAACGGTGAACTCCAGGCCGAAGCCCCAGCTTTTCCAGTAGGGCTCGTAGGCCGATGGGGGCGAAGTCTCGGGGATGGCGACGCCGCGGGCCCGGAGGAGGTTCCCGTAAGTGCGGAGGGCGTCATAGTAGTCACCGTGGTGGAAGATGACGGCGGCGGTCACCGTATGGTAAGTGTCGCCGGGGGCGAGGTATTCCTTCTGCTTGAACTTCGCTAGCGGCGCTTCCGTGAGGGCGATCTCTACTTCGCCGTCGCGGCGGACGCCGACGGGCAGGCTGACCCACTGAGGTTTTTTCTCGATGTGGGCGAGAGCGACGCCCATGGCCGGGGACCACAGGTCGATGAACGGGATGCCGCCGCCTTCGCCTTCAGGCGAAGTGCGGTCGTCGAGCCCCTGGAAGTTCGTCTGGTGGAAGCCGGGTTGGAGGCGGATCAGGGAGTAGTCGCGTCCCCAGCGATAGGCGCCGCCTTGAAAAGACGCAAAGGCGTAAGAGGGGGCGTCGGGCTCGGCGAGGCGGCGGTCAAGCAGAAGGCGCAGGCTGTCCACGCGGGCGAGGCGGAGGGGGCGCGAACTGAGGTTGCGGTAGGTGGTTTGGAAGATGACGGCGTCGGGGAACTTGTCGGGTAGCAGGACGCGAACGCGGCGTTCCAATTCGAGGCTACGGCGCTTGTCACGGAGCACGCCGCGCAACGTGCCTTCGAGCGTGGGACCGAACTCCGGATGATCGATGCGTTGTTTGCGTACCGTGCCGGGATTGACGGGGAACGTCCGGCACGCCCAGCCGTTGGCGAGGACGGCGGGCTGGGATTCTGGATCGTAGGCGATGACGTTCGCGCTGCCCGCGGCGGTCCAGCGGAGGCGGAGGTGAAAACCAGCGTCGTAGGCCACCTCGATTCGGTCCGAGGCAAAGCGGACCGGAAACGCGTCTTCACGCTGTGCCACAGCCGGCGCCGAGATGAGGGTGAGGGCCAAGATGATGTATCCAACCCGCATGACGGAGTCCTTGATAACACAATTGCGGGACGCCGGCATGAGGAAGAGGGATTTCCGTCCAGCAGGTTGATCACCTGCACGTGGTCCTGCGGCCCCGGGAAGCGGCAGCGTGTCGCCGCTGCGCGGAAGGCGGAGAGAATCCGGTGAATCGAATATAGTGAGAGCACTGGGAGGTGATGAGCGTGCGGGTGTGGTTGCTGCCGGCAGTTGTTGCGCTGTTCGCTGCGGTCGCGGCGCCGTCCGATGGGACCGATCCAGCGCTTTACGGAATCCTCGACGTGACGCGGCCGCCGTACCAGGCGGATCCCACCGGCCAGCGAGACTCGACGGCGGCGATCCAGCGAGCGGTGAACGACGCCCGGGACCGGCGGATGATCACCTGGTTTCCGCCGGGCGTCTACCTGGTGTCCGACACGATCATTGCCTCGCAGGAGACGAAGTCCGGCGTGAGGCCGCCGCTGCACCGCCGGGACGACTTCCCGTGCGTTCTGTGGGGCGGGACGCACGGGGGCCGGGCCGTGATCCGGCTGAAAGACAACGCGCCGGGGTTCGGCGATCCGAAGAACCCGAAGCCGGTGATCTATTTCATTTCGATCAAACCCGATGGGGAGCCAGACAACCCGAACATCTCGTTTAACCAGATGATCGTGAGCCTGGACGTGGATCTGGGCAAAGGGAACGCGGGGGCGATCGGCGTGGACCACCAAGGAGCGCAGGGCTCGGTGACCGAGGACGTGCACGTCAAGGCCGACGGCGCCTTTGCTGGCTTCCGCGGCACGGTGGGCTCCGGCGGGGGGGTGTCGCACATCAGCGTCGAGGGCGGCCGTTACGGGCTCTACCTGGCGGGGCTCGGGCGGCTGAAGCAGTATGCCGGTTCGCAGCCGTCGCCGGTGATTAGCTATGTGGACCTGGAGGGCCAGAGTGTGCTGTCGATCCTGTCGGACGTGCGCGGGCCGCTGACGCTGGTGGGCGCCTCGATCACCGGGCCGGGCATCCGGATCACGAGCACGAGGGCGGAGTTCAACGGGGCGCTGAACGTGATCGACTCGGTGATCCGGCTGCGGGACCGGGACGTGGCGATTTCTGGGAACCGGCCCGTCTATCTCGAAAACGTTTACATCGAGGGGGCCAAGACGCTCGTAGAGCTGGAGGGCGGGGCAACGTTGAAAGGCGGTCCCGGGTGGTTCCACGTGGCCGAATACGCGGCGGGGACGTCGGATCTGTACCCGGTGTGGATCGACGGTCGCAAGAGCGCGGCTCCGTGGGAAATAGTGCGACAGGGGCCGCCACCCGAGGGCTTCCGGCGGCGGCACCGGTGGGAGGAGCCTCTGCCGAGCTGGGACGATCCGGCCGTGGCGAACGTGAAGGATCCGCCATACTCGGCGCGGGGCGACGGCTCGAGCGACGACACAGACGCCATCCAACGGGCGCTGGATGAGAACCGGGACGTCTTCTTGCCGAAAGGTCATTACCGGATCTCGCGCCCGCTGCGGCTGGGCCGGGAGAACCGGCTTTTCGGTCTTGGGGTGCACTCGAAGATCGAACCACTGCCAAATGCGCCGGCCTTTTCCGATCCCCGGAACCCGAGCCCGATGTTGGAGACGCCGGACGACGCGACAGCCCGGTGCGTGGCGGCGTTCTTCCAGTTGTGGTCCCGGTGGCCGGGCGCCTACGCGATCCACTGGCGCGCCGGCCGGAATTCCATAGTGCGGACGGTGCGGACGAAGTCCTGGCCGTGGCCCGACGGGGCGGCGCCGGCGGACCATCCGCTGATCCTGATCGAGGGCCACGGCGGCGGGCGCTGGTACAACACGATGATGCACCAGAAGTTTCCGCAGACGTTGCGCCACCGGCACGTGCTGGTGCGCGGCACGCGAGAGCCGTTGGCCTTTTACATGCTGAACCCGGAGCACAGCCGCGCCGACTACATGGTGGAGTTCGTGGACGTGCGGAACGTGAAGGTCTACGGGGTGAAGTCGGAGACGCTGGGAGCGAACGGGCCGCGGGACCTGACGCCGGTGCTGATCCGGGACTCGGCGCATTTCGCGATCTACGGCCACGGGGGCAACGCCAGCGCTCCGGCGGGGGAGCCGTTGTACCGGATCGTGAACTCGGCGGCGTTCACGCTGGCGAACTTCAGCTACCAGTTCTTCCCGCCGGCGGTCCCGCCGGAGAAGTGGTACATGGTGGAGGAACGGCTGCCGGACGGCACGACGGTGCGAACGCCGGCGACAGAGTTCTTCGCGCTGTACAAGCGGGGCGGCGGACGGGCGGCGGCGCCTGCCAAGCGGCGGCCGGGCCGCAGGGGGACAGGGAGCGGGTGGTGAGCGGAATCACGCGCAGACAAGCGATGCTGGCGGCGTGTTTGCTGCCGGTCCGGCTGCCAGGGACGGAGCCACGGTTCCATTTCGGACACCATTTTTACAACTGGGACCGAGCCTGGAACGGCGACATCGATCTGCGGCTGCGGTTGACGAAAGAGACGGGCTGGGAGGGGTTCGAGGCCAAGCCGGCGGAGTTCGGGGTCGCGCCAGAGGTGTTGCGGGAAAAGGCGGAGCGGTTAGGCTTACGTTGCGCGGCGGTCGGCGGGTCTCTCAAGGAAGCGATCGACTACGGGGCGGCGGCGGGGGCGGGGATCGCCCGGGCGCTGGTGCCGCGGGAGGAGTCGGCGCGCTGGGTGGAATACGCCGCCGAGAGGGGGATGATCATCGTCATCCATAATCACATTGGTCGGCGGGGGCAGCCCGGAGCAGTGGAGACGCGCGAGGACCTGCTGCGCTATCTGGACGAGCGACCGGGCGTCGATGCGTGTCCCGACACCGGCCATTTGCTGTTGTGCGGCTCGGACCCGGTGCGAACGATCCGTGATCTGGGCGAGCGGTGCCGCTACATTCATCTGAAGGATATCGACCCGGCGCGGGTCGGATCGCGGATCCGAGGAGGAGACGCCTTCTGGGAGCTGGGTACTGGGGCACTAGACCTGGCGGGTGTGATGCAGGCGCTCGAGGAGATCGGCTACCGGGGCTGGGTGATGGTGGAGCGGGACCGGAGAGTGGCGGACTACGCGGCGAGCGCGCAGCGGATGCGGGAGGCCCTGCAGGGGCTGGGCTACTGACGGCTCGGAGCAAATCTTTCTTCACCAATCTGGAATTGTGTCGTCGAGAGAGCGAGCGGCCGCTCAAGGCACTGTCAACCGGTCAGTTCTCGGAAGAATACATATACATTATTTGGAATTAGTATTCACTTTTTGGAAGACAGCCGGAAAGAGAAATGCGGTGACGAGCGGCGTGCTGGCTTCCCTGGCTATTTCAGCGGCGGGGTAGTAGCCAGGGACTTGACTCGAAAGTGGACGAGGGTTAAATAGGAAAGTAGGTCATTCTTCTCGCAAACTCAGGGGTTACAAGACTAAACAACAGGAGGCCACTCATGAAGCGTTGGACGCTGCTGGCCGCGCTTGTGGCTGGTATCCTCGCTTCCACGCCGGCCCAGGCGCAGGTCCTCTATGGCTCCATCGTCGGCACCGTGACGGACCAGACCGGCGCGGTGGTTCCGAACGCGACGGTGGTGATCACGAACCGGGAGACGGGCTTGACACGCGAGACGACCACGGACATGGCGGGTCGTTACTCGCTGGTCAACGTGCTTCCCGGAGACTACGATCTGCGGGTCTCTGCGGAAGGGTTTCGGACGGTCACTCGGGAGAACGTCCGGGTGACGATCAACGTAGTGACCCGTGTGGACTTGACGCTCGAGGTAGGCGCGGTCGCCGAACAGGTGACGGTTACGGCGGAAGCGACGGCGCTGCAAACAGATAAGTCAGACGTCCACGCCGAACTGACGAGCCAGGAGATCGCGAACCTGCCTCTGTCGAACTACCGGAACTTCCAGAGTTTGATCAACCTGGTGCCGGGCGCAACGCCGGCGCGGTTCCAGAACGCGGTGGTGGACACGCCCGGGCGCGCACTGTCAACGAACATCAACGGCACCGCGCGGAACAACAACAACGCCCGTGTGGACGGAGCCACGAACGTCTTCATCTGGCTCCCGCACCACATGGTCTACGTTCCCCCGGTGGAAGCCATCGAGACGGTGAACATTACGACGGGATCGTTCGACGCCGAGCAGGGCATGGCCGGCGGCGCGGCGATCACAGTGGCGACGAAATCCGGGACGAACGAGTTCCACGGGGTGCTGTTCGAATACCATGACAACCAGCGGTTGCAGGCGAGGAACTTTTTCTTGCCGCCTGACCGTGGCAAAGCGAAGTCGATCTTCAATATTTTCGGCGGCACGCTCGGCGGGCCGATCGTGAGGGACAAGCTGTTCTTCTTCGGCAGCTACGAGGGCACGCTGGAGCGGGCCGGCATTTCGCCAACCCCGTACTCGGTGCCCACGGAAAGTATTCGAGCGGGCAACTTCGCCGGGTTGCCGGTGACGCTGTACGACCCGCTGACGGGCAATCCGGACGGCAGCGGCCGGACGCCCTTCCCGGGCAACATCATTCCTTCTTCGCGGATCCATCCGATCAGCAAGCGGATTCAGCAGGACGCGCCGTTGCCCAACGTGCCCGGCGTAGCGCAGGGCACGCTGAACAACTACTTCAACTCGGGTACCGAGAAACTGAACCGGCATCAATACGACGTCAAGATCAACTGGAACCCGCGAACGGAGCTGGCGATCTGGGGTAAGTACAGCCGCATGGACGCTCCGGTGAAATCGAAGTTCGCGTTAGGTAAAGTCGGCGGTCCCGGTTTGAGCCGGGCCGGCGTGGGCACGGGTGACACGAACGTGAACATCATCACCATCGGCCACACCTGGACGATGTCGCCGACGATGGTGCTGGACGGCACGTTCGCGTTCACCAAGTTCGACCAGAGCGTGGTGGGCCCGGACCACGGGAAGAACATCGGCTCCGAGGTGTGGGGTATTCCGAACACCAACGATCCGATCACCATCGGGCCGGGCGGCGACCAGGTGAAGAGAGCATGCCCGCCGGCGGCGAAGGGCGCCTGCTACAGCGGCATGCCGGAGATCTCGCACGGCTTCACGCCTTGGGGCAATATCTACGGGTGGCAGCCGCTATTCCGCAAGGAGCGCACCTTCACCTACACGACGAACATGACCAAGATCAGCGGTGGACATGAGTTCCGCTGGGGCTTCGACTTGGTGCGGTACCACCTGGACCACTGGCAGCCGGAGATCAGCCAGGGGCCGCGTGGTTACATCGGCTTCAGCGGCAACATCACCGGCACCAAAGGCTACACGGCGAACTACCTGAACTCTTACGCCGCGTTCCTGTTGGGCCTGCCGAGCTCCATGCAAAAAGCGGTGCAGTTCTTCGAGATGACGAACCGCGAGTGGCAGTTCGGCTGGTATTTCCGCGACCGGTGGCAGGTGACGCCGAAGCTCACGCTGAACCTCGGTCTGCGGTATGAGTACTATCCGCTGATCACGCGCCGCGACCGGGGCATCGAGCGCTGGGATCCGTTCACGAACAAGGTCTACCTCGGCGGCCTCGGCGGGAACCCGAAGAACGTGGGCATCGAGGTGAGCAAGAAGCTGTTCGCGCCGCGGGTCGGGTTTGCGTACCGGCTGACCGAGGACACGGTAATCCGCAGCGGCTACGGCATCACCATCGACCCGCTGCCGTTCTCGCGGCCGTTGCGCGGTCTGTATCCGGCGACGATCGGCGCGTCGTTCGTGGCGCCGAACCCGTATACGCCGCTGACGACGCTGGACAAGGGTATCCCTCCGATCCCACTGCCGGATGTGAGCAGCGGCGTCCTGGAGCTGCCGCCGACGGTGAACATGGGGCCGCGGAGCCCTTGGGGCGGCATGCTGCATCGCGGCTACATCCAGTCGTGGAACTTCACGGTGCAGCAGCGGCTACCCGCGGACCTGGTGGCTTCGGTGGGATACGTCGGCACGCAGACGGTGCACCAGCTTGCTGACCGGGACATCAACGCTGCGCCTCCGGGCGGCGGCCCGTCAGGGCGGCCTCTGGCGGCGACCCAAGGGCGGCAGATTGCGGCCCTGATGTGGGACGGCTGGGTCAGCGGCAACTACCACGCGCTGCAGGTGGCGCTGAACCGGCAGTTCGCCCGGGGCTTGTTCCTGAAGGGCGCCTACACATGGTCGAAGACGATCAACTGGACCAACGACGACGGTTGGGCCGGCATGCCGCTGACGAACTGGGGTCCGGCACTGCGCCGAAACCGGGCGGTGGCCAGCTACGACCGGACGCACATGTTCACGTTGGGCTTCCTCTACGAGCTGCCCTTCGGGCCGGGTAAGACCTGGGCGCACTCCGGCGCGCTGTCGTGGCTGCTGCGCGGCTGGCAAACCAACGGCGTCTTCAGCGCTTACAGCGGCACGCCGTTCACGATCTGGGCCAACGGCGCCGAGCTGAACATGCCGGGCACGCGGCAGACGGCGGACCAGGTCAAGTCTAAGGTGAAGATCCTCGGCGAGATCGGTCCCGGCAAGAGCTGGTTCGATCCGCTAGCCTTCGCTCAGCCGGAGGGCGTGCGCTTCGGCACTACTGGCCGCAACGTGATGCGCGGTCCGGGGATGTGGAACTTGGATTTGAGCCTCTTCCGGACGTTCTCGCTCGGTGAACGGTGGAAGCTGGAGTTCCGGGCGGAGGCCTTCAACCTGACGAACACGCCGAAGTTCGCCAACCCCGGCTCCAACGTGGCCCAACTGCGGCTCAATCCGGACGGGACGATCCGCAGCCTGGGCAACTTCTCGTCGATTACGAGCACGTTGAACGGGTTGGCGA
Source organism: uncultured Solibacteraceae bacterium (assembly GCA_964461995.1). Taxonomy (GTDB): domain Bacteria; phylum Acidobacteriota; class Terriglobia; order Bryobacterales; family Bryobacteraceae; genus JALSRK01. Next base: position 21,277 of record CAYWXL010000008.1, read on the forward strand.
CGCCCTCGGAGCGGCAGTTCCGCTTCGGCCTGCGGCTGAGCTTCTGAGCCGGTCGCGGGACCGCATCCGAACGGATCCGGGCGGCCGGCGGCGGCCGCCCGGGAGACGAAAAAATGAAACGCCCGCCGGCAAGAGGCGGGCGTTTTTTCTCATCGGCTACCTGACCCGCAGGAACAGGCGTTCGCCGTAAAAGCTTTCTTGTATAACAATGCGGCGACGGATGCAACATCGCCAGGGAAAAAAGTTGGGGGACCGCCGCCGCTTCGTACCAGTACTGCGGTAACCGTTACTCCTGGGCCGCTTCCAGTTCCCAGATGGTGACGCTCAAAGGCGGAGCCTCCAGGACCGGTACGGGATTGGAGAACGATTCCCAACGAATGTCCACAACGCGCGGGGCGCCGGGGTCGTTGTGGCTCAGCCGATCCGGACCGGTGATCCACCAACGTACTCCGTGCCCGGAGAGTCTCGCCCCACGGACAGCGATTTCGAGCCGTTGGGACGAGGGGGTCGGATTCACCAGGCCGATGGTCAAAGCCGCGCGGTCGGCCGTCCACGCCGCGGCGAGATCCAGGGGAGTGGGGATGCCGGAAACTTCGACAGGGACTTTGCCGAACCGTTCGCGATAGAGCTTTAGCACGAGGCCGGTGGTCTCGAACTCGGCGGCGGTCTTGGTGGTTTTGATAGCGCCGATGACGTTGACCGTTTGCGCGTAGTTTGCCATGAAGTAGATGTCGGAGTTGCGGAAAAACTCGTGGAGGCCGGCGGCGATGCCCAGAGCGTCCTGAAGGAAGTAACGGACGCCGAGTTCGCCGAACTCATTAGGGCCGTACCAATAGTTCCACTCGTCCATGGCGATGCGGATGTTCTTCCCGGCGAGTCCGGGGATCCGGCGGCGGTAGTCGCGGTGGGCGTCGGCGAGTTTCCGGATATACGCCGGTACCTGCTGGACGTGCTCCACGAGATCTTCCCGGTCCTGCCAGTAGCGATGCTCACTGATCAAGGTCATGTGATCCGCGCAGTGGGTGAGCATGGCCTCACTCCACCTGCCCATGTGACCGACGGCGATGGGCTCGATTGAAGGATCGACGGCCCGCATCGCTTCGACGACGCGGTTGTGTTTCTTGACGTATTCCTCGAGCGGCATGTGGCCGAGCTGCCACTCGCCGTACATCTCGTTGCCGACGGCGAAGAACTTGACGCCGAAGGGCTGCGGGTGGCCGTTGGCGGCGCGCAGGCGGCCCATGGGCGTATTCGGGGCGCCATTGAGGTACTCGACCTGTTCGGCGGCGGCCTTTGCCCCTCCGAGGCCGGTGTTGACGGCGACGAAGGGCTCGGCGCCGATCTCCCGCATCAGGGCCATATACTCGTGAATGCCGACGTCGTTGTGCTCGATCCCCTTCCAGGCGGGATTCTTGCGTGGCGGTCGCCTGTCGCGGTCGCCGATGCCATCCTTCCAGTTGTAGCCGCTGACGAAATTGCCCCCGGGCCAGCGGTAAATAGGCGCGTTCAGTTCCTTGAGCAGCGCCACGGTATCGGCGCGCCAGCCGTGGATGTTGTCAGCCGGCATGAGGGAAACGGCGCCGACCCGGTAGCTTCCCGTGCCGCGGGCGACGATTTCCAGACGGCCGTTGTCGGTGGAGCCGCGGGAACGGAACCGTAACGGGTACTTCCGGTAGTCCGGCGTCAGCCTCTGGATCATCACGGTGTCGCGCATCGAAGCTCCGCCGCCCCAGACGAGGCTGACTTCGACGGGGCCGGCCGAGGGATCCCCCGCCAGCACGATGCGACCGGTGTATTCCTTGCCGGCGACGAGGCCGAGCCGCTCCTGCATCAGTCCTGCAGGCCGGCCGCCGCCCGGGAGGTGAATTTCCGGGGTGTGCTCGCCGACGTAGGAATGAGAAGTCACCATGCGGACCGAATCCTTAGGCCCGATGATCATCCACGGCGAACGTACCAGCAGCTCGTAGGGGCGACCCTCCCCCTGGTAGGAACTCTTGCCCGGAGTGAACATTTCCCAGGCGGGAGCTTCGCCGGTGACCGGATAGTAGAACTTGCGGTCTTCGAGCATTTCGGCCCAGAGTCCGCCGTAGATGCAACGGCCGAGGTGTTCAATGAACTGGCCATAGATGTATTTCGATATTGGCTCACGCGTCCGGGAAGCGTCGATGGCGACCGTCGCGGCTCGGGCGGTGAGACATACGAGCAGAACGAGGGCGAGACGACAGCTTTTCATCGCACCGGAGATTCTATCGCGGGACAGCGAGCGGAGCACGCCTTCGACTGGAGGCGCGGGCCGCCACATGATCGGGCCAGAGGGCGGCTAAGTGCCGCGCACGGGTTTGCCTGTACCTTCTTTCAGCGTGATCTGCTGGTTCACCGGCGGATTGTCCCAACGTTCCACCAGGCCGCTCGGCCACTTGACGATGATGGCATCGACGGAGGTGTCCTCGCCGAGTCCGAAGTGCACCCGCGGATCGTTCGAGCTGCAGTAGCTGGAATCGGTGTGCGCCCGGCGCCAGAGCGTCGGCTTGCCTTCGCGTACGAGGCCCACCCGGGCGCCGATGCCCTGGCGGTTGGACTTCGTCCCCTCGAGCTTCACCATGAGCCAGTTGCGGCGGTTGCCGACCTCGTTGAGCAGGATGCGCGTGAGGCCGTTGTTGTTCTGGAAGACGATATCGATGTCGCCGTCGTTGTCGATGTCGCCGAAGGCCGCGCCGCGGCTGACTTCAGCCATCTGAAAAGCCGGGCCGGCTTTCTCGGTGACGTTTTCGAAGCGGGTTCCCTCGCCGAGATTGCGGATGAGGAGGTTCTGCTGGTCGAAGGGGTAAGGGTCGCCCTGAGCCTGGAGCTCCTCGATGATTGTGACGGCGCCGTTGGCCATGAACAAGTCAAGCCAGCCGTCGGAGTCGTAGTCGAACCAGTCCACGCCGAAGCCAGTGAATTTGTAGGTGACGTGGCCGAGGCCGAAACGCAGGGTGGCGTCGCTGAAGAAGCCGTCGCCTTCGTTGATGTAGAGCGCACAGCCCTCGGCGCGCAGGTTGAGAACGATCAAGTCGTCGTCGCCGTCGGCGTCGAAGTCGCCGAAGCTGGTACCCATGCCGGCCTGAGGCATGCCGTCCGCGCTGTAGGCGACGCCGGCCTCGAGGCCGGTCTCGACGAAGGTGCCGTCGCCCTGGTTGATCCAGAGCAAGTTGGCGGTGGTGTCGTTGGCGACGTAGATGTCGATGAGGCCATCGCCGTTGACGTCGGAGGTCGTGATGCCGAGGCCGGGGCCGTACTTGGAGGCGATGCCCGAGGAGACCGAGACGTCGGTCCACTTGCCGTTGCCGTCGTTGCGCCAGAGCTTATCGACGGCGCCGTTGTAGACCAGGGGGGTGCAATAGTCGATCTCGCCGCCGGGCGTGTAGCAGGTCTTGTTGCCCTGGAAGGTGAAATCGACGTAGTTGGCGACCATCAGGTCGAGGTCGCCGTCGTGGTCGTAGTCGAAGAAGGCGGCGCTGGTGCCCCAGCGCGGATCGCCGACGCCGGCCTTGGCGGTGACATCGGTGAAGGTGCCGTCGCCGTTGTTCTCGTAAAGGATGTTGGGGCCGAAATTGGTGACGTAAAGATCGACGTCGCCGTCGTTGTCGTAATCGCCCGCGGCGGCTCCCATGCCGTAGCCTTCGTACTCCAGGCCGGCTTGCCGGGTGACGTCGGTGAACCGCAGCTCTCCGGTAGGCACGATCTCGTTGCGGAAGAGCTTGTTGCCGAGGGTCTGGCCCTCGCGCAGGGGGAAGAGGGAGTCGGCGAGAGTCTTGCCGGGAGTCAGGACGCTTCCCTGAGGGAGGAAGATGTCGAGGTCGCCGTCGTTATCGTAGTCGAGCAGAGCCACGCCGGCGCCCATCACCTCAATGATGTACATCTCGCCGGTGGCGCCGACGAAGTAGTCGAAGTGCAGGCCGGTTTCCTGGGAGACTTCGCGGAACGGGTAGACGGGAGATTCCTGCGGCTTTTGTCCGCCGCCTCCGCAGCCCGCCAGGAATGCGGCCAGCCCCAGTGCAATCCAGCGTGACACCATAGAAGTTACGGCCGGCCTCCTTCGAGGTTTCTCAGGGTGCGGTCAATGCTGGCTAGGAGCTCCCACTGATCGTAGCGCGAAGCTTGCGACTTGGCTTCCCTCATCCAACGGATTGCTTTCGGGCGGTTTCCGGACCGGGCGTAGGCGACGCCGAGGGCGTACAGGAACCCTGGCGTTTGCGCGTCTTCCGGCTGTAGCGTCTTCTCGAAATGCCGGATCGCCTCCGCGAGTTTACCTTGATCCGCCAAGATGCGCCCCAAATGATAGTGTGCCAGACGGTAGCCGGGCTCGTTCTCGATCGCTTGGCGGAACTGCTGAATCGCTTCGGCGGTTTTGCCCTCTTCCTCGAAGATCACTCCCAGGTTCAGGTGCGCTTTGGCGTAAAAGGGATTGATCTCGATTGCCCGGCGGAAGGCCTTTTTGGCCTCGGCGCGGTTGCCCATTTGGTACATCATGACGCCGTAATCGTAGTGGCACTCGGGCAGGTTCTCGTTGATGGCGAGCGCCTTGCGATAGTGGGCCAGGGCTTCCTCCTTGCGGCCGAGGCGCCAGTAGAGCGACATCAGGTTGATGTGGGCCTGCACCTGCTGGGGATCGATCTCGAGGACCTTCAAGTGGACCGCAACGGACTCCTCCAGCCTGCCTTGTTTTTCCAGCTCGACGCCGGCCCGGAGGTACTCGGTGGGGCTCTTCATCTTGCTGCGGACGGCGGTCAGGATGCGGTCGCCGGTGGGCGGCATGTCGAGCTTGTGTTTCTCGCCGAGGTCGAAGTGCTCGCGCGCGTCTTCCGGCCGGCGGAGTTTGCGATAGGCGAGGGCCAGGGCGTAGTGAGCCTGCCCGTACCGGGGATAGATCTGGACCGCCTTTTCGAAGGCTTCAGCGGCCTTGGCGGTCTCGCCGCGGGAGGCGCGAATGCGTCCGAGGCCGTACCAGGCGATGGCGTTCTGCGGGTCGGCCTCGAGAACTCTGGCATAGAGAGCTTCGGCCTCCTCAGCTTTGCCGGTCCTTAAAAGCAGATCGGCGAGCTTCACCTCGGCGGGGACGTAGCCGGGATCGAGCTTGAGAGCAGCACGAAGGTTGGCGATGGCCGCCTCGTTCTTGCCTTGCTCGAGCTGGACGCAGGCGAGAAGGTAGGTCCAGTCGAAGCGGCCGGGCTCGAGGAGGCGGGCGCGGTCGTAATAGACCTCGGCGGCGGCGTTCTGCTGGTGGGCGTGCAGGAGCATGGCCGCCGCAGCGTTCGTGTCGGGATCGCGGGGACGGGAGACGGCGGCTTGCAGCGCTTTCTGAATCTCGGCGCGGATCGTCGGTTGGAAAGCTTCCAGTTTGACCTGGGGCTGCGGCGGCAACGATTCTGCCGGCGGTGAAGCCCCTCCACACCCGAAAAACAACACGGCGGCCGCAGCCACCCAGCCTCTCATACAACCCCATCGTAGCGGCCGGGGATTAGGCGCGTCAAAACGCCGCCGCTGCTCCAAGGACCGGCGCCGGACTTGTCTTGCGTGGCTACATGTGGACGAGCAGCGAGCCCATGTCTACGACCAGCTTGTGGCACTGCTCGAACGTGCGCTCACCGTGGCGCTGCCGCTCCTTTTCGAACTCTTGCTCCAGAGCGGCGAACTCCTGTTCCGTCATTGTCTCTTTGGCGAGCGGATAGAAGACGTGGTCCTCGGTGTGGATGTGACGGCGGAGCAAGGCCACGTAGGCGGCGAGGTTCTCAAGGAGCTCGTCGGTCTTTTGCGGGTCGCCTTCGGCGTAGCCGTCGATCGCCCGCGCCCAGGCGGTAACGAGGTTGCGGCAGCGCTCGTGCTGGTGGCGGAGCGTCTCGAGCTGGGCGTCGATCTCGCCGCTGTGTTTCTGGGCGAGCAGAGTGAAGAGCACGTGTTCTTCCTTGAAATGGTGGAACTTATCGGCGAAGGTCCGGGCGAACTCGGCTGCCTTGTCGAAGAATTCGCGGGGCGGCCGCTGACCCTGTTCGATGCGCTCGACGGCCAGGGCCAGATTGTCGAGATACTGGCGGATGAGGCCGTGTTCGTTGGAGAGCGTTTCAATGGCGTTCATGACGGTTTCCCTCCCGGCGCTCCCGGGGAGGCCATGGGGCGGCCATGTCGGAAAGCGCGACAACAGTATACTTGAAAATCCTCTTATCCGAATCGCGTGCCGCCGCGGCGGGCTGCGTCAGAGGACGACGATCGGGTGGTAGAGATTCGGCAGGCGAGCTTCGCCGATGGCGATCAGGTCGCCGGATTGGGAGATCGCCTTCACGAGTTTGGCGTGTTTGGCGCCGCGGAAGGGGGAGGCGCGGAAGTCGCGCCCCTGCCGGATCTGGGTTTCGGTGAGGCGGTCCACGCGGACGGCGGGCATGTCGGGAAGGAGCTTGGCGGCGGGGATGACGGCCCGGTCCAGACGTCCTTCCTGGGCGAGGACTTCGAGCTCTTCGATAGTGCGGGCCTGCTCCAGCGTGAATTCGGCGGCCTTGAGGCGCACCAGTTTTTCCAAAAAGGCGCCGCAGCCGTACTTCTTGCCGAGGTCGTGGGCGACGGTGCGCAGGTAAGTGCCGGCCGAGCAGTGGACTTTCAGGCGGGCACGCGGGCCGTCGAGCTCGACGAGCTCGAGGGAGTGGATGGTGACGGTGACGGGCTTCAGCTCGACGGGCTTGTTCCTGCGGGCTAGCTTGTACGCCGGGGTGCCGTGGATTTTCTTGGCCGAGATCGGTGGGGGGAGCTGCTGGATCTCGCCGCGGAATTCGTCGAGGAGGGCTTCGAGGCGTTCGCGGTCCAGTTCGGCAGGTTCGTTCTTCTCGCCAACGGGCTCGCCGTCGCAGTCGTAGCTGTCGGTGGCCCAGCCGAAGTGGATGACGGCGTCGTAGACCTTGTCGCCGGCGACATAGAACTGAGCCAAGCGGGTGGCCCGGCCGAGGACCAGGGGCAGTACGCCGGTAGCCGCCGGGTCGAGGGTGCCGAGGTGGCCTACTTTCTTGATCTTGAAGAGGTTGCGGACCTTGTTGACGACGTCGTGGGAGGTCCAGCCCGACGGTTTGTCAACGACGATTGCACCGGTCATCGAACCTTACTACTGTAACATCCAGGCCTCAAAGCGCTGCGCGGAGTTCGCTAGGGGCGGCGAAGCGGCCGATATAATGGCCTGCAGTGGCATACCCCACGTTGCGGCGGGCGCTGGACTGGGCGGTCTTGTGGCTGTTCGCTTCGCTGTTCGAATTCGCCGCGGTGGTGTTGAGCGCTGCGGCCGGGAGGAGGAATGCAGCCGATCGTCAACGTTCTGAGCGTTGATGTCGAAGACTATTTCCACCCGACCGAGGTGCAGCGGGTGGCAGGGCCCGAGTCCTGGGAGAGCCTGCCCTCCCGTGTGGAGTGCGCCACCGAGCGCGTTCTCGAACTGCTCGAGGCCGCCGGGGCGCGGGCGACGTTCTTCGTGTTGGGGTGGGTGGCGGAGAGGCGCCCTGCCTTGGTGAAGAGGATCGCGGCGGCCGGCCACGAGATCGGCTGCCACAGCTTCGGCCACCGGCTCGTCTATAAGATGACGCCGGGGGAGTTCCGGGCCGACACGCTGCGAGCCAAGCGGGCCATCGAGGACGCTTGCGGGCTCTCGCCGCGGCTGTACCGGGCGCCGAGCTTCTCGATCACGCGCCGCTCGTGGTGGGCGCTCGAAGCGCTTGCCGAGTGCGGCTTCGAATACGATTCGAGCATCTACCCGATCCGGCACGACCGCTACGGCATTCCGGGGTTCCACCGGTTTCCGTGCCGGGTGGAGACGCCCTCTGGCAGCATCATCGAGGTGCCCGTCGCGACGGTGAAGCTGTCGCGGCGGCGGGTGGCCCCCGTCGGCGGCGGCGCCTACCTGCGGCTGTTGCCCTACCGGTACACGCAAGCCGGCATCCGGCGGCTGAACGAGATCGAGCGCCGGCCGGCGTGCGTCTATTTCCACCCCTGGGAGATGGATCCGGAGCAGCCCCGGCTGCTGCGCTCGGCGGTTTCCCGGTGGCGCACCTACCGGGGGCTGGGGTCGATGCGGCGCAAGTTGGCGCGGCTGTTCGATGAGTTCCGGTTCGCGGCGATGAGCGAAGTGGTCCCAGCCGAAGCCGTTCCCGCGGCGTCCGGGGGGCGGCGGGCATGAATGTCCGCGAGCTGAAACCGGGCGAGTTCGGCGCCTGGGACGCGTTCGTGGACCGCCACCCGCGGGGCACGCTGTTCCACTTGACGGCCTGGCGGCGGGCGCTCGAGCGTGTCTTTCCCTACGAGCCGCACTGTTTGATGGCCGAAGAGGGTGGGCGCGTGGCAGGCGTGCTGCCGCTGTTCCTGGTGAAGAACTGGGTCGTCGGCCGGGTGTTGATCTCGTCACCCTTCGCCGTCTACGGCGGCATTCTGGCGGACTCCGACGAGGCGCGGCGGAGGCTGGCCGAGGCGGTCTCGGAGCTGGCGCGGCGGCTCGAGGTCGATCATCTCGAGCTGAGGAACGCTTACGAGCAGCAGTGCGCCGGCTTTGCGAGGCTGGACCGCTACGTTACCTTCACGCTTCCGCTCCAGCCGGTGACCGAGGACGAGCTGCTCGCCCGGATTCCGAAAAAGACGCGCAACATGGTGCGGAAGGCGAAGCGGTTTCCCTACGAAGTCCGGCGGACACGATCGCTCGACGGCTTCTACGAGCTGCTGGCGCTGAACTACCGGCGGCTGGGGACGCCGGTCTTCCCGCGCGCTTGGTTCGAGGCCCTGTGCGAGAACTACGGGGAGCAGGTGGACGTCCGGGAGGTGATTTTGGAAGGGCGGGTGGTAGCGGCGAGCCTGAATTTCCTCTACCGGGGGGAGATGCACACCTACTATGCCGCCTCCCGCGCTGAGTATTTCGCCAAGGCCCCGAACAACTATCTCTATTTCGACCACCTGCTGTGGGCGGCGGCGAACGGCTGCCGGAGCTTCGACTTCGGCCGCAGCAAGAAGCAGACGGGCAACTACGAGTTCAAGAAGCACTGGGGCGCGCAGCCGAGGGAGCTGCCCTACGAAGTGCTGCTGGTGAAGCGCCGCGAGATGCCGGACTTCACGCCGAAGAATCCGAAGTTCGAGCTGGCGGCGGCGCTCTGGCGGCGGCTGCCGCTGGGGCTGACGAAGCGGCTCGGGCCGCGGCTGATTGGACTGTTTCCATGATGGAGGCCGCTACCGCCGCGATCGCCGAGCTCGGCTGGCCGGACGCCGTGCTGGCGGCGCTGCTGGTCCTGTTCGCCTACCCGTTCGCAATCTATCCGCCGTTGATCCGGCTGCTGGCCCGGGGCCGGAGGCCGCCGGCGGGGAAGTTCCCGGAAGGCGAGTGGCCGGAGGCGGCGCTGATCATCTGCGCGCTGAACGAGGAGGGCGTCATCGGCGAAAAGATCGAGAACTCGCTGGCGCTCGACTATCCGGAGGGCAAGCTGCGGGTGGTGGTGGTCGATGACGGCTCGACGGACGCGACCGGCGAGATCGCCCGGCGCTGGACGCCGCGGATCGAGCTGATCCGGCGGGAGCGGCGGCGCGGGAAGGTGTGGAACCTGAACCGGGTGATCGCGAGCCGTAGCGAGCCGGTCGTCGTGCTCTCGGACGCCAACGTGATGTACGCCCGCGACGCGCTGCGGCGGCTGGTGGCGCGGCTGGCGGCGCCGGAGGTGGGCTGCGCGTCGGGCAAGGTGGCGCTGGTGGAGACGGCGGCGGAGCTGGAGGCGTCCGAGAAGCGGTACTACTCGATCGAGTGGGCGATGCAGGAGGCCGAGTCGGCCTTCTACTCGATGGTGGGCGCCGACGGGGCGATGTATGCGCTGAAGCGGGCTCTTTTCCGGCCGGTTCCGGACGATACGATCATCGAGGACCTGGTGATCCCGGTCCAGGTGGTGAGGCAGGGGCGGCGGGTGGTGTTCGCCCCCGACGCGGTGGGCGTCGAGCGGGGCGTGGCGAGCCTGGCCGAGGAGTTCCGGCGGAAGGTGCGGATCGCGGCCGGGGCGGCGCAGGCTCTGGTGCGGGGCAACGGCTGGCCGAAGGGGGCGCCGTGGCGGTTTTGGTTCGTTTTCGTCTCGCACAAGCTGCTGCGGTGGGTGTCGCCGATCGTGGGGCTGGCGGCGCTCGGGTGGGCCGGCTGGCACGCGGAGGCGCCGTTGTCGCGGCTGACGCTGGCCGGAGCGGCGGCGGTGGGGTTGGCGGCGCTGGCGCGGTGGGCGGCGGGGCCAGGGCTGTGGGCGCTGGACGCGCCGTTTTACTTCGTTTTCGGGCAGTGCGCACAACTGGTGGGGTTCCTGAAGGGGCTGGCCGGGCGGCAGTCGGTGCTGTGGGCGAAGGCGGACCGGTGAGCCGCGCGGGTGAATTCCCGCGCCCGGAGCGCACTAGATAACAGAATTGAGGGCAGCAGATGCGGTGCCGGTATTGAAAACGGAGCATTTCGGACCGATCGGGTACGAGGCCGAAGACGTGATCGAGTTCCCGCGAGGGTTGCCGGCCTTCGAGGACGAGCGGCGGTTCCTGTTGATCGAGGGGCCGGCCGAGCCTCCCGTGGTGTTCCTGCAGAGCCTGCGGCGGGCCGAACTGGCGTTCATCTGCTTACCGGTGCGGGCGGTGGTTCCGGATTATCGTTTGTCGGCCTCGCCGGAGGACCTGGCTGAGATCGGCTGGGAAGGTGCGGAGGCCTCCGGGGGCGAGCTGCTCTGTTTGGCGATCGTGACGGTGCGCGAAGGGGCGCCGCCGACGGCGAACCTGATGGCGCCGCTGCTGATCAACCCGGCGACGCGCCGGGGCGTGCAGACGATTCAGGTGGAGACGCCATACTCACACCAGCACCCGCTGATGGGGAGGGAGGAAGAAGCATGCTCGTGATCCGGCGCCGGGCGGGCGAGGCGGTCCTGATCGGGGACGGGATCGAAGTGCGGGTGCTTGAGAGCGCGGGGGGCCGAGTGACGCTGGGCATCACGGCGCCGAAGGAGGTGCCGATTTTGCGCGAGGAGATCCGTTTGGCGGCCGAGGAGAACGCGGCTGCGGCGCAGGCGCTCACGTACACCGGGTTGCGTTCGATTCTTGAACGATGCCGCGAGGTCAGCGGATCTTCCTCTCAATCTTTTTCAAAAACCTTCCGGCCTCTCCGATAAGGGGTGATGAAGCGGGGCAGTAGAGGCCCCAGGCGGGAGACCCCGCCAACCGGGCAGGGACGCCCGGTTTTCAGCACTCAGGAGAGGTCATGGCATACACAATCAACACGAACATCACATCGTTGCAGGCGCAGGAATACCTGCGGGTGACGACGGAGTTCCAGAGCAAGACGATCCAGCGGGTGACATCGGGTCTGCGAATCGTCAGTTCGGGCGACGACGCCGCCGGCTTGGCGATCGCGAATGCGATTCGTTCGGACCGGGCGGTGCTGACCCAAGGCATTCGGAACGCCAACGACGGGCTGTCCACGTTGCAGACGATCGACGGCGGCATCAACAACATCTCGCAGTTGCTCGACCGGGCCCGGACGCTGGCCGCGCAGTCGGCCTCGGGGACTTTCACCGGCGACCGGAACATCCTGAACAGCGAGTTCCAGAGCGTACTTCAGGAGATCGACCGGCAAGCCCAGGCCATCGGTCTGGACCAGGGCGGCGCCTTTGCCCGGAGCCTGTCGGTATTCATCGGCGGCGGCCGGGCGAACTCGGGCATCACGGCCATTGATAACGGGTCGGTGTCGGTGGATCTTTCGCGGTCCACGGTGGACACCCGCAGCCTCGGGCTGAGCGGTTTCGAGGTAGCGGGAGCCGACAGCGTGGATCTCGCCGACGGGCAGGCGACGAGCGTTTACAACATTTTGAACAACGCCACGAACATCTCTTCGGCGGGCGACGGCTTCACGGACTTCTATTTTTACGGTCCGGGATTCGGTGACGCCAACCGAGTGAAGGTGAGCGTAAACACGAGCGGGGTGAGCAACATCGACGAGCTGGTGGCGGCCATCAACTCGGCCATCGAGGACGCGGGCAACGGGACCACCGAGGCGGCCGCTGCGTTCAAAAACGCGCAGATCCAAGCCGCAGTGAAGATCGACGCCGACGGGAGCAAGCGCTTGTCGTTCACGTCGTCCAACGCCGCCTTCCAGGTGCGGGCGGGCGACCGGATGGCGAACGCGCTGTTGGGCAACGTCACCAGCGCCACGGATCCGACCGGCAAGGCGATGGACTACACGGTGCAAGGCGGAGCGGCCTCGGCGGCGGCTTCGACGGCGATTACGAATACCGCCTCGGGTGACAAAATCGTCGTCCGGTTCCAGGGCGGCGGGCTCTCGAGCCCGGTGGACATCACCATCGACACCAACACTTACACTACGGTGGGCGACGTGATTACCAACCTGCAGACGCAGATCCAAAACAACGCGGCGCTGCAGGCGGCGGGCATCAGCATGACCGGCGCCACAGCCGGGTCGGCGCTGGCCTTCACCAGCTCCACCGGCGAGGCTTTCGAAGTGTTGGTGGCCGGTGACGTGGGCAACCAGCTCGGTCTCGGCTCCTACCGGCTGTCGGGCTCGGGCGGTTCCTTCTCGCAGGGGACCTTCGACTACACGACGATTACCGGCTCGGGCAGTGATTTCGCTACCGCAGACATCACGGGCACGACGTTCGAGGTCTCCATCGCCGGCGGGCCGGTGATCAGCCTGGGCAACATCCAGGCGACTGGTACGGATGCCGCTACGCGGCGGGCCGCTGCGGTGGACGCATTGAACGACGCCTTCCTGGCGAATGCCGCCACGCGGGCTGCGCAGCTTGTCGCCGTGGATACGGGCACAGATATCCAGATCACCTCGCAGAACGGGACTTACTTCCGGCTGAACGTCTACGGGGCCGACGCCGCGAGCTTCGGCTTTGACGATCCAGGGGCCGCCGACGTCGCCGAGTCGGTGACCGCCAAGCCCACCGGCTACTCGACGACGATCTACTCCGGCGGGGTGAGCACGGTGGAGGCCTCCGACGATTCGGCGCTAGACTTCTCCGCCATCCGGAACGCTACCGACGACCAGACAATCACCGTCACGGTGGCCGACAACGCGGGCAACGAGAAGTCTTTGGCGATTGTGCTGGCTAACGACGGGCTCACCGTCCAAGGCCGTAGCGGAGCGACGCTCGACCAGGCCGTCGCTTACATCAACTCGGTGCTCCAGACCTCCAACGACACGGACTTCCAGAAAATCGTGGCGGTGAAGGAACGCATCGACGACAACAACGAGGGGATCCGTTTCATCAGCTCCGGTAGGAGCTTCAAGGTGACCCTCGGGACGAACACCGGCGGAGGCACGGTCGGCATCAACGACAGCGGCACTCAAGGTACCGTGATGGCCTCCGAGCAGGCTGCGGGCGGCTCCCGGGTAGCCATCGACACCCAAGAGGGCGCCGAATACGCTGTCAGCGCCCTGGCTGACGCCGTCTCGAGGCTGGGGTCGGCCCAAGCAGTAGTCGGCAAGGGGCAAAACCAGTTCAACTTCGCCGTGAGTCTAGCGCAGACGCAGCTCAACAACCTGGCTGCGTCGGAGTCCCGCATCCGTGACGCCGACCTGGCTGCGGAGGCCGCCAACTTGACCAAGGCGCAAATCTTGCAGCAGGCTGGCATCGCGGCGCTCGCTCAGGCGAACGTCGCGCCGCAGGCGGTCTTGAGCCTGTTGCGCGGCTGATCCTTTCGCTAACCTGACGAGGCTCTTCGGCCGTGGGGGGACGGCGCCGCCGGCCCAGCCCACGGCCTATTTTTGTTCACGCGGCCGGGCGATGTCGGCGCCGAAGTCCTCATGGTAAACTGGATATCGTATATGGGGATTCCAAACGTCAAGCGGTACCGGATAACGAGTCCCGACGGGAAACGCACTGCGACGCTGATGGCGGTCCTCCCTAAAGGGACGGACGTCGAGGCCTACCTTGCCGATGCAGCCAAACGCTTCGACTGGGAGGCGTACGAGGAATCGCTCAAGACACATTTCAAAGTACGCGTCGGCCAGCAGAAGCAGCGAAAGCGATAGCTACATTCCTTCTCTGGCTTGTCAACTTTCGGATTCGCGAAAGGTGCAAGAAAACTCCGGGCCACGCATCGGTTGGGTGCGTGGCCCCGTTTTATTCAGAGGCCGGACGGAACTGCGGGTGCGCCGCCACGGAGAATTGAAACGACGGTTACCTTGGGAACGGACCCGTGCCGCGTGAACTGAAAATGCTCATTTCCGCCGAACAGATCCGGCGGCGGGTGGGGGAACTTGGCGAGGCAATCGCCAAAGACCATCCCCACGGTCCGCTTTGTCTGATCGGCGTCCTCAAGGGTTCCTTCATGTTCCTGGCGGACCTTGTCCGGGCCCTGCCCCGTTCGACGAGGCTGGATTTCTTGATGGCGGCCAGCTATGGCGGCGCTACGGAGAGTTCCGGTAAGGTCCAGCTGCTGCACGACCTGACACTCGATATCGCCGGTTGTCCGGTGGTGGTCGTCGAAGACATCGTGGACACCGGGATCACCCTGGACTTCCTGCTCACTCACCTGCGGTCCAAGAGCCCCGCGTCGTTGCGCGTGGCGGCGCTGCTCGACAAACCGGCGCGGCACCGCCGCGAAGTAACCATCGACTATGTTGGGTTCCGGATCGGTGACGAGTTTGTGGTGGGTTACGGCCTCGACCTCGCCGAGGACTACCGCCACTTGCAGGACATCTACGTGGTTAAAGAGCTGCGGGCTTAGGCTGAGGACGCGAAGTCCCCGGGTCATCCCTTTTCGGCAAGTTTTCCGCTACTGTCAGAGTAAAGGGCCGGACGCTATCTGCGGCTGGGCGGGTTCGAAGAGTTCGCTGATGAGTTGCTGTAAGTCCCGGAAGATCACGTCAGGGGGGCGTGAAGCATCAATGAAACGGAATCCGTAACGCTCGGCCATGTTGTCGAGGGCGCGGAGGATGCGGGTCTGGTAACGGACGAAGCTTTCGTACATGTCGTTGCCGAACCGCATGTCCATGCCGCTCTCCCAGTAGTCGAAGGCGCCCCGCCCAACGACGACACGGCTGACCAGGTCTTGCACGTCGGCGCGCAGATAGTAAATCGCGTGCGGGACGAGGGCGAACCCGGCGACCTTTTCGATCCAATCGCGGTCGGCTCCGCGGGCGATGGCCCGGGCCATTAAAGAAAAGATGTAGCGGTCCGTGAGAACCACGAAGCCGGCCCGTAAGGCGGGAATGATCTCGTTTTCCAATCGGTCGGCGAAGTCGGTGGCATAGAAGAGGGTCATCGTGAGCGGACCGAAGGTGTTGCCCTCTTTGGCCTGTTGAATACCCTTGCCTGCCAACGCCGAGCGCGACATGCCGGTGACGAGCACGGCGTGGCCTTCGTGCTCAAGCCAGGAGCGCAAACGGGAGATCTGGGTGGATCGCCCGACTGCGTCCGGCCCCTCGATCACGATGAGTTTGCCGTGCAGTTCGCTGTAATCGACGCCGGGCAGAGGATCGCTGTAGTACTCAAGCGGTTTTTTCTGCACTGACGATCACTCCCTCGGTTCTCAACACGCCAGAGCGAAGACTCTCGCCGATCTCCCGCAGCACGATCTCGCGCATCTGCTGCTGCTGTTCCTCGATGGACTGGGTGGCGTCAATGACGTGGAAGCCCATCTCTGGGATCATCGCCTCGTATTCCTGGAAGATCCGCCCCTGGAAAAGGCGGAAGCTCTCCTCGATATTCTTGCTGAGCCCAAGATCCATGCCCGCTTCGTAATACTTAATGGCGTTGCGGCCGCCGAGAATCCGGCCCACCGCCACCTCGAGAGGCACCCGGAAGTAAAAGGCCACGTTCGGCCGGGTGGCGAAACGGTAGAGATTTCGGACCCAACTCCGGCTGACGCCCCGAGCGACGTCGCGGGCGAAGGCGGTATAGGCATACCGGTCTGCGCAAACGACGGCGCCGGCCTTCAGCATAGGGATGATGTAACGCTCCATGCGGTCGGCGAAATCTGTCGCGTGGATCAGGCTGAACGTAGTCGGCGTGAAAGCCTGCTTCTTCTTGCCACGTTTCGTAGTCGCTTTCACGAGCGGAGAAGAATTCCACTCGCTGAAGGCGACGGCAACGCCCATGGAGCGCATCCACTGGCTCAGCAGGGAGATCTGAGTGCTCTTACCCGACCCGTCGATCCCCTCTACGACGATGAGTTTGCCGCGATACTGGTTGGGTGCAAAGTAGGGCATCGGCCCACACGAATCACTGCAACAATTATATTCTCACACGCTGGCGGCGGGGCGCTCCAGAGGGTCTGCGGGCGGAGGCTCGTAAGTGCAGTTGCTGCGGTCGAATGACGGGCTCGTAATTGGCGCGCCGGCCGCCGGTGCGCTAGCGTAGGTAGAAAGCCTGTGCCGAAAGCGGAGTCGCTTGACATCTCCACTTACGCGCGCCGCCAGATCGCGGCGCGTCTCGATGACGTGGCCGGCCACCTGAGAGCCACCCTCACGCGCCGGGAAAAGGAAACGGTTCACGACCTCCGTGTCGCCATCCGGAGATTTTCCGAGGCCCTAAAGGTCTTTCGGTCGCTGCTGCCGGAGCGTGAGGCGAAAAAAGTTCGTAAAACCTTGCGCAAAGTGATGGATGCCGCCGCCGAGGTGCGCGACCGGGACATCGCTCTGCAGTTCTGCAAAAAAGCCGGCCTGACGGACGAGGACGAATTGTGCCGGCGGATTCTACGGGATCGGGCCCGAGCCGAGGGGCGGCTGGAGAAACGGGTGAGGCGTCTTCATGAGGCCGATCTCATCGAGGAGTGGCGCGGCCGCTTAGGGTTGTCTGGAGAAGCCTCATGAAGAAGCCGGCGCCGGTTATCTGGAATCCCGCTAAGAGCGCCCGGGAGAACGCCGCCGGAGTATTGCCGACCATGGCCCGGAAGCTGTTCTCAGCCGGGCGGGACCTGGCGAGCGGGAACAAGGTCAAGCTGAAGCGGCTGCACGCTTTCCGGTTGCAAGTGAAGCAGTTCCGGTACACGCTCGAACTGTTCGAACCTTTGTATGGTCCATCGTTGCAGCCGCGCCTCGAGAAACTACGGCTCCTCCAGCAGCGTCTCGGAAGGATAAACGACTGTGTAACGACGCGCGACTTGATCGAGGAACTGGGCGACTTGCCGAAGGCGGACCGGGTGCTTGGCCATATCGACCGCGCACTCCGCCGCCGCACCCAGCGTTTCTTCCGTTTCTGGTCCGAGGAGTTCGACGCGCCCGGAGAGGAAGAAGCTTGGTTGCGCTGTCTGAGAGCACCGGTCGATACCGGCCAGGTCGCCGCCGGTAAAGGAAAAAAGAAAGGTTAGAGCTCGGCGGCGAAGGGCCCAGAAAGCCGGGCCGGCGCCGGCTCGTGACCTGAATGGGCTGCCGCCACGGGTTCCGGCACTGGCCCCGTTTGCCCAGCGCCCCTTAAACTCCCGGGCCGGGCGCCCTCGCGCACGTCGAACATCTCACGCGCCCACCCTCCCCCTATACTCCCGAGCCAGGCTGACCGATAGTAGCCTCGGGGAGGTCTATACCGTTGCCGCAAGCTTCCGCGATGGGTCGTTCGGGCGCTCGTAGACCGCGTGCGAGAGCCTGGCGGGGGTTCCTGGTGCCGTCCCTTTCGGACTGGTTCTTCGTATTTCTCATCACTTGGCTATTCCTGGCGACTAAGCCCGGGTGGGACCGCCTGCTGGGCGATGGGGACACGGGATGGCACATCCGTACAGGGGAGTTGATTCTGGCCGCGAAGGCGGTGCCCCGGACGGACCCTTTCTCGTTCTCCAAGCCGGGTGCCGAGTGGTTTGCCTGGGAATGGCTCGCCGACGTCGTCCTCGGCGGGCTGCATGAACTGCTGGGACTGAAAGGAGTGGTCTGGTTCAGCGGAGTGCTGATTGCGGTCTTCGCGGTGCTGCTGCTCCGGTACACACTTTGGCGAGGGGCGAACCCGCTTGTCGGTCTGTTTGTGACTTTTCTGGCGATTGGGGCGGCATCGGTCCATTATCTTGCCCGGCCACACCTGTTCACGATGCTGTTTCTCGTGGTTTCCCTCTGGCTAATCGAGGCGGATCTTCGCCGCCCGGACAGGACGGTCTGGACGCTGGTCCCGCTGACGGTGTTGTGGGTGAACCTTCATGGCGGATTTCTGGTGTTGTTGCTGTGTCTCGGCACGGTGGCGGGGGTGCGCTTCGCCGAGGCGCTGGCGGCGCCGGACGCCCGTGGTCCGAGGCTCGACCAGGCGCGGCGGTACGCCATGCTCACCGCAGCGTGTGCGGCGGCGACGCTGGTGAATCCATACGGTTGGGAGTTACACCGTCACATCTACCTGTACTTACGGTCGGACTGGATCAAGAAGGTGGTCAACGAGTTCCAGTCGCCGAGCTTCCGCGCCGAAAATGTGCTCCAGTACGAGCTGTTACTGCTTTGCGGCCTCGTGGCGGCCGGGTGGCTGGTGCTGCGCCGGCGGTACATAGAGGTCATCTGGATCGGTTTGTGGGCGCATTTCTCGCTGCAGTCCGCGCGGCACATTCCAATTTACGCGATCATCGCGGCGCCGATCATCGCCGTCGAACTCTCGCGGTTTTGGGAGGAGTTGGGCGCGAGGTGTGGGCGGAGCTCTTGGTGGCAGGCCTTGGAGGATTTCTGCCGCGACCTCGGACGGGGACTCCGCCGGACCACCTTCTGGCCCGTGGCCGCCGCCCTTGTTCTGCTTGCCCTCGACGAGCCGCTGGGGTGGCCGCAGGACTTCCCCAGCTCGGACTTCCCGGTGACGATCGTCCAGCGGAACGAGGAGCGCATCCGCGGGCGGCGGGTATTCACCGATGACGAGTGGGCGGACTACTTGCTCTACCGCTACTACCCGGAACAAAGGGTCTTCCTCGACGGCCGGACGGACTTCTACGGGCCGGAGATCGGTGATGCCTACCTTGATCTTATGTACGGCGCTCCGCGGTGGGCGGAAGTGCTGGCGGAGTACGAGTTTGACGCGGTTTTGGTGCCGCCGAAGCGGCCCTTGGCGGCGCTGCTCGAACTCGATCCGTCGTGGGAATCGGTTGATCGGGAAGAAGATGCAGTTTTGTTCGTGCCGACGGCGCCTGGGCGGTCTGGGAAGGCCCAAAAGCCAGGGGCGGAAGGCGCCTCGCCCGGGGCTGGAAATTTCAGAACCGAGGCTAATGAAACGGTCCTTGTCGGCCGAAAGTACTAGAGGAGATCACGGAAGATGCAGCGCGGCCGGAGCCAGGCCAGACGACCCTGGTCACGACGGAAAACGGCGGCGAACCGAAAAAAAACGGCCCCCGCGGCGGTTTCGCCTTCGGAGAGCTGGCGGCTGCCCTGGGGGGACCAACTCGCTGAGTTTGCCTTGCAAGCCGGGCTCGTCGCCCCGCTTCTGGCGCCGGAGTCGTTGGAATTGGAAGACGGCCAGCAGGCCGGGTGTGAGGAGCCGGCGGGCAAGCCTGAGGGAGGAAAGCGGTGAGGTTGGAAGTCATGATCGCGCTCGCGCTGGGGTCGGCTGCCGTGTTTACGGACCTCCGCTGGCGCACGATACCCAACTGGATACCGGTGGCGGCGCTCGGCGGCGGCCTGCTGTGCCAGGTATTGGCAAAAGGTTGGGTAGGCGTGATCGACGCCGGCGCCGGGGCGCTGGCGGGCTTCGGGATATTTCTCATTTTCTACCTGCTTGGAGGGATGGGCGGGGGCGACGTGAAGCTGATGGCGGGTTTCGGCTCGCTCCTGGGTGCGGGGCGTCTGTTGGAGGCGGCCATATGGACGGCCGGTCTGGGCGGCTTGATGGCGCTGGGCGTCTTGGGGGTTCATTGGGTGCGGGCGCGGTGGCGGCGGGACGGACGGACCAGCGGACGTCCTCGCGCGATCCCTTACGCCCCGGCGATTGCCGGGGGCGTTTGGCTGGCGCTGATCCCGAAAGGGTGAAGCAAACCGGCGGATGGTCCGCCGGAGAGAACGTTTATGGGAAGCGGTAACGCTTCAGGAGCGTAAGACGATGGATCGCAGATTTCTGACGGTACTCGGCGTGAGTTTGGTGTTCGCGTTGGTGGTGTCGGCCATCTTCTACCAGATCTCGGCCGGCCGCAGCGGCCCTGCTCCGAAGGCAGAAGACACGACGATGAAGGATCTGGTAGTGGCTGTCAGACCTTTGCCGGTGGGAGCGACGATCAAGCCGGAAGACGTCAAGGTGGTCAAGGTTCCCGCTTCGCAGTTCCCGAAAGGCGGAATCTCGACCGTCGAGGAGGTGATCGACCGCCCGGTCATCAGCAACATCCTGGCCGAGGAGCCGGTGCATGAAGGCCGTCTGGCAGCCCGGGGCAGCGGACTAGGGCTAGCGCCGATCATCCCCAAAGGCATGCGAGCGGTGACGATACGAGTCAACGACGTGGCCGGCGTCGCCGGTTTCGTGCTGCCCGGCATGCGAGTCGACGTTCTGGTTACTGGGCGACCGCCGAACAACGCTGACGAGGGAACGGTGACGATCACGGTGCTGCAGAACATCCTCGTGTTGTCGGCGGGCCAGACGATTCAGCCGGACGCCGAGGGGAAAGCGATCAATGCTCCCACGGTGACCTTGCTGGTGACGCCGGAACAGGCCGAGACCTTAACCCTGGCCGCCAACGAGGGCCGGGTGCAACTCGTTCTGCGGAATGGCAGCGACCAGTCGATCGCGAAGACCAAGGGCAAAGCGTTGAGCGAGCTTTATAAGCCGCTCGAGGCGCGCCTGAAGCGGCCTCGTCCGCGGCCTCAGCCGCGGGTGGTCGTCCGTGAAGTTCCACGGATGGTGGCGCCGCCACCGCCGCCGCAGAACGAGATCGTGGTGATCCGCGGGACGAAGACGACGGTACAGGTAGTCAACGCTGCGCCGAGCGGAGATTGAAGGAGACCCCCATGAGGAGACCATCGACATTCCATCGATTCGCGGTCCTGACAGCGCTGACTGTGATGGCTGCGTTCGCGGCCGACACCAGTGTCGAGGAACTCAGGGTCACAGCGGGCAAAAGCATCGTAATTGATTACCCGACCGACATCGCCCGGATTTCCACGTCTGATCCGGCGGTGGTGGACGCGGTGGCCGTCAGTACGCGGGAGATCTTGCTACACGCCAAGAGTTACGGTGTCGCCACCGTGGTGGTTTGGGCCAAGAATGGTCAGCGCAACTTCTACAACATCAGCGTTGAGTACGACCTGTCGCCGATCGAGAAGGTGCTGAAAGCCACGTTTCCGAACGAGGAGATCCACGTACAAGCGGCGAAGGACTCCGTCACCCTGACCGGTACGGTGTCTTCGAAAGAGGTGTCCGAGCGGGCGGCAGCTTTAGCGGCGTCCTTGGCCAAGGCGGTAGTCAACAACCTGGAAGTGGCTGAGCCCGTCAAGAAGCAGATCCTGCTCCGGGTTCGGTTTGCAGAGATGGACCGTCAATTGGGGAGCCAGTTTGCCGTCAACCTGGTTTCGACGGGTGCGCTGAACACGCCGGGTCAGACCAGTACCGGGCAGTTCCCTGCGGCGTACCCGGAAGAGTTGCTGGGCACGATACCTGGGCGGAACGAGGGCACGACCAGTCAGTTCACCATTTCCGACGCTTTGAACGTATTCGCCTTTCGGCCGGATCTCAACCTGGCCGCTTTCTTGAAGGCATTGCAGACCCAGGGCATCTTGCAGATCCTGGCTGAACCCAATCTGGTGACTTCGAACGGAGAGGAAGCCAGCTTCCTGGTCGGCGGCGAGTTTCCCATTCCCGTTCTACAGGGAGGTGCGAACGCCGGGGCGATCACGATTCAGTTCCGCGAATTCGGTATTCGTCTGACATTCCGCCCCGAGCTGACCCATAACGACACGATCCGGATGTACGTGAGACCCGAAGTGTCCACGATCGATGTCACCAACGCGGTGCAGTTCAGCGGGTTCACGATCCCGGCTTTGGCTACGCGGCGGATGGAGACGAACATCGAGCTGGCTGAAGGACAGAGCTTCGTGATCGCTGGGTTGATCGACGACCGGGCGCGGGCCACGTTCAGCCGGATTCCCGGCTTGTCGCACATACCGATTCTCGGCGAGCTTTTCAAGAGCCGGGACAAGCAGAAGTCCAAGACCGAGTTGATCGTGATGGTGACACCGGAGATCGTCGATCCGATCGAAGCGGGCGAACCGAAACCGATGCCGGTGATGCCGATGAAGTTTCTCGAGAACCTGAGCCCCGGGGACCGGCTCCGCTACGACGGGGAAGTGAAGAAGAAACCGTGACCGTGCGGGTGAGAAGAGGGGGTGAGACGGAGGCGAAATGATGGATTTTCAGGGACGCAAGACGGAACTGACGGCGCTGCTGATCGCTCCTGACCGGGAGCTGGCGGAACAGTTCCAGCGCAGCGCTGCGGAACTGCGCACCTTCCAGGTGCTGGCCGAGCTGAAGTCCTACCCGTCTGAGCACACCCTGGAGATCCGTCTGCGGCAAGTGAAGCCGGACGTCGTGTTGATCGACGTGGCCACGGACTTGGAGAAGGCGATCCGGCTGGTCGAGTTTGTGGCCGGTTACCGTCCGGTGACGCAGGTGGTCGGGCTCCACCGCTCCAACGATTCGGGCGCCGTTGTGCGGACGCTGCGAGCTGGCGCCTCGGAATTCTTGTGGGCGCCGTTTGAAGCGCAGCAGCAACGGGAGGCGGTGGCGCGGATCCAGAGGCTGCGCCAACCGGTCACCACGGAGACGACGCAGAACGGGCGGGTGCTTGTCTTCGCCAGTGCGAAGCCGGGCTCGGGGGCCTCAACCATCGCGGTCCAGACAGCCTTCGCGTTGAGGCGAGCCACCGGAGACCGCGTGCTGCTGGTGGACCTGGATCTGATGGGAGGCACGTTGGCCTTCTATCTCAAGCTGCACCACACCTGTTCGGTTACGGATCTGTTCGAGCGCTCGGACGGACTGGACCCGGCTGTTTGGGCGTCGCTGGTAGCGCATTGCGACGGCGTGGACGTCATTCCGGCGCCCGATGAACCCGACAGCGGACCGGTGGAACCCAACCGGTTGCACGACGCGTTGGAGTTCGCCCGGATGCTCTATTCGTGGGTTCTTCTCGACGCGCCGGCCTTGCCGCACCGGACCAGCCTGCTAGCGGTGTCGGAGGCCGACGAGGCCTTCGTCGTGACCACTTCGGAGTTGGCGAGCCTCCATCTCACCCGGAGGGCAGTCAGTCTGCTCGAGCAGTTGGGCTTCACCAAGGAGCGTTACCGCGTCCTGGTGAACCGCACCAGCAAGCGGGACGGCATCACGGCCTCCGATATGGAGAAGATCTTCAACTGCCCGGTGCGCCACATGTTTCCGAACGACTATTTCTCGCTGCACCGGGTGATCTCGCTGGGGCATGCGTTGGGGCCCGAGACGGAATTAGGGCGGGCGTTGGACCGGTTTGCGGGAAGTCTGGTCGAGAACGCCCGCCAGGAAGCCCAGCGGTCGGCGGCGGCGCTGGAGGCAAAAACCGCGTAGTGAGGAGAGCGTATGTTACCGAGTGTTGAGTCGAAGCGATCGCAGTACATGAGCTGGGAACAGCGGCTGTTGAAGAACGCCAGCCGCCCGAAGACAGCTTTGCGGCCGGAGTACCAGGAGTTGAAGTTCACGCTCCACCGCAAGTTGCTCGACAAGATCAACCTCGAAGCTCTGGCGACGATCGACAATCAGCGCGTCCGCAGCGAGGTTCGCCAGGCCTTGCTCGCGCTGATCAACGAGGAACAAACGCTGCTCAGTTCCATTGAGAAGCAGCAGATCTGCGAAGAGGTTCTCGACGAGGTGTTCGGCCTCGGGCCGCTGGAACCGCTGTTGCAAGATCCAACGGTCTCCGACATCCTCGTCAACACGCACAAGCAGGTCTACGTGGAGCGTAAGGGCGTGCTGGAGTTGACCAACGTCACGTTCCGCGACGATGCGCACCTGCTGCGGATCATCGACAAGATCGTCTCCCAGGTGGGACGGCGTATCGACGAGTCCAACCCGATGGTGGACGCGAGGCTGCGGGACGGTTCCCGCGTCAACGCGATCATTCCTCCATTGGCCGTTGATGGGCCGCTGCTGTCGATCCGCCGGTTCAGCACCGACAAGCTGATGCCGCCCGACCTGGTCGAGAGGAAGGCGCTGACGCAGGGAATGATGGACCTGCTCGAGGCGGCGGTGAAGGCGCGCCTGAACATCATCATCTCGGGAGGTACGGGCGCCGGCAAGACGACCCTGCTCAACGCCTTGTCGTTCTTTATTTCGCCGAAGGAGCGCATCGTCACCATCGAGGACGCGGCGGAGCTGCAGCTCAAGCAGCCCCACGTGGCGCGGTTGGAGACGCGGCCGCCGAACCTCGAAGGTAAGGGTGCGGTGCGCCAGCGGGAGCTCTTGATCAACAGCCTGCGCATGCGGCCGGACCGGATCGTCGTCGGCGAGGTCCGCGGCGAGGAGGCGATGGACATGCTCCAGGCCATGAATACCGGCCACGACGGTTCGCTGACGACGATCCACGCCAACAGCCCCAGGGACGCCGTGTCGCGCTTGGAGGTGATGGTGTCGCTCGCCAACGCCAACATGACGCTGAAATCGATCCGGCAGCAGATCGCCAGCGCTGTGGACTTGATCATTCAGGCGGCGCGTTTCAGCGACGGCAGCCGCCGGGTGACAAGTATCACGGAAGTGACCGGGATGGAGGGCGACATCGTAACGCTGCAGGACATCTTCGTGTTCGAGAAGCGCGGCTTGTCCCCGGAGGGCAAGGTGGTGGGCCGCTTCGCGGCTACGGGTATCCGCCCCAAGTTCTACGAGAAGCTTTTGGCGGCGGGTATCCGCTTGCGGCCTGATCTGTTTGACGAGGTGGTGGAAATCTGACGGTGGCGTTATGGGCACTTACATCGCCATTTTCGTGGTGATCTGGATCGTCGCGCTGGTGGCCGGCTGGGCGGTGATGAACGCGTTCCGGTCGGCGGAAGCCGACAAGATGAAGAGCCGTCTGCTCGGCACCCAGCAGCGCTCGGGCAAGAAGAAGCAGGCGAAGAAAGGGCCCGCGCTGCTGGAGCGCGACGAGACCACCGGCCAGCTCGTCATGCGCCTGATGCGGAAATTCCGCTATCACGAGCGCGCGCAGGAACTGATCGAACAAGCGGGTTTGAAGTGGCGGGCGGCGCGTCTGGCCCACGCGTGCCTCGGCCTGTTCCTGGCGGGGTTTCTCGTGTGCTGGTACGGGGGGCCGCCGGGCTATCGCTGGATGGCGCTGCCGGTGGGCCTGGGCGCCGCCGTGCTGCCGATTCTGCACCTGTTGCGATTGCGGGCCAAGCGGATCCGCAAGTTCGAGGAACAGTTTCCCGACAGTTTGGAATTCGTGGCCCGGTCGATGCGCGCCGGCCACGCTTTCTCAGTGTCGTTGGAGATGATTCACCGGGAGTTCCAGGATCCGCTCGCCGGAGAGTTCCGGCGGACGTTCGAGGAACACAATCTCGGGCTCCCGCTGGAGACGGCCTTGCAGAACCTGGCCCGCCGGGTGCCTTCGATGGACGTGCACTTCTTCGTTTCGGCGGTGCTGCTGCAGCGGAGAACGGGCGGCAATCTGGCCGAGATCCTGGACAAGTTGGCTTCCTTAATTCGTGAGCGCTTCAAGCTGCGGGGCAAGATCCGGGCCATCAGCGCCCACGGGCGAATGACGGGGGTGGCCCTGACCTGCATCCCGATCGGGGTGGCGCTGTTGATGTTCTACGTGAATCCCGACTATGTCCGGTTCTTCTTTACGGATCCCACCGGACAGATGATGGCGCTGGCCGCCGCCGGGCTGCAGGTGATCGGCTACCTCATCATCAAGAAGATCGTGACCATCGAGGTGTGAGCATGGAGCTGCTGCTGACCATTTGCCTCTTCTTGATGTTGACGGTGACGCTCACGTTCGTCGGTATGAAGTTGTGGGTGCGCCCGAAGGAGGCCATCGACCGCGTGACCGGAGCGACGGTGACGGTCAGCGAACAACCCGAAACGCACCCGAGTCTGGTGTTCCGGGACCTGATTTCCAAACTGGGATCCGTATTGCCGGCCTCCCCGCGGGACGTGGGGATCGTCCGCCGGCGGCTGATCAGGGCGGGCTATCGCGGGCCGAATGCTCTGAAGGTTCTTTACGGGACGAAAGTTCTGTTCGGCATCCTGTTGCCGGTTGTGGTGGGCATCGCGGTGGCCGGTTCTCCGGGCGATCCCGCTAACAAAACACTGGCCGTCATTGCGGCGGCGGCGATCGGCTTTTTCGGCCCGAACGAGTACGTGAGGCTCCGGGCGAAAAAACGCCAAAAGGAGATCCGGAAGGGTCTGCCGAACGCACTGGATCTGATGGTTGTGTGCGTGGAGTCGGGGCTTGGTTTGGACCAGGCGATTCTGCAGGTCGCCAAGGAGCTGGAAAAGGCCCACCCGCCGATCGCCGAGGAGTTCGGCCTGGTCAACCTGGAGCTGAAGGCGGGTAAGCGGAGAGCCGAGGCGTTACGGAATCTGGCCGAACGGACCGCCGTGGACGATCTGAAGAAATTGGTGGCGGTCCTGATTCAGGCGGACCGCTTCGGCACTGGAATCGCCCAGAGCTTGCGGGCTCACTCAGACTTCATGCGGGTACAGGCCCGACAGGCGGCCGAGGAGAAGGCCGCCAAGCTGGGCGTGAAGCTGGTTTTCCCGATCTTCTTCTGTATCTTGCCGTCGCTGTTTGTGGTGACGGTTGGACCGGTGATCGTACGGATCATGCGGGACTTGCTCCCGATGATGAACAACATGTAGCGCTGGCGCGTTGAAGCGCCGGCGGGCGGCTGCCGGCCTCCGGAGGGTCCGGCGACGGGCTCCGGCGACGGGGGCCAGGGAGAGAGTTCGAATCTTGGTGCGAAAGGAGAACGACGATGGATACGACGATGATTCGGATCATTTGCGCAGTGCTGGCGGTTCTGTTCTTGGGGCTGATCGTGCTGCGCCGTCGGAAGAACGCGGACGCCGAATGAGGCGTCCACGGCAACGGGCCGGGGGCGCGCCGGCGCCTCCGGTCTCGTAGGAACGAATCTCAAGGCAGTCTGGAGTTTAGGTTATGGAACGGAAGTCAAGGAGGTTGATCACCGCGCTTTGCGCCTGGCTGGCTGCGGCCGCCCTCTCCGCCCCTGCTTGGGGCGGCACTTTCGGCGAGGTCGTGGCCATCGGGGGGCACGCCTCCGATATAGCGCTGGACGAGGCGCGAGGAGTGCTCTACGTCGCCAACTTCACGGCGAACCGCATCGACGTGGTGCCGCTTGAGAGCCGCCGCGTGGAGACATCGATGAGCGTGGCTGCGCAGCCGAGCTCGATTGCGTTGTCCCCGGACGGCCGCTATCTCGTAGTGGCCCACTACGGGAACTTCGAGCCGCCGGCTTCGGCCACCAACGCACTGACCGTGATTGACCTGGAGACCCGCGGCAAACAGACTTATGCGCTGGGGTCGCCGGCGCTCGGGGTAGCCTTTGGTCGCGGCAGCCGCGCGCTCGTGGTGACCACCACCGACTTCCTGTTGTTTGACCCGGTCTCCGGCGCCATCGATTCTTTGGGGACCATTTCGGAACTCGCGGCGACCAGCTTGCCGGTTCCCCCGGTGAATTTCCCGCCGCAGATCGTGGCTACGTCGCTGAACGTTT
This sequence comes from uncultured Solibacteraceae bacterium, assembly GCA_964461995.1. Classification (GTDB taxonomy): domain Bacteria; phylum Acidobacteriota; class Terriglobia; order Bryobacterales; family Bryobacteraceae; genus JALSRK01. Next base: position 48,926 of record CAYWXL010000008.1, read on the forward strand.
CCGGCGACGGCATGAAGATCTATGGGCTTACGGACACGTTTGAATTCGGCTACGACGTGCGCTCGGGCTGGTTGCGGATCCTCAACTATACTTCGGTGCCGCCGCAAGGCCCGCGCGTCGTGAGCGTCAACCAGGACGGCTCGAAGTACCTAGCCGGCTGGACGTTGCACGGCACGAACATCTGGAACCCAGGGTTCGGCGTGTGGAACCTGGCGCAGTTTCCCGACGCCGAGGGGTTGCTGCACGTCGGCAGCCATGCGATCGATGATTCCCGAGGTCGGATTTACGCCCAGGTGACGACCGCTTCAACGGCCAACGACAAGAACCGGCCAGCAATCCTTCAAGTGCTCCGGAGCGACAACCTTGCTGTCCTGGAGCGGTTGCGGCTGCCGGAGAACCTGGCCGGCAAGAGCCTGCTGAGCTCGGATCGCAAGACCATGTACTCGATCTCCGACAGCGGCGTGCTGATCCTGCCGATCGGCGACCTGGACAAGCTGCCGCGGGTTAAGACCGACCGGAAGCAGTTGTTGTTCGAGGGTAGTTTCTGCGACCGTTCCGTTCAGGTGCAGGAGTTCCGAATTTATGACCCGAGCGGGCGGCAGACGGACTTCTCGCTGTCGGTCTCGACGCCGGGCATCTCGGTGCGGCCGACGAACGGGACAACGCCGGCGACGATCACCGTGGAAGTGGACCCGGCCGCTTTCCAGCTCGTTTCGGGAACGGCCGAGGCCTTCATTGAGATCTCTTCCAGCGCGGCGATCAACGTACCCGACCCCGTCCGTGTCCTGGTGCACACTCCGGAACCGGACCAACGCGGGACGGTGGTAAGCGTGCCAGGAAAGCTGGTGGACGTGCTGGCGGATCCCACGCGGGACCGGTTTTACATTTTGCGGCAAGACACGAACGAAGTCTTGGTCTTCGACGGCGCCAGCTACCGGCAGATCGCCGCCTTGCCTACTGGGAACACGCCGACGCAGATGGCAATCACGTTCGACCGGCGTTGGCTCCTGGTGGGCCATGACAACTCCCAGTACGTGGCCGTCTACGACCTGGAGACGCTTCAGCCGTCGATGCCGATCTTGACGCCTGGGGGCCATTATCCCCGCTCTGTGGCGGCTTCCGGCAACGCAATCCTGACGGCGAACCGAAGCGCCAGCGGAACCCACACGATCGACCGGGTCGATCTGTTTGCCCGCCGGGCAGTGGAGCTGCCAAGTCTCGGCGTGTATGCGAACGACATCGACGACCGGACCGTGATGGTGGCCTCGCCGAATGGCGCATCGATCCTCATTGCTATGGCCAACGGCACGGTGATGCTGTACGACGCCAACGCGGACACTTTCACGATCTCGCGTCAGGACACCGACGAGTTGAGCGGCGCCTACGCCGCCTCCGCGTTTGGCCAGTACGTGGTGGGCAACCGGCTCATGAACGCTTCGCTGGTCACTACCAGTCTCATGGAGACGGGAACCGGCGCGCCTTCTGGATTCGCGTTTGTCGATGACGTGGGGATCCGCACGACGGCTCCTGATGCGTCCTCTCCGGGCGTAATTCAGCGGGTGGACATTCAGACCGGCCAGGGAACCGGCGCGACCCGGATGGCGGAAGCGCCGTTGCTCGGCGATGAATCGTTCCCGTTCACCCGAACGCTGGCGCCGCTGTATGGACGCAAGGTGATCATCAGCCTGACCCGGTCCGGCTTCACCGTGCTGCCCTGGAACTACGATGCCAGCGTCGCCCCGCCGAAGATCGGAGCGGTGGTGAACGCCGCCGACTATACTGAGCCGGTGGCGCCGGGCGGCCTCATCAGCATCTTCGGCGAGAACCTCAGCCCGACCAACGAGGCCACCAGCCAGATCCCGCTGCCGACCGCTTTGGGCAATAGCTGCTTGACGGTGAACGGTGTGCCGGTGCCGGTGCTCTTCGTCTCACCAACCCAGATCAATGCGCAACTGCCGTTCGAAGTGCTCGGTGACACGACGCTGATCCTGCGGACGCCGGGCGGCGTCAGCGACAGCTTCAAGTTCACCATTCAACCTGCGGCTCCCGCTGTCTTCTCGCACGGCGTGCCGGGCACGACACAGGTCTATCCGACGATCGTCCGGGCCAAGAATGGCCAGATCGTGACCGATGCAAACCCGATTCACCGTGAGGAGATGATCACCATCTACTTGACGGGGTTGGGGCCGACCATTCCCTACGTCAAAGAAGGGAATCCGGCTCCGTCCGACCCGCCGGCCGAGGTATTGATCCCGGTCGAGCTGCACATCGGACCGACTGGGCTGCCGGTGAGCTTCGCCGGCCTGGCTCCAGGACAAGTGGGCGTCTACCAGATCAACGCGTATGTGCCCTGGTGGACGCCGAAGGGAGACAGGCAGCCGCTGGTGATCAGCCAGGGCGCGAGCACGACGACGGTGTATGTGCGGGTCGTAGACTAACAGTCTGGCCGGCCCGGTGCCGGCGGTGGAAGGTTGAAGATGCGCAAGGCTACAGTCAAAACGCGGATAGTGTGTCTGATGGTTCTGATGACAGCGGCGGGCTCGGCGGCGGCCCAGCAGGGAAGTTGGGCCCTGGGCTTCGGCGGCGGCGGGAGTTTCTACTTCGACAAGAGCTTCACCGCCCCGCCGGGCTCGGCGGAGGCCGGTTTCGAAAGCAGTTTCGCCGCTGGAGCATGGCTGACGCAGGACCTCTACGGGAAGATTGGCGGTGAGATCCGCTACGCCTTCCAGCAAAACAGTTTGCGGCTCAAAGCTGGGGGGCAGGACGTCACCATGGACGGCCGCTCCCATGCTTTCGCGTACAGCCTGCATTTGCACTTCACCGGCCGCGATAGCGGCGTGCGGCCTTACGTGGCAGTGGGCGGCGGCATGAAACAATATGCCGGAACCGGCACGGAGAATCCGACCCAGCCACTGCAAGACTACGCGATCCTTACCCGGACTTCGGAATGGAAGCCTCTCGCCGTCTTCGGCGTGGGAATCAAGTTTCGGGCCGGGAACCATGTGCGTTTCCGGGTCGAGGTGTTGGACTGGATGACGCCGTTTCCGAAAGAGGTGATTTATCCAGCGCCGAGCGCCGACCTCGGCGGGTGGATCCACAACCTCGCGCCTATGGTCGGCGTCAGTTTCGTGTTCTGAGCGGATCGGGGGATGCCGTCAGCGCCCGTAGGAACGGGCGCTGATACGATTTTTCGGATGGGGTTTGCCGGGGGATGCGGAGGGTCCCGTTTCCTCCTGATGGTGGCGGCGGCGCTGCTAGTGGGTCGGGCGCCTACGGCGCAAAGCCGCCCCGGCGGGTTTCAATGGAGCGGTACGGGGTGTACCGCCGCAGCCTGCCATGCCTCGATCGCGCCGATCCGCCGGCCGCAAAGCGCAATGTTCCGGAAGATAATGGAACGCGGCCGGGTGTGGGGAGACCCTGACGACTGCATCGTCTGCCACGGCGGCGACCCCGCCGGAAGTACAGCGGATGCAGCCCACCGTGGCTCGGTCGAAACGGTGAGCGGAGCCGAAGGGCCGGATGGCTTTTACCCCGATCCCGCCTCGCCCTGGGTGAACGGCAAGTCTTGCGGCCAATGCCACGCCGAGCTGGTTCGCGCCCAGTGGAACAGCCTCATGATGACGGAGACGGGCAAAATCCAGGGTACGACATGGGCGTTTGGTTCCCTGGAGGGTTATGAGCACCGCTGGGCCAACTATGACGGCCGGAACCCGGCCAACGCTTCTGAGCGCCTGGGGACGCCAGCCTACCGCGACTACATGGCGAAGAAAGCGGCCGCGTTTCCAAACGTGTACGTCAGGCGGCAGGAGACGTTGCCGGAGGCGCCTTCGCACGCCGAGCTCGATTCGCTGGCCGATGACCCGCGGAAGGCGGCGTTCACGTACGTCCGGGCCGAGTGCCAGCGGTGCCACCTCGGGGTGAAGGGCCGGGCCCGCCGGGGGGACTACCGGGGCATGGGGTGCGGCGCCTGCCACGTTCCCTACGGCAACGAGGGCTTGTACGAGGGCTCCGACCGCACGATTCCGAAAGACGAGCCGGGCCACCCACTCCTGCACCGCATTCAGGCCACCTCCGACGCCGTGGTGGAGGCGGGCCGTGTCCGTTACAGCGGCATCCCCGTTGAGACGTGCACCACTCGCCACAATCGCGGCAAGCGCATCGGCGTTTCTTACCAGGGGCTAATGGAAGCGGCCTGGGACTCTCCGTATACCGAAGGCGGTGGCGGGCAGATCGCGCTGCACACGAAGCACTACCTGGCGATGACGGAAGACGTCCACTACCGCAAGGGCATGCTCTGCCAGGACTGCCACACTTCGGGCGACGTGCACGGCGACGGGTTCATCGCAGGCTCGAATCTGGCAGCCGTGGAGGTTGAATGCGCGGACTGTCACGGCACCCCAGACCGCTATTCCTGGGAACTGCCCCTCGGCTTCGGCGACGAGAACGGTCCGGGCGCGGCGATCGGTCCACCGCGGGAAACAGCCCGGAGTCTGCCGGCACATCTCGAACGCGGCGCTGTCGCGGAGGCGCCTGGCGGCTGGCTCTTGACGGCGCGCGGGAACCCGATGCCGGAGGTCGTGCGGAGCGGGGACCTTGTTGTGGTCCATACCGCTGCGGGAAAGGTTCTCCAGATCGAGCCGCTGAAGGCGAAGGCAGCGAGGGGTGCGCTTCCGCCGGCCGCCCGGGTGGCAATGGAAAACATCGGGCGCCACATCGAGAAGATGGAGTGCCATGCATGCCACGCCTCTTGGGCGCCCCAGTGTTATGGGTGCCACGTGAAGATCGACTATTCGTCCGGGAAGCGGAGCTTCGACTGGGTGGCGGCCGGACAGCGCCACGCGACGCCTGCGGGCCGGACCGCCGAGGGCGAAGCCGACTTCCAGACGACGATTCCCGGCGAAGTGACCGAACGGCGCTCCTACATGCGGTGGGAGGATCCGGCTCTTGGCGTAAACGGGGAAGGGCGCGTGACTCCGATCATCCCTGGCTGCCAGGTCTCGGTGACGATCATCGGACGAGACGGCGAGGAGATTGTCCGGAACCACATCTTCCGCACGCTGCCCCACAGCGAGGGCGCCGGGTCGGAGGGGCAGCTCGGCAGCGACATGAGTCCGGTGCAGCCGCATACGATCGGCCGGGCGCGGTCCTGTGAATCCTGCCACGGCTCGGAAAAGGCGATGGGATATGGCATCGGCGGAGGGCGGCTGAACCGGGCGTGGAACCGGCCGGCGGTGGTGGATCTGAGAACCGCGGTCGGCGAAGTGATCCCGCAGCGCGCGCGGCTGCAGATCGAAGCGATCCCCGGGCTGCAGCGCGACTGGTCCGCAGTGGTGACTCCGGAGGGCGTCCAATTGCAGACCGTCGGCCACCATTTTCCTGGCTCCGGACCCTTGAGTAAGGGGCAACGGCGTGTGATGGACCGGCGAAACGTGTGCCTCGGGTGCCACCAGGAGATCCCCGCCGAGTCGCTGGCGGTCAGCCTCATGCACCACGCGGCGGCAAGCGCTGGCCTGCTTCCGGTGTCGCGGGGTGAGCATGAGAGGCTGCTTCATTCGTTTCTTCTCATTGCGGCGTGGACGCAGATCGTGGGCGGGGCTTTGGCCGCCCTCTGTGTGGGCCTCTTGCTTTGGCGGCGAAAGCGCTCCGGAAGCCGAGAGCTTGCCGGCGGTTGACGAGGCGGACCGAGCGGGATATTCGGATAATTTTCTGGTCTGGAGAGCTGGAGTTCGGCTATGATCAAGGGGAAATAGGGGGCGGTAGCGGCCGGCGAGGCGGGAGCCGGCTGGGGCCGGAGGGATCGTTATGGCGCGGCAAGCGTTTTTCGGAAGTTCCGGCATCCTGCCGGCGGCGATTCTGGCAGCCGCGGCCGCCTTGGGCTTCGGCGATACATCCGGGACAAACCCCCGAGCCTGTGGGGGCGCCTTCCAGGAGCCGGCGCAGGTTCAAGAAGGCGAACTAGACGCACTGTTCACCGAATACGAGATCCGGCCGCTGCGCGCCCGGCGGTCGAGCGGCATCCAGGGACCACGGGGAGGCAGGGAGCCGATGTGGCCTTCGCCGCCTGTCGCGGACGAGCTGTACGCCCAGTTCCAGTACGAGCCGCCGTCGTTCGACGGTCCGCGTCCACACCCACGTCCAACGAGTCCGCTGCATCGCCGATATCTCGAGAATGTAAAGCGTTTTCCGGGATCGGGCCGTTTTTTCTACGTGCAGGGTGACTTGGCGCAGATCGTGGCGCAGGCGTTCCAAGCGGATCTGCACCACTTTTTCGTCCCGCGGTGGATGGGCGCGGCCCGGTACGAGATCTACTTCGAAGCGTCCAATCCCGGCCACGACTACCGGCTGTTACTGCAGCGGTTGCTCGCTGAGAAGTTTCAGCTTTCGCATAAGCGGGTGGTGCGTCCCGTTGAGGTTCTCGTGCTCAGGACGCGGACGGGCGAGCCGAGACGGGCGCGTTCGGCGGCGGACTCCTGCCGGGTGGATCACGCCCCTGAAGCGTTTGCTGGCTCGGGATGGCGTATCCTGCGCTTCCGCGGCTGCGCCATGGGCGAGATCGCTCCATATCTCGGGCGGATTCTCGGCCGGACTGTCCTCGACGAGACGACGGCCACCGGTCGGTTCGACTTCGAGTTGTCCTGGCAAGGGCAGGATACGGTGCGGTTGCAGCGGCAGCTCGAGAACAGACTGGGCGTAGCCCTCGCGGTCGAGCAGCGACCTGCCGAGGTGTTCGTAGTCACTGGGGCGCGACAGCTCGAGAAACCGGTGCGCTACAACGCCGCCACGCGGTGAGTAAGTCTCCCTCAGCCCCGGCGCAGCAACCGCAGGGCATTCGAGATCACGAGCAGCGAGACGCCCATGTCGGCGGCGATGGCGGCCCACAGCGAGGCGTGGCCGGCGAAGGTGAGAACGACAAAGAGCGCCTTGATCGCGATCGAGAGCGCGATGTTTTGCCGGATGATGAAGAGCGTCCGGCGGGAGTGGGCGACCAGCCAGGGGAGCTTCGAAAGGTCGTCGGACATCAGGGCGATATCAGCGGCTTCGATGGCGGCGTCGCTGCCGGCCGCGCCCATGGCGATGCCGACCGAAGCGCGGCCCATCGCCGGAGCATCGTTGATCCCGTCTCCGACCATGCCGCAGTGGCCGTATTTCTCCACGAGCTTCTCCACCGTCCGGACCTTGTCGGCGGGCAGCAGCTCGGCGTAGACCTCGTCGATCCCGATCTCTCTGGCGATGGCGCGGGCGGTGGGCTCGTTGTCTCCGGTGAGCATGGCGATGTGGCGGATGCCCAAGCGGCGCAGGGTCTCAATCGCCGGACGGGCTTCCGGGCGCACGGTGTCAGCTAGGGCGATCATCCCGCAGACATGCGTGTCGTTGCCGAAGATGACCACGGTGCGGCCCGCGCCGGAGAGGGCTTCCAGACGCTCGTGGATGCCGGGGGTTTCCTGGTCCCGCTCATGAAGGTAACGGTGCGAGCCAAGCCAGAAGGTGCGGCCGTCGAGACGCGCCGTGGCGCCTTTGCCGGGGATCGCCTGAAGGTCTTCAGCCGGCTTGGGTACGATGCCATGACGGCCAGCGTATTCGACGATCGCCCGGGCCAGCGGGTGTTCGCTGCGGGTTTCCAAGGCCGCGGCCCGCTCGAGCACTTCAGTTTCAGTGTGGCCGTTCAGCGGGATGACCTCGACGACCGCCGGGCGGCCTTCGGTGAGCGTGCCCGTTTTATCGAGGGCCAGCGCTCGGAGCCGGGCCGGTTCCTCCATGTAGAGGCCGCCTTTGACAAGGACGCCGTTCCGCGCAGAAGCGGCCAGCGCGGCCACGATGCTCACCGGCGTGGAAATGACCAGCGCGCACGGGCAGCCGATCACCAGCAGCACCAACGAGCGGTAAATCCAGTCTTCCCACGGGGCGCCGAAGAGAACGGGCGGCGCAATGAGCACGGCGACGGCGAGCCCGATGATGGCAGGGGTGTAGATCCGCGCGAAACGCTCCACCCACTGCTCGGCGGGCGCGCGATGACTTTGCGCTTCCTCGACGAGCCGGATGATGTGGGCCAGGGTGGTGTCGGCGGCGGGCCGCGTGGAGACCACCTCCAGGACACCGGAACCGTTGATGGTGCCGGCGAAAACCTCTTCTCCTGGCTCTTTCGCCACGGGCTGGCTCTCACCGGTGATGGGGGCCTGGTTCACCTCACTGGTCCCGCTCACAATGCGGCCGTCCAAGGGGATCTTCTCTCCGGGACGGACGATGAATCGTGTGCCCGGCTGAACCGCCTCCGGCGGCAGCTCTTCTTCGCTCCCGTCTTCCCGCCGCACACGGACCAGCGGGGCGGCGAGGTCCATCAGCGCCTCGACCGCCCGGCGGGCCCGGGCCACGCTCCAGGATTCGAGCAGCAGCGACAGAGCGAACAAAAAAGCGACAGTCGCGGCTTCGAACCATTCCCCGATGCCCACCGCCCCGGCGACAGCGATCGTCATCAGAAGGTTCATGTCGGGCCGCAGCCGCCGGGCGGCGACCCAGGCTTTGGGGACGATGAACCAGCCGCCGGTCACGATGGCAAGCCCGTACAAGATCCGGGCGGTGATCGGGATGCCCGTGCCTTCGGAGACCAAGGCGGCCATGACGCCACCCGCCAGCCATGCGTGGACCCAGAAAGCTGCGACCAAGGAGACGCCGCTCACCGCCGTCATCAAGGCTCGCCCCCGGCGTTGCCAGAGGCTCCCGGCGGCTTGCTCCGACCCGCGCCACGGTTCCGCCTTCATCCCGGTGCGGGCGACGGCGGCGAGGATTGCATTCGCATCCCGGTTCGGCGCCTGTGGCAGGACCGTCATCTTGCCGTTGAGGATGTCGAACGCCAAGAACCTCTCTCCGCCGATGACAGGCCCCACTTCGCGTTTCAAGACCGAGACTTCCTCGGCGCAGTCCATGCCGTGGATCTTGAATTCGAGTGGAGCTTCGGGTGATTTCATCGGCGGACCCTCACGATTTTATCTTGCCGGCCCGGCATTTCGGCCGAGCAGGCCGCCTCGCGCCTCAAATCGCCGCCGCTCCTCGCTCTCCCGTACGAATCCTTACCACATCGTCCACCGGGAGAATGAAGATCTTACCGTCGCCGGCCCTGCCGGTGTGCGCCTTCGTTGCGATCACGTCCACTACGCGCTCGACGTCCTCGTCAGAGACGACGATCTCCAGCTTCACCTTCTTGGCGTAGCCGATGGGGTCTTCCGGCGGGCGTGTCCCGGCGTCCGGCGGGCGGTGTTTCGCAAAGCCCTGAACTTCCGAGACGGTAACGCCGGGCAGTCCTTCCAACTCTCTGAGGGCGTTGATCACCGGCTCCAGCATGAACGGCTGAATGATCGCCTTGATTTCTTTCACCGATTCCTCCCCTTAAATTTCGACCTCGGGACGTTCCTTCTCGAACCAAGCGTAGATCGACGGTAGCACGAGCAGCGTGAGCAGCGTGCAGGTCATCAAACCGCCGATCACCACCGTTGCCAGCGGGCGCTGCACTTCGGCGCCGGCGCTGGTCGAAAGCGCCATCGGGACAAATCCCAGGCTGGCGACGAGCGCCGTCATCAGCACCGGCCGCAGGCGGATCCTGGCTCCTTCGAGGGCGGCCTCCCGGGCGGTGGCGCCCTGCTCGCGCATCTGGTTGATGTAGCTCATCAGGACCACGCCGTTGAGCACCGCGACGCCGAACAAGGCGATGAAGCCGACTCCCGCGGAGATGCTGAACGGCATGCCCCGCAGGTACAGGGCTACGATGCCGCCGGTGGCGGCGAGCGGCACGTTCAAGAAGATAATGGCGGCCAGCTTGACGGAACGGAAGGTCGTGTACAGCAGCACGAAGATCAGGAACAGGGCCAGCGGCACGACGATCGAAAGCCGGCGCGAAGCGGCTTGAAGGTTCTCGAACTGGCCGCCGTACTCGATCCAGTAACCTGTGGGCAGCTTTACTTTTTGAGCGATGGCTTGCTGGACGTCAGACACGAAGCTTCCCAGGTCACGGCCTCGCACATTGGCCTCGACGGTGATCCGCCGGTGGATGTTCTCACGGCTGATTTGCGCGGGCCCCTCCTCGACCCAGATATCGGCAAGCTCGCTCAAAGGGATCAAGCGCCCGCGCGGATCGGCCACCTTGAGCATCCGAATCTTATTCAGATCAGTGCGGTCTTCAGCCTCGAAGCGCACTTGAATGGGAAACCGCCGCTGACCCTCGAACACTTCGCCGATTTGCTTACCGCCCATGGTCTCGACGGCATCGAGAATCTGCGCCGCATTGATGCCGTAGCGGGCGATTTCGGCCCGCCGTACACGGATTCGCAAGAAGGGCAACCCGGCCGTCTGTTCCACTTTGACGTCGGCCGCGCCGGGCACCTGCCGCACCACCCGGGCGATCTCCTCTGCAGTGACCCGGAGCTGGTCCAGATCCTCACCGTAGAGCGTGATCGCTAGCTCGGACCGTACCCCGGCGATCAGCTCCTGTACCCGCAGTTCGATGGGTTGGGAGTAACTAAAGATGTTCCCGGGGACGCTCTTTTCGAGCGTCTCGTTCATTGCGTCCACGAGCTCCTCTTGTGTTTCTGCGGTGGTCCATTCGTCACGGGGTTTCAAAATGACGTAGATATCGCTGGTCTCGACCCCCATTGGATCGGTGGGTATCTCTGCCTGGCCCGTCCGCGAAATCACCGTCTCGACCTCGGGGAACTCCAGCAGCTTCTTTTCGATCATAGTGGTGCTGTTGATGGATTCCGAGAGGCTGACGCTCGGCAACCGCCACGCCTGGATGGCGATGGTGCCCTCGTCGAGCTTCGGTATGAATTCGGCGCCCAGGAATGGGACCAGCAGTAGCGACAAGGCGAACGTCAGCGCCGCGATTCCCGCCACGAGCTTCGGGTGAGCGACGGCCTTTTCGGAGAGCGGCAGGTAGACGCGCTTGACGGCGCGGATGATACGGGTTTCCTTCTCGGCCATCTTGCCGCGGAACAGCAGCGAGGCCAGCACCGGCATCAGGGTGAGGGCCAGGATCAGCGAGCCGACCAGGGCGAAGATCACGGTGAGAGCCATGGGCCGGAACATCTTGCCTTCCACGCCCTGCAGGGTAAGGATAGGCAAATAGACGATGATGATGATTCCTACGGCGAAGAAGACGGGCCGAGCCACCTCGCGGCCGGCCTCCAGGACCAGCGCATCGCGGCTGAGCCCGCTAGTGCGCTTTTCGCTCATCTTGCGGACGATGTTTTCAATCATGACGACCGAACCGTCCACGATGAGTCCGAAATCGATCGCGCCGAGGCTCATCAGGTTTCCCGATAGACCCGCTTCGACCATCCCCGTGAAGGCGACCAGCATCGATAACGGAATGGCCGAGGCGACGATCAGTCCGCCCCGCAAGTTACCGAGGAGAAGCAAGAGGACAGCGATCACCAGCAGGCCGCCTTCGGAAAGATTCTTCTCGACCGTGCGGATCGTCTTCTGGACGAGTTCGGTGCGGTCGTAGTAAGTGTCGATCTCGACGCCGGGGGGCAGCGTCTTCTGGATCTCTTCTAGGCGTTCATGCACGCGCCGGGCCACGACGCGGGAGTTTTCGCCAATGAGCATCATGACGACGCCAGTGACCGCTTCGCCGCGTCCGTCCCGCGTCACCGCGCCCTGGCGCACGAGCGGAGCGAACTCGACGCGGCCGATGTTCTTCACGTAGATTGGGGTACCGTCGTCGGAGGTCGCCACGACGATGTTGCCGATGTCCTCGAGCGACTCGACCAGGCCTTCGCCGCGAATGATGCGCTGTTCCTGGTTGTGCTCGATGTAGGCGCCGCCGGAATTCGCGTTGTTCTCTGCGATGGCCTGGAACACCTGGTCGAGAGAGAGGTTGTAGGCGGTGAGCCGGTCTGCGTCGAGGGTTACCTGATAGGTCTTGGCCTCGCCGCCGTAGGAGTTCACCTCGACGACGCCGGGCACCGAGCGGAGCTTGAAGGCGATATCCCAGTCGAGGATGGACCGCAGCTCCATCAGCGAATAGCCCTCTCCGCGCACTTCGAACTGGTAGATCTCGCCCAGTCCAGTGCTGATTGGGCCCATCACCGGCGTGCCGAAGCCCTCTGGAATGGCGTCGCGCGCCTCGGGCAGCCGCTCCATCACGAGCCGGCGCGCGAAATAGATGTCCATATCCTCCTCGAAGTAGATGTAGACGGCCGAAAGCCCAAAACGCGAAACGGAGCGGATCTTGGTGATGCCGGGGAGCCCGCTCATGGCGGTCTCCACCGGGAAGGTGATGAACTGCTCGACTTCCAACGGGCCGAGCGCCGGGGCGCGCGTGAGCACTTGCACCTGGTTCGGTGTGACGTCCGGAACCGCGTCGATGGGCAGCTTCAGCATCGAGTTGATGCCGAAGCCGATCACTAGCAGGGTGAGGACGATGACGAGGAACTTGTAACGGAGCGAGATTTCCACGAGGCGATGCATGGGCGCTATTCCTCCTCGCCAATGAGTTCGCGCAACAAGGCCGACTTGAGGTAGAAGCTGCCCTGGGTGACGACGCGGTCGCCCGGCCGCAACCCTGAGAGCACTTCGATCCACTCGCCCGCTTCAGCGCCTGTCTCGATCTCCTGCTTGCGGAACTCCGTCGGTGAGACTTGGACGAACACCACCGGTCGCCCGTCGATGAGCTGGATCGCCGAGGCAGGCACGGCCAGCACGTTGCGTTTCCGTCCCGTGGGGATGTTCACGGTGGCGAACATCTCCAGCTTCAGCCGGTTGCCCGGGTTTGCGACGACGCAACGGACTTTGGCCGTGCGCGTGCTGGGCTCGATCACGTCGCTGATGTAAGTGACCTGGCCGCGGAAGGATTCCGTGGGATAAGAGGAGACCTTGATCGTCACGGTCTTGCCGACGGTGACATAAGCGAGGTCCTGTTCATAGACGTCTGCCAGAACCCAAACCGTGGAGATGTCTGTGATTGTCAGCAGCCGGTCGGTGGTGGCGACCACTTCGCCTTCGGCCACGTCGTAGTAGGTCACCACGCCGGAGAACGGCGCCCGCAAGATGTTATGGGACCGTGTCCGGTGGATCGCGTCCCGGTCCTGGCTCCGAAGCCTTTTTAACTCCTCGTCGGACACCCCGAAGCGGTGGATTTGTTCCTCGATCTTGGCGACCACGGCGCGGGCGGCAGCCACTCTGGCTTCGGTGTCCCGATATTCCGCGGCCCGGATGTCGTGGGTAGTGCGGGCGGTCGCTCCCACTTTGAGCATCGCTTCGCTGCGGGCCAGGATGGTGCGTTTCACGTCGAGATCGGTGAGAGCGCGGTCCAGCTCGGCGATGGCGCTCAGGTACTCGCCGATCAGCATACCGAGTTCGACGTTGTCGTACTCGATGAGGGGATCGCCGGCCTCGACGTGGTCGCCGAGGCGGACGTAGACCTTCTCCACCACGCCCCGGGCGAGCGGGCGGATGTGGGCCACGCGGGTCTGGTCAGGCGAAACGACGCCGGTGACAGATAGAACGGTCTGCATATCCTGCAATCCCACTTCCTCGACCCGGATCTGCCCGCCTTTCTGCAGAGCTGCGGGGAGGGTCACGATCCCGTCGCTTCTCTCTTCGTGTTCGGCATGTTCAACCGGGGCCACAGCTTCCGACTGTTCCGGCTGCCATAGCGACGAATAAAGGAAAGCGCCTAGACCCATGCCGCCGACCGCTGCGACGGCCAACGCCGCGATAGCGATGCCGGATCGGGACTTCCTTCCGCGAGAAACTTGTGCTTCTGACATCTATCGATCTCCTGTTCCAATTCCAAGAACGCCGGCGAGTTCGTAGAGGCTGATCCGCTCGTCGTAGAGCGCCTGGTTGTAAATCCGTACCGTCTCCCGGTAGCGCCGTTGTGCGTCGAGAAGATCCATGAGCGGGGCTCCACCGAGCCGGTAGGCCGCCAGCGTTACGGTGCTGGCCTCTTCGGCCTTGCGGAGCTGCTCCTTCTCGATGTATTCGACGCGCTTCCGGTTGATCTCGACCGCGTTCCATGCCTTCTGCAACTCCAGCTCGATCCGTTTGCGCACTGCCGCGGCGAGGCTGGCCGCCCGGCGGCGCTCGGCGTCGGCCCGCAGGATGCCCCCCTGGTTGCGATTGAAAATCCGCAGCGGTACGGTGACGCCGAAGATCATGCTGTTCACCGGCCCGTTGCGCTTGTAGCCGGCTCCGACGGTGACGTTCGGCGACCGGATCGCCCGCTGAAGGCGCGTTTGCGTGTCGGCGCGGCGCTCCTGCTCGATGGCGGCGCGCAAGTCGGCGCGATTCTCGAAAGCCATCCGCCTGAGTTCCGCCAGGGTGGCGCCCCAGGGCACGCCGATTTCCTTGGCCGGGTCCGAGACGGGCAACTCGCCGACGACGTCGAAATCGGCGCTGAGGTCATCGGCGTTGAGCAGGGCGAGCAGCGTGGCCTTGGCGTTTTTCAGCGCCAGTTCGGACTGGAAGACGTCGTCCACGAAGCGCAAGCGCTCCACTTCCACCCGCGTCAGCTCCAGTTCGGAGATGTCCCCTTGCTTGTAGCGGACACGGTTCAACTCGATCACACGGTCCGTCTGCTCCAACACGGTCTTGGCCACATTCAGATTCGACCGTGCGAGGACCACTTGGTAGTAGGCTCGCTGCACATCCAACCGGAGCTGTCGGACCCGGTCGCGGTAGAGAGACTTTTGCATTTCCACCGCTAGCCGGGCCGCCTCCGTGCGGAGCTTCCGGCGGCCTCTCGTTTGGATCTCGTAATCTACCCGGGCGGTGATCTCCTGGTTGCTGAGGAATGGGCCGGGGTTGGGCTGAAAGTACGGATAGTTCTCACTTTCGAGCGTAAAAGCCGGATTCAAGCGCTTGCTGGCCGTCACCAGGTCGCCTTCCGACATGAGGATTTCACTCCGCGCGGCCTGGATCAGAGGATTTCGCTCGATCGCTAGGCGGATCGCCTCGTCGAGACTGAGCACCTTGGGGAGATCCGCCGCGTAGGCGCTTGTGAGATAGAGCGCCATCATCAACATGCCACCTCTCATGGCACACCTCTGTGCATTTCGCATGGACTATCTTTATCTCCTGGGACGCTATTCGAGACAACCGTTGCGACTCCAGCTTGCGCCGGGTGCAAGGCCGACTGCGGGGAAAGATCTACCGTTGCGGGGGATGGAAGATCGTGTGGGGCACCAACTGCGGCACGGGTTCGACGTCAAGGATCAGCTCCGCGGGCAGAGGAGCGAAACCCGACACGACGGCAACCGGTGATTCCGGCCTGATGTGAGGACAGCAGCAGAAACAGTCTTCCTCGCCGGAGGCCGGTGCAACAGGCGCTCCTTTCGCACTCTCGGAAGCTGCTCGCCAGCTCGACGGCCCCGTCTGCGTCGGCACAGGTACGACCTCGGCCCTACATAACGACGGTACGCCGAGGTCCACGCACACGAGCAGTAGCAGTGCGAGTGCCGCCGCCCGAGCAGTGATTCTACGAATCATGCCTTAAATTTTCACTGTAGCATGGGCCTCTGGGTGGCCGCGGAAATGCCGCTGAAGCGCACGTCCCCACAACCAGGCCAGGATTAGGCGATCGCGGCGGCGGGGAGCTTGTAGGTATCCGGCCCCCTGCTACCCTCCCCGGTCCGGCTGCATCTGGACAAGTGTTAACCTGAACAATTTGATTCGGATTTTCAGGGCCGGAACGGGAGGGCCGGGCCGGAGCCGCATGTGGACCTATCGCATTATATATTCCGTTTTCTTGTTGTCAGCCGCGCCTGCCGTCCTCGGGCAGCAGCTGCTCACCGTGGATGAAGCCGTCGCGCGGGCGGTCGCAAGCCATCCGTTGCTCGAGGCGGGAACACAGCAGATCGCTGTTTCTGAGGGGCTGCGGCGCCAAGCCGGGCTAGCTCCCAACCCATCGGTGATACTCCAGCACGAGAACATCCGTTCGGCGCCGGCGGCCATTCCCTACTGGACCTTCACCGACATGTTCGCCTACGTGGAGCAGCGGTTCGAGACAGCCGGCAAGCGCAGGCGGCGGGTGGAGTCCGCATCGGCGGGAGTGGAGCGGGCGGCGCTTGAAAAGGAGCTCCTCGCCAAGCAACTGGCCGGACGGGTGAAGCAGGCCTACTGGGCGGCGGCGGGCGCCCAGCGGATCTACGAGCTGCTTCTCGAGGCGGCGCGAAACTTCCTGCTCATCGTCGAGTACCACGAGGTGCGCGTGCGGGAAGGCGCGATGGCCGAGGCCGATCTGCTGCGCATCCGGCTGGAGAGCGAGCGGCTGAACCTGGCGGCGAAGACGGCGTACCTCGAGAGCGAGCGGGCCCGCATTGATCTGTTCCGGGAGATGGGAGTGGAAGACATCCCGGACGCGGTCCGCTTCGAGGCGCTCGATCTGCCGCCGGGCGGGCCGGTCGTGGCGGACTCCGAGAGGGCGCTCACCGAAAGAACGGAGATGAAGTTGGCGCGGCTGGCCATTCGGCAAGCAGAGATGGAGCTGCGGCTGGCGCAGGCGAACGCGAAGCCCGACGTCACCGCCCTGGCAGGCTACAAGCGGACGGCGGGCTACAACACGCTGCTGGCCGGGGTGCGGTTCGATCTGCCGTTCAGCGACCGTAATCAGGGCAACGTAGCCGCCGCTTCGGCGCGGATCGCCGCCGCCAAGGCGGAATTGGCGGCGGCCACGGCGATGGTGCGGGCGGAAGTCGCCGCGGCGGCCAAAGCGGTATCCATCCGGCGCCGGCAGATCATCGAATCATTGGAACCGATGCGCAAAGAGGCAATGGAATCATCCGAGATCGCCCGGGCCGCCTATCGCGAGGGCGGCTGGGATTTACTGCGGTTGCTCGACGCCGAGAGGCTGCGGATCGAAGTGGAGACTTTGTATTTCCGCGCGTTGGCCGAGTACCGCCAGAGTCTGGCCGAGCTGGAGACGGCCATGGGGGTGGCGCCATGAAATGGTTGCCGGTTTTCGTGCTGGCCGCGGCGCTGGTGGCGGGCTGCGGTTCGCAAGAGGCGGCGAGCGAGTCCACGGTGGCCGCGGCGGTGGTGGAGCCGCCGGAAGCCGGGGTCGTCCACATCGATCCGGACCTCCAGAAGGAGGTCGGCATCGCTGTCGAGCGGGTCGAGCGGCGCGCCTTGCCGGAGGTGATCCGGGCCACCGGCCGGATCACCATCAACGAGAACCGCACCTGGCGGGTGGGGGCTGTCACCGAAGGGCGCATCGTGCAGCTTTTCGCCCGCGAGGGCGACATGGTGGAGCGGGGCCAGATCCTGGCCAGGATGCACAGCCACGACATTCACGAGGCCCGCGCCGAATACCGCCGGGCGGTGGCCGAGCTGGACCGCCTGAAAGCCAACGTCGCCTACGCCCGCAGCGTGCGCGACCGCACCAAGCGGCTTTACGAGCTCAAGGCCGCATCCTTGCAGCAGCTCGAGCAAGCGGAGGCCGAGCTCAACAACGCCGAGACGGCGCTGGCCCACGGCGAAGTCGAGCTGATCCGCACGCGGACGCATCTCGAATCCTTCCTCGGCGTGCCGGCCGACGTGCCGGAGAATTACCGCCACGACGATGAGAACATCTACGACCTGGTGCCCATCGCCGCTCCGGCCGGCGGCACGCTACTCAAACGCCTCATCACCACGGGCACCGTGGTCGCCCCCTCCCAAGAACTCTTCGTGATCACCGACCTCAGCACGCTCTGGATGATCGCGGCGGTCAGCGAGGAGCATCTCTCGAAGCTCCGCCTCGGCATGCCGGTGCGCATCTATGTGCAGGCCTACCCCGGCCGGGCATTCCGCGGGAAGTTGACGAAGTTGGGCACCGAACTCGACCCGACCACGCGGACCATCATGGCCCGGGTGGAGGTGCCCAACGAGGAGGGCTTGCTGAAGCCCGAAATGTATGCCACCGCCGAACTGGAGCTAACCGACACTCGCGAGGCTTTGTTCCTACCCGAAGTCGCCGTGCAGGAGGTGGATGGCGCCCCGACGGTCTTCGTGCGGACCGCGCCAGACCGTTTCGAGCCCCGCCAGGTTACGGTCGCTCCGGCCAGCGGGGGCAACGTCGAGGTCCTTAGTGGGCTGCGACCGGGTGAAGAGGTGGCCGTCGAGGGCGGGTTCCTGCTCAAGTCACAGTTGTTGAAATCCACCCTGGCCGAGGATTAAGGCGGTGGCTGCGAAAATGCCACGTTTCCGTGTCTTTCAGAGAGTGACGTTTCGATCATGAACCGCCTGATCGATTTTCATCTCCGGCACCGTTGGTTCGTACTCGTCGGCCTCACCGGGCTGATCGGGCTGGGCCTCTATGCGATGCTCCAGATCCCGATCGATGCCTTCCCGGACCTGACCAACAACCAGGTAATCGTCATCACCGAAGCGCCCGCCATGGCTCCGGCCGAGGTGGAGGCGCTGGTCACCTTCCCCATCGAGACGGCGTTGATGGGGCTGCCGCGCACCCAAGGCATCCGGTCGATCTCGAAGCTGGGCCTGTCGATGGTGACGGTGATCTTCGAGGACGAAGTCAACATTTACTTCGCCCGGCAGATCGTCAACGAGCGCCTGCAGGAGGTGCGATCGCGCCTGCCCGAGGGGCTGGAGCCGCAGCTCGGCCCGGTGGCCACGGCCTTCGGCGAGATCTACCAGTACACGCTCGAAGGCGACGGCTTCACCTCGATGGAGCTGAAGACGCTCCATGACTGGCAGATCAAGAACCAGCTCCGGACGGTGCCGGGCATCAACGAGGTGAACACCTGGGGCGGGGAGACGAAGCAGTATCACATCGAGGTCGATCCGCTGAAGCTGCAACGCTACGGGCTCTCGCTGCGGACCATCTACGAGCGGGTGCGGGAGAACAACTCGAACTTCGGCGGCGGCTTCATTCAGCACGGGGCCGAGCAGTACACCGTCCGCGGGCTGGGCCGGACGCGCTCGATCGAGGATCTGGAGAAGATCGTCGTGCTGGCGCGGGAAGGCACGCCGGTGCTGTTGCGGGACGTCGCGGAGGTGAAGGTGGGGGCCATGCCGCGGCAGGGCGCGGTCACCCGTGACGGCAAGGGCGAGACGGTCTCGGGCATGACGATCATGCTCAAAGGCGAGAACGGCCGGAACGTGATCCAGCGCGTCAAGGAGCGGCTGGCCTCCATCAAGCTGCCCGAGGGCGTCAAGATCGTGCCGTTCTACGACCAGTCCACGGTGATCGACGCCACCATTCGCACGGTGATCAAGAACCTGGCCGAGGGGGCGGTGCTGGTGATCGTCGTCCTGTTGCTGTTCCTGGGCAACATCAAGGCGGCGCTCATCGTGGCCAGCGTGATCCCGCTGTCGATGCTGGTGGGCTTCATCGGCATGCGCTACTACGGCATCTCGGCGAACCTGATGAGCCTGGGGGCGATCGACTTCGGCATGATCGTGGACGGCGCGGTGGTGATGATGGAGAACGCTATCCTGCGCCTGGAGGCCGGTCCCAAGGCCGGGCCGATCGATCCGGTGGAGCGCGTCCGCAAAGCCGCCTACGAAGTGGCCCGCCCGATCACCTTCGCGGTGGCGATCATCATCGCCGTCTACCTGCCGGTGCTGTTCCTGGAAGGTCTCGAGGGCCGGATGTTCCGCCCGATGGCGATCACGGTGATCTCGGCGCTGGTCGGCGGCCTGCTGCTGGCGCTCTTCGTCGTGCCCACGGCCACCTGCATTGCGTTCCCGCACGGGGTGAAGCCCCACCGCTCGAACTGGGTGGACGCGCTGCGCAACCGCTACGTCGCCGTGTTGCGCGTGCTGCTCAGGAACAAGATCCCGGCGGTGGCGGCGGCGGCGCTGGTGGTCGCCGTGGCGGTGGGCTCGCTGGCCTTCATCGGCACCGAGTTCATGCCGCGGCTCGACGAGGGCTCCATCCTGATCGAGACGCGCAAGCTGCCGGGCATCTCGCTCGAGGAGTCGGTAGCGATCAGCACCCGCGTCGAGCAGGCGGTGCTGGAGTTCCCCGAGGTGACCGGCGTGGTGACCAAGATCGGGCGGCCGGACCTGGCCACCGAAGCCATGGGCATCTACCAGGGCGACGTCTACGTGCTGCTGAAGCCCTACGACGAGTGGACCCGCTTCGGGACGAAGACCGAGCTGATCGAGGCCATGGCCGCCCGGCTCGACAAGATCCCCGGCGTCTCCTACAACTTCACCCAGCCGATGGCGATGCGGCTCGATGAAGTCGTGGCGGGCGTGAAGGCCGACCTGGCGGTGAAGATCTTCGGCGAGGATCCCCAGGTGCTCGAGCGCGTGGCCGAGCGCGCTCTCGCGCTGCTGCGCACCGTGCCCGGGGCCGCCGACACCCAGATGGAGATCATCACCGGCGTGGCCGAGCTGCGCCTCGAGGTGGACCGCGACGCCCTGGCCCGCTACGGGCTGAACGTGGCCGACGTCCGCGAGGTGATGGACGCGGTAATTGGCGGCATCACCATCTCGCAGATGATCGAGGGCCAGCGGCGTTTCGACATCGTGCTGCGGCTGCCGGAGACCTACCGCAAGGACGCCGAGGCGATCCGGGGGCTCTATCTGTCGGCGCCGGGCGGCGAGCGGGTGCGCCTGGGACAGGTGGCCCGGGTGCACGTGGTGCGCGGGCCCGAGGTGATCTCCCGGGAGCACGGCCAGCGCCGGATCGTGGTGCAGGCGAACGTCCGCGGGCGCGATCTGGGCAGCTTCGTCAAGGAGGCGCAAGAGCTGTTCGCCCGGGAGCTGGAGCTGCCGGCCGGCTACTCGATCGACTGGGGCGGCCAGTTCGAAAACCAGGAGCGGGCCACGAAGCGCCTGATGTTGCTCGTGCCGGCGGCGGTGCTGATCATCTTCGGCCTGCTGTTCGCCACCTTCGACTCGGTGACCCTGGCGCTGCTGGTGCTGATGAACGTGCCCTTCGCGCTGGTGGGCGGCATCGCCTCGCTCTGGCTGCGGGGGCTGAACCTGAACCTGTCGGCCTCGGTGGGCTTCATCGCGCTGTTCGGCGTGGCGGTGCTGAACGGCATCGTGCAGGTGAGCGCGATCAACGAGCTGCGGCGCAAGGGGCGGGACATCAATACGGCCGTGCTCGAGGGAGCCGGCCTGCGCCTGCGCCCCATCCTGATGGCGGCCATCGTGCCGGCGCTCGGCTTTGTCCCCATGGCGTTGAACACCGGAACCGGGGCCGAAGTGCAGCGGCCGCTGGCTACGGTGGTGATCGGCGGCTTGATCACCTCCACCATCCTGACGCTGCTCATCCTGCCGCTGCTCTACCCGTGGTTCTGCTGCCGCATGAAGGACGAGGACGAGCGGCTGGGCATCGGCTGAGGGCCGCGGCGGCCCGCGCGCGGCGGACGGTCTGAGACAATGGTGGCGGCCATGGCCGCGGACTGGCGAACGACGACGCTCGGCCGCACCGGGCTCACGGTGGGGCGGCTCGGCATGAGCTCCAGCTACGGCATGCCGGCGGCGGCGCTCGAGCGCGCTTTCGAGCGCGGGGCGAACTACTTCTATTGGGGCAGCCTCCGGAAGAAGGGTTTCGCCGAGGGGCTGCGGAACCTGGCCCGGTATCGAGAGCGGTTCGTTCTGGTGGTCCAGTCCTATGCGCCGGCGGGCTGGATGGTGCGGCGCAGCGTGGAGCGCGCCCTGCGGCGGCTGGGATTCGACTACGCCGACGTGCTGCTGCTCGGCATGTGGAGCCGCCCGGTGCCGCCGCGGATCCTCGAGGCGGGGGACGAGCTGAAGCGCCGGGGGCTGATCCGCTTTCTCGCCGTCTCGACGCACAAGCGCCCGCTGGCGGCGCGCCTGGCCCGGGATCCCGCCTACGACATCCTTCACATACGCTACAACGCCGTCCACACCGGGGCCGAGCACGACATCTTCCCGCATCTGCCCGGGAACCCGCCCGGGATCGTCGCCTATACGGCCACCTCCTGGCGGCAACTGCTCGGGCACCGGCGCATTCCCAAGGACGAGCGCACGCCGACGGCGGGCGATTGCTACCGTTTCGTGCTCTCGAACCCGGCGGTGGACGTCTGCATGACGGGGACCGCGGATCTCGAACAGACCGAGCACGCCTTGGACGCGCTCGACCGCGGCCCGCTCTCCGAAGAGGAGATGGCGTGGATGCGCCGCGTCGGCCGGGCGATCTACGGGAAGCGGTGAGTAGCGCGCGGGCCGCAGGTCGCCGCGCTTGTGGGGGATTCGCTTTAATGGAACCTCATGGCCAAAGACGAGCAACGGAAACTGCGCTCGGACGCGTGGTTCTACGAGAACGAATACTACGCCTTCGCCCGGCGCGCCTACCTGCGCTCCGAGGGTTTCAATCGCGACATCTTCGAAGAGCGCCGCCCGGTGATCGGCGTCTGCAACTCCTGGAGCGAGCTGAACCACTGCAACCGGCACCTGCGCGAGGTGGCCGAGGCGGTGAAGCGCGGCGTCTGGAAGGCGGGCGGGCTGCCGCTCGAGTTCCCGACCATCTCTCTCGGCGAGCCGTTCCTGAAGCCCACCTCGATGCTGCTGCGCAACCTGATGGCGATGGACGTCGAGGAGTCGATCCGGGCCAACCCGCTGGACGCCGTGGTCCTGCTCTGCGGCTGCGACAAGACCACCCCGGCGCAGTTGATGGGGGCGGCCAGCGCGGACCTGCCGGCCATCGTCGTCCCCGGCGGCCCGCAGTTGAACGCCGTCTGGAAGAACCGCAAGCTCGGCTCCGGCACCGACGGCCGCAAGCTCTACGACGAGTACCGCATGGGGCGCATCACCGAGGAAGAGTGGTGCGAGATCGAGGGGGCGGTGGCGCGCTCGGCGGGCCACTGCATGGTGATGGGCACGGCCTCGACGATGACCAGCCTGGCCGAGGCCCTGGGCATGACGCTCCCCGGCTGCGCCAGCATTCCGGCGCCCGACTCCCGGCGGCTGGCCATCGCCGAGCTGAGCGGCAAGCGCGCCGTGGAACTCGTTTACGAGGATCTACGCCCCTCGCGCATCATGACGCGGGAGGCCTTCGAGAACGCCATCACCGTTTCGATGGCCCTGGGCGGCTCCACCAACGCCGTCGTCCACCTCGTGGCCATGGCCGGCCGCCTGGGCATCCGGCTGGAGCTGGAGCTGTTCGACCGCATCTCCCGCCGCACCCCTTACCTGGCGAACATCAAGCCCTCGGGCGAGCACCTGATGGAGGACTTCTTCCATGCCGGCGGCGTACCGGCGCTGATGCGCGAGATCCTGCCGCTGCTCCACGGCGATTGCCTGACGGTGAACGGGCGCACGGTGCGGGAGAACGTCGAAGCCGCCGAATGCCACGACCGCGACGTCATCCGCCCGTTCGGCCAGCCGCTCCATCCGGAGGGCGGAACGGCGATCCTGCGCGGGAACCTCTGCCCCCGGGGCGCGGTCATCAAGCAGACGGCCGCCTCGCCGCACCTGCTCACCCACCGCGGCCCGGCCTTCGTCTTCGACAACTACGAGCAAATGAAGCAGATGGTGGAGCGCGAGGACCTGCCGGTGACCAAGGACTCCGTCCTGGTGATGAAGAACTGCGGGCCGAAGGGCGCCCCGGGCTTCCCCGAGTGGGGCCACATGCCGATGCCCAAGGCGCTGCTGGCGCAGGGGGTGACCGACGTGGTGCGGATCTCCGACGCCCGCATGAGCGGCACCAGCTTCGGGACGGTGGTCCTGCACGTGGCGCCGGAGTCGGCCGTCGGCGGGCCGCTGGCCATCGTCGAGACCGGCGACGAGATCCTGCTCGACGTGCCGAACCGGAAGCTCGAGCTGCTGGTCCCCGGCGATGAGATCGAGCGCCGCCTGGCGCGCTTCACGCCCCCGCCGCCCCACTACAAGCGCGGCTACGGGAAGCTCTTCCTGGATCACGTCACCCAGGCCGACGAGGGTTGCGACTTCGACTTCCTGGTGGGGTCGGCGCCCGTATAAAGCGACTCCGGGGTCGGGCGCCGCCGCCCTTGGGGCAGAATAGAGACATGCGGAAAGCCAGTCTCCTGCCCGTCCTGCTGCTCGCCGCCGCAGCGCTGCTGCCGGCCCAGTCCATTCCGGTGAACCTGCCCGGCCCGGAGCACGGCCTCGTTTACGAGACGCCCGCCATGGTTTGGGACGAGGCGATGCCTCTGGGCAACGGGATGCTCGGGGCCCTGGTGTGGGGCGACGGCCGGCCCCTGAAGATCTCGCTCGACCGGGGCGACCTGTGGGATCTGCGCAAGGTGCCGGAGTTCTACTCGGACGAGTACGCCGATGACTACAACTTCCAGCGGATGCTCGAATGGCGCCGGGCGGGCCGGGTGAAGGACCTGATCCGCATGTACGAGGAGCCGTACCACCGGCCGGCCCCGACGAAGATCCCGGCGGGGCGGATCGAGATCGCCTTCGGCGACGATGCGAAGTTCGAATCCGCCCGGCTCGATCTGCGGCGTGCGGTGGCCACCGTGCGGCTGGCCGGTGGAGTGACGGCGGAGGTGTTCGTCCACGCGGTGGAGCCGGTGGGCTTGATCCGCATCCGGGGGACGGAAAAGATCAACCTGCGGCTGGCGGCGCCGCCGTTCGCCGGCCAAGTGAAGGAGGCCGCTTCCGGAGGCATCGGCGCGGGCGATCTGCGCCAGCTCGGCTATCCCCCGCCGGAGCAGATGTCCGGCCCGGACTGGCAGGCTTACGTGCAGGAGGGCGCGGAGGGTTTCCGCTACGCGGTCTACGTGGCTTGGGAGCAGGACGAGGACGCCTGGGTGGGGGCTTGGACGATCGCGTCGAACTTCGAGCGCTCGAACGTTCTGGCGCTGGCGCGGCGGCGGGTGAGGGCGGCTTTGCGGGAAGGCTATCCGGCGCTGCAGGCCTCCCATACGGCCTGGTGGGACCGCTACTGGCGGGCCTCATCGATCCGCATCCCGAACGCCGTCGTCGAGCGCCAGTGGTTCCTGGACCAGTACAAGTTCGGCTCGGCCAGCCGCCGCGGGGCCCCGCCCATCAACCTGCAGGGCGTCTGGACGGCGGACAACGAGAAGCTCCCGCCGTGGAAGGGCGACTACCACCACGACCTCAACACCGAACTGAGCTACTGGCCCGCCTACAGCGGCAACCACCTCGACGAGGAGCTGGCCTTTCTCGACTGGCTGTGGGAGACGCGGGACGAGGGCTTCTACTGGACGAAGCGCTTCTTCCGGCTGCCGGGCCTCAACGTGCCCATGACGGCCGACTTGAAGGGGCGCCAGATCGGCGGCTGGCGCCAGTACACCCACTCGGCGACCACGGCGGCCTGGCTGGCCCACCACTTCTACCTGCACTGGAAGTACAGCGCGGACCGCAAGTTTCTGGCCGAGCGCGCCTATCCCTATCTGAAGGACGCCTGCATCTTCCTCGAAGCCTTCACCGCCGAGAAAGGCCCGGACGGCCTCCGGCGCTTCCCCATCAGCTCGTCGCCGGAGATCCACGACAACCGGCCCGAGGCCTGGTTCGACACGGTCACGAACTACGATCTGGCGCTCACCCGATGGCTCTTCCAGGCCGCCGCGGAAATGGCTGACGAGCTCGAACTGATGGAAGAGGCGCGGCGTTGGCGTGAAGTGCTTTCCGAGCTGCCCGACTTCGCCGTGGACCCGGAGAAAGGGCTGCTCGTGGCCGCCGGGCATCCGCTCGAGGAGTCCCACCGGCACTTCTCCCACCTGATGGCGATCCACCCGCTGGGGCTGATCGACTGGAGCCAGGGCGCCGAGGCCCAGCGCATCATTCGCGCGTCTCTTCGTTACTTGGACCGGCTGGGCACCAGCCTCTGGACCGGCTACAGTTTCGCCTGGCGCGCCGCCTTCGCCGCCCGGGCCCGCGACGGGGCCACCGCCGAGCGGATGCTCGAGATCTTCTCCACCGCCTTCACGCTGCGCAGCAGCTTTCACTGCAACGGGGACCAGTCCGGCAAGGGCTACTCGAAGTTCACCTACCGTCCGTTCACCCTGGAGGGCAACTTCGCCGCGGCGGCGGCCACCCAGGAGATGCTGCTCCAGAGCCACACGGGCGTCATCGAGGTCTTCCCGG
Source organism: uncultured Solibacteraceae bacterium (assembly GCA_964461995.1). Lineage (GTDB taxonomy): Bacteria > Acidobacteriota > Terriglobia > Bryobacterales > Bryobacteraceae > JALSRK01. Next base: position 74,918 of record CAYWXL010000008.1, read on the forward strand.
CGATACCTGCGGCCTGGGAAGACGTCTCGTTCACCACTCTGCGCGCCGAAGGGGCGTTCCTGGTGTCGGCCGAGCGCAAAGGCGGCCGCGTCGTGCGCGTCGAGGTTACGGCGGAGACGGGCGGAGTGTGCAGTCTCGTGTCTCCGTTCAGCGGCAAGATCCTGCGGCTGCACATGAAGCCCGGCGAGACGCGCGTGCTCACCGGGGATCCGGAGTGAAGGCCCCGCCGCCGGCCGACGGTCTTCGGCCGGTGTAATCCCTCCGGGGTCGGGTCTCGTCATCACTTGCAGAACGATGCCATGATGAGCGTGATGGCGAGTCCGCTGGAGGTCCCGGCGGAGAGAAGCCTGCCGGCCGGCGACTTCGACCGGTGGGTGGCCTCCGAGCAGCGCCGGATCTTCCTGCTTTGTTACCGCATGCTCCAGGATCGGGACGAGGCGGACACGGCCACCCAGGACACGTTTCTGAAGGCGTACAAGGCGCTGCAGCGCCCCATCGAGCTGGACGATCCGGGCAAGTGGCTGACTCGCATCGCCGTGAACACATGCCTTGACCGGCTGCGGTCCCGCTCCTGGAAGTTCTGGCAGCGGCGGCCCCGGCAGCAGGACGAAGAACTCTTGTTGGTGATGACGCCTTCGGGGAACCCGTCGGCCGAGGACCGCGTCTTCGCCCGGGAGATCGGCGCCCGGCTGGCCGAGGCGCTCGAGCAGCTTTCGCCCAAACAGCGGGCCGTCTTCACATTGAAGCATTTCGAGGACCGGAAGCTGGAAGAGATTGCCGAGATCCTCGGGCTGGAGGTAGGCACGGTCAAGGCTCACATGGCGCGGGCCTTGAGCCGCCTCCGGGCGCTGCTCCAGGATCTCTATTTCAGTGATGCGCCTGATGCGCCGGCGGCGACGGATGGGGGAAGGTCATGAGAAAGCATTTGAGCGACGAGAAGCTGATTGACATGCTGTACGGCCTTGGGCCGGACGGCGGGCACCTGCAGGATTGCGAGTGGTGCCGCGCCCGGTGGGACCGGCTGGCGGTCCGCCGGAAGCAACTGCTCCAGAGTAGGCCGGAGCTGCCCGCTGACCTTCTGGTGCGCCAGCGGGAGGCGATCCGGGAGCGGATCCAGGCGCGTTCCGAGAGCGGCTTCGCGTCCCGTTTGGCCCCGGCGCTGGCCACGCTCTGCCTCGTGGTAGTGGCGCTTGTGCTGTCCCGACCGGCGCCGGAGCCCCAGCCCACGCGGGCCGCCAACGACAGCGGGCTGTACACGGAGATCTATTCCCTGGTCGAGAGTCCGGAGCCGCTGGCCGCCGAGCCGATCTACGGGCTCTTCGACAACGACTGAGGTGAGCGAGATGCGTAGCGCGATTGCGATTCTGTTGCTGGCTTGCGGCGCCGGCATGGCGCAGATGCCGCGAGTCTACTTCCCGTGGTGGGAGAGCCGCATCGCCCGGGACATCCACTTGTCCGAGGCGCAGCGCGAGAAGGTCCGCGAGGTCCAGCGGAAGTACCGGGACCGGATGATCGATCTGCGGGCGGCGGTGGAGAAGGCCGAGGCGCGCTTGCGGGACCTCTACGAGATGGAGACCATCGACCCGGCCCAGGCCGAGCAAGTGATCGACGAACTGGTGAAGCACCGCAGCGAGATGACCCGGGCGTTGGCCGAGATGAGCCTGGAGCTGCGCCAGGTGCTCACGCTGGAGCAGTGGCGCGAACTGCAAGAGAAGGTCCACCGGATGAGAGAGCGCCGGTGGGACCGGCCCGGCTACCGGCGGCCTCGCCGCCCGGCTCAACCTCCGTCCCCGCCGCCGCCGAACCAGCCTCCGGCGCCGCCCGGCCCTCCGCCGGAGATGCACTGAGCAGCGAGGGCCGGGACTCCCGATCCCGGGCCGTGACCGATGGCGGACGCCCGGGGGCTTGCCGACCTCTTTTCGCGGCGTCGCATCAGCCCTCTGTATCCCTTGGTAGAATTGAAACAAAGGGGGCTTGCTCGATGCTGGCCACACAAACCATCACCGAGGAGATTCTCGACCTCAAGCGCCGCCGGAAGGCGATCTTGTTGGCGCACCATTATCAGGAGCCCGAGATCCAGGAGCTAGCCGATGTCGTCGGCGACAGCCTGGAACTGGCGCGCAAGGCCCGGGAGTTCGACGGTGAGGTGATCGCTTTCTGTGGCGTCTGGTTCATGGCCGAGACCGCCAAGATCCTGAACCCGGACCGCATCGTCGTGGTCCCGGACCCCGAGGCCGGCTGCAGCCTGGTGGACTGCTGTCCCGCTGAACACCTGCGGGCCTACCGGCGCCGCTATCCAGACCACGTCATCGTCAGCTACATCAATACCTCGGCCGAGGTCAAAGCCGAAAGCGACATCCTGTGCACATCGCGCAACGCCGTGGACGTGGTGAATTCCATTCCTCCCGAGAAGACGATCCTGTTCGTTCCGGACCGCAACCTCGGGCTTTACGTAAAGCAGAAGACGGGCCGTGAGAACATGAAGGTCTGGCAAGGATCCTGCGTGGTGCATGCGACCTTTTCCGGCCGGCGCCTGGCCGCGGCCAAGGCGCAATTCCCCAACGCACTCATCGCCGCCCACCCCGAAAGCCCCCAGGACGCCTTGCAGCAGGCCGATTTCGTCGGCTCCACCTCGGCGATCATCCGCTGGTGCGTCGAACATCCTGGCAAGGAGTTCATCATCGTCACCGAGAGCGGAGTGAACTTCTCCCTCCAGCGCCTCGCCCCGGACAAGAAGTTCCATTTCGTCCAGAACGAACAGTGCAATTGCAGCGAGTGCCCGTACATGAAGAAAAATTCGCTGGAGAAGCTGCGGGATTGCTTGCAGAAGCTCGAGCCGCGGGTGGAGCTGCCCGAAGACATCATGAGACGGGCGCTCATTCCTCTGGAGCGCATGTTGGCCGTCAAGACCGGGAAATAGGCGGCCATGGGGCAGGACGCATCACTGATCGATACTTTCGGGCGTCTTCACAACAATTTGCGCGTCAGCGTCACGGACCGCTGCAACATCCGTTGCTTCTACTGTATGCCCGAGCACCCGGTGGAGTTCGTGCCGCGGCGCGAGATCCTGACCTTCGAGGAGATCGAGCGCTTTGTGCGGATTACGGTTCGGCTTGGGATCCGGAAGGTCCGCGTCACCGGGGGCGAGCCACTGGTCCGCAAGGGCCTTCCTGAGCTCATCCGGATGCTTTCAACCATCGACGGCATCGAAGATCTCGCCCTGACCACCAACGGGATCTTGCTCGACCAGCTGGCCGAGCCTCTTTATGAGGCGGGCCTTCGCCGCATCAATATCCACCTCGATACCCTGGACCGCGAGCGGTTCCGGCAGATCACCCGCCGCGACGAGCTGGATCGAGTGCTGGCCGGCATCGAGGTCTGCCGCCGCCTCGGGTACTCGCCCATCAAGATCAACGTCGTGGCGGTGAAGGATCTGATCGAGCCGGACCTCGTGCCCCTGGCCCGCTTCGGCCGGGAGAAAGGGCTGGAGATCCGCTATATCGAGTTCATGCCCCTGGACGCCCAGGGCCTCTGGCAGCGGGACAAGGTGCTGTTCGCCGGTGAGATCCTGGAGCGGCTGTCGCGGGAGATCGGCCCGCTGCGGCAGGCCGGTGACGGGGATCCGCTACGGCCGGCTGCCGAGTACGTCTTCGCCGACGGCGCCGGCCGGGTGGGTTTCATCCGCTCGGTGAGCGATCCGTTCTGCCGGAACTGCAACCGCATCCGGCTCACTGCCGACGGCAAACTTCGCTATTGCCTGTTCGCCCTCGAAGAGACCGACGTGAAGGGGCTGCTGAGGAGCGGGGCCGCAGACGAGGAGATCATCAGCGTCATTCGCTCGACAGTGCGCGCCAAGTGGGAAGGACACGAAATCAACACGGCCCGGTTCGTGCCGCCGCCCCGGCCGATGTACGCCATTGGCGGCTGATCGCCCGGGCTCGCAATTCAGTGGCTGCCGCACTGCATTCCCATGGCGTTTTTCCGGTATCGGCTCGTGCTTCCTCTCAAGAAGCAGCGCCGGGGTTCTCTGTTCCTCGAGGCGCCCGGATTTTCACCGCCCTGCTTCTGGGGGTTCTTCCGCTTGGCGCTCAGAATATACTCGACCCGGAACATCCGTCGGCCGACGACGTGCGGCGCCGGATCGAGCAGTACCTCGACTTCCCCGCGGAACCCGGCGAATTCCAATGCAACGTAAAGCCCGTCGCCCCTTGGCTCAACTTCGCGTTCCGGTGGCAGGCGGGCTACCGAGTGCGCTTCCCGCTGCGGCAGCTCCCGGAAGAAGAGTCCCGTCTGCAAGTTGCTTTCCGGGTCACGCCCGAGGGCGGCGAGCCGGCCTATTTCTGGGAAGAATTCCAGGTGCCTGCGGGCAAGCGCACTGGCGGCCATGCGGGCCGCTTCAGCGGTGGGTTCTTCGTGGGTGAAGGCCGCTACCGGGTGGACTGGGTGATGATCGGCCCGAACGGCCGCTCGTGCCGCAAGAAGTGGGCGTTCCGCGTGAAACTGAATGCCCGCCAACGGCGGAGGCAGCAGTTCCTCAGCCCCGGGGCTGTCGCTCCTATCTTTTTCGAATGGAATGAAGTTGCACGGTCGCGGCCGCGGCCTTACCGCTTGGCGGTGGTGCTCCACGTGTCGCCTCTGTTTCCCCGGTCGATCCGGGTCACGCGTTTCGATCAGGCGTTTCTGGCCACGCTGCTCATCTCCTTGTTCGAGAACACGCCGTTCCAGGAGACGGCCCTTTATGCCGTTAGCCTGGAGAAGCAGGAAGTGATTTTCGAGTCAAAGCGGCTCGATAGCGAGAGTTTCCGACGTCTGTTGAAAGCGATGCAGGAGTTCGACCTGGGAACGATTGGGATCGAACAATACACGAATCCGGAAGGGCGGATCGATTTCCTCGCCGATCTCGTGAACCGCCAGATCGCCTTGCCTGAGCCGCCGGACGCAATCGTTTTCATCGGCCCGAATACACGCCACACCGGCAAGTTTCCCGCCCATCGCTTAGAGCGGGCGCCCGGCGGTAAGCCTCTGTTCTTCTATATCCACCTCGACTATTTCTCGTGGCGGTTTCCGTGGGCGGACCTGATTGAGCGCCTCACGAAAGGGCAGAACGGCAAGATCTTTCGTATCCGGACTCCTGACCAGCTCGCCAAAGCTCTCGACGAAATGGAAAAGCGGATCCGCACGAGCAGAGGCGAATCTTCGTCTCCATCATCCAGGCGGGATCTACGGCCAGGGGCAGGTTCCAACAGGGAAGCGCGCCTGCTCTTCCGCGCGCCGCTGTTTCGCGATCCAGAGCAAGCTCGGTGGGCGGAGAACCCGAACGACCTGCGCCTTCGGCCCCACAGGCTACCCAGACGGCCGAGGCGGTTGCAGGGAGGCCGCCTGCCAGGGAGGCGGACGGTCGGCGTCCCCTAAGAAGCTGAGGAAACCTCCCTCGCCGCCGGGCGGCGGGGCCCCGTCTGGAACGAAAAGTAGCCGGCGACATTCTCTTTGAGGAGCCTGGGGAAGCTCTTGTCCAGATACGACCGGATCGAGACGTAGCACTCGTCGCACGTGTTCGTCCGGGTGAACTCGCGGACCATCTTCGCCTGCTCGTGGAGCTCGTAGCGCCGGAACTGCATCGAGCACGGCTGGAGCTTGCCGTCGGCCGTCACCACCAGGAACCTGAGGCCGGCGGAGCAGCCGGGGGCGCCGCCCCGCTCGAAGTAGCGGCGCGTCCCGTCCAGTGTCGAGGTGGAGTTGACGATCCAGTTGGTCTCGTCCCGCTGGGCCTCGACGTAGTCAAAGCCGGCGTTGATCCGGCGCAACTGTTCCGGAGCATTCGGGAACAGGTCGCGGCACCCGGTGCGGCGCGCCGAGTAGGCGCTGTAACAAATGTTGACGCCCCACTCGCGGGCCTTGGCGGCCATCGCCTCGATCTCGCCCACGTTGGCGCTGGTGATACACGAGTTCAAGACGATATCGTCGTAGCCGAGTTTGGCGAGCTTCGGGATCAGCCGTTCCAGGCGCTTGTAGAGCCCGGGCACTCCGCGGAAGGCGTCGTGGCGCTCGTCGGGGAAGTCGAGGCTTACCGAAAACTGGTCCACGCCCGCTTCGTGTAGCGCCTCGTACTTTTCCTCGGTCATCAGCGACCAGCTCGAGACCAGAATCGTGTAGGGCAGGGAATTCGGTTGCTTGATGTTCCGGACGATCTCCACCAGGTCGCGGCGCAGCAGGGGCTCGCCGCCGGAGATCTGCACGACGCAGGGACGCAGAACCTCCATATACCGGCGGTAGTCCTCGGGCATCAAGTTGCGGGAGTCGTCTTTCGGCCCCCCGTGGTCGCAGTGTTTGCACCAGCAAGTGCAGGAGTCGGTGACCTCGAAGGAGACGACGATCGGCCGCTCGCGAATCCAATTCAGCGTGCCGCGGGCGATGATCCTGAGCGACTGCCCGAGAGGTGTCTTCCGCATGGTGAGTCAGCCCGCGGATAGGCAATCGGGCGCAAAATCCGCCCCACACCCTCCGCAGTGTGCCATGCTAGCAGATCCCCTTTGATCCGAGCAAATTCCGTGCAGCGAAAACCCGGCATCCGGACCTGAATGGTCGCAAATAGCCGGTGAAAGTGCGCCGTTCCGGACCGGAGCCGGGACTTGCCCGGCAACGGATGCGGCGTCCGGAGATCAGCGCGGGTGCATTGTGGTAGAGTGCGCGATCATGGGACGGAAATTTTTGCTGCCGGGGATTCTGCTCCTACTGGCTCCCCCAGCCGGAGCCGAAGAGTTCGTGCTGATTCGGGGAGGGGTCCTTCCTGGACGTCCCGAAGTGCGCGTTGACGACTTCGAGATGGCCGTCCATCCGGTCACCAACCGGGAGTACAAGCAGTTTGTGGACGCCACCGGGCACGCGCCGCCGCTTCACTGGGAGAACGGGCGCATACCGGAGGGCTTCGAGGATCACCCGGTGATCTTCGTCAACCGTTACGACGTGCAGGCATACTTGCGCTGGCGCAGGGAGAAGGAAGGCCGCATCTACCGGCTGCCGACCCGCGCCGAATACGAGTACGCCTCCCGTGCCGGGAGGGCCGAGGCGCGATATCCCTGGGGCAATGCGGACCCTGGGGGACGCGTGAACTACGATCCGGCCGGAAACAGGAACTTCGCCGAGTGGCGGCGTTACTTAAAACCGGTGCGCACGGGTGAACCGAATCCGTGGGGCCTTTACGATCTGGCCGGCAACGTTTGGCAGATGGTTGATTCTTATCCGGATCTCGCCACGAGCCGCTTCGTTTACCGGGTAATGGATTCCGTGGACCGGGAAGGGTCTCTGGCTGGCGGATCCTGGGCCCGGGGCGAGTATTACTTGCGCTGCGGCGTTTTCGGCAGCGCCTCGCCGGGGATCCGGCACCCGGACATCGGCTTCCGGGTGGTACGGGAGCCGGAGGGCGCGACGCACTTCCGCCGACAACCTCGGCGCCTCGTCGCTGCCGAGGCTCCCGGAGGCGGCGTCTATCTTGGCTGGCAGCTATTGGCCTCCGATCCCGGCAACGTGGGCTTCCACGTCTACCGCTCCGTCCGGCGGGATGCCGCCGGCGTCCGCATCACCGAGGAGCCGGTCACCGACTCGACCAACTTCGTCGATCACGAGGCTCCAGCGGGCCGCCGCATCTACTATCGCGTCCGCCCGGTCCTGCCGGACGGCTCCGAGGGCCCTCCATCCGAGTGGGCCGGGATCGAGCCGGGCGCCAAGCCGGGCAACCTCGTGATGCGGTTCGAAGCCTCGGTTTCCCGGGGAGGGGCCGTTCCGGTTTTCGGCGACCTGGACGGCGACGGGCTGCTCGACGTCGTGCTCCGGCTCGACAACGGCATTCGGGAGATGTCGCGGGATCCGGGCGTCCCAGTCGAGCTGGAGGCTTTCACGAGCTACGGCCGGTTTCTGTGGCGGCGGCCCCTGGTCTGGCACGACCACTGTTTCGGCAACGCCAATAACGTCCCGGTCAATGTCTTCGACCTCGACGGCGACGGGAAAGCCGAAGTCATCTCCCGGCTCCAGGAAGGTGATGACGTCTTCCTCGCTGTGCTGGACGGCATGACCGGCAAGGTACTGCGAAAGACCCCTTGGCGGAAGATGGTCTCCGACTTCGCCAAGTCTTCTACACGGATCCACATGTCCGTGGCGTTTCTCGATGGGCGGCGGCCGGCCATCGTCACGCAGACCGGCCTTTATGAAAACGAGGTCCTGGATGCTTACGACGCCGGCTTGCGGCGTCTCTGGACGTACGAGAGCTTCGCTGAGACTAACGGCAGCGGCTCACACCGGATCGTCGTGGCCGACGTGGACGGCGACGGCCGGGATGAGGTCTTCAACGGGACGATGCTGCTGAACCCGGACGGGAGCCTGCGGTGGGCCATCTACCGGCAGCATCCGGACATCGTCACCGTGGCTCGCATCCTCCCTGGCCTCCCCGGCCGCCAGGTCTTTTATGCCGTCGAGAGCCGCGTTCACGCCGGCGCCTACCTGGTGGATGCCGATACGGGCAAGATCTTGTGGAAACTCAACGCCGAAGAAGATCCGCGGTGGGTTCACGCCCACACGGGCTGGGCGGCGGACATCTGGGCGGACTCGCCCGGCGTCGAGATGCTGACGAACCGCGACGGACACCTCCGCCGCGAACTCGTGCTGTTCGCCGCCGACGGGAAGATCCTAGCGGATCCGTTCCCCCGTGGCTGGCAGCCCGTGAACTGGACCGGCGGCCCAGTGCGGGATCTGATGACGGGCGACGGCCGCAAGATCGGCCGCTTCGACGGCCGCACTGTGGTGGAACTCCAGGGCGTCCAGGCAGTGGAAAAGAGCGGAGGCGGTTGCCGGATGGTCGCCGACCTCATTGGCGACTACCGTGACGAGATCGTTTGTACGGGGAAGACCGACAGCGGAGCTCCCGCTGTGTTTGTTTACTCCAACATTACTCCCGCCGCCCGGCGCGAAGTGACCCGTACCGCGCAGCGGGAATACCGGGTCTGGCTAGCGCACAACTGGGGCGGCGGCTACCCTTCCTATTTCGAGTGGCAACATTAGTTTGCGGCAGTCTGCGGCCGTGCCGCCACGGCAGGTGTCTCGAAATCGGTACTAAGAGTACTACGGTTTCGCGACGCCTTCACCTAGGAAGAACTCCTGATGGGAGCTGCGCAGGATTTCCCTCATCATGGAGGGGTGGAGCTGAATCCACAGCGACACGGGCGTGCGCCGGTATCGGGCAGACGGGGTTCGATCGCCCGCAAGTATACTGTTTTCACCGCGTTACTTCTCGCTTATGTCAACTTCGTCATCGTCGCCCTAGACATCCGTGCGGGCACCTTCAGCATGACGAAGGCGCTCGCTATGGTGGCGCTTTCCGCGCTGATCGCCGGCGCCATTGCTAAGTACACCAACCGGGTTCTGGCCCGTCCGCTCCAGTACTTGTTAGAAGGGATCACATCCGTGCGCCAGGGCCGCCTCGAGCCGATCCGCGTGAGCCGGACGCGGGACGAAGTCGAGTTCGTCGCCGAGAGTTTCAACGCGATGATCGACGACTTGGCGGCGTACCGCAACAAGCTCCGTGAGTATCAAGAGTCCCTGGAAGATCTCGTCCAGCAGCGGACTCGGGCCCTTGAGGAAGCCTCGTTGCGGGCGCAAGCGGCCAGCAGGGCGAAGAGCGAGTTTCTCGCCAACATGTCTCACGAGCTCCGAACTCCGCTCACCGGAGTTCTGGGCATGATCGACATTGTCCTGGACGGCGAGCTGACGCCGGAGCAGCGCGAACACCTTTTGACGGCGAAGAGTTGTGCGCGCAGTCTCCTGGGGCTGCTGAACGACCTGCTCGACCTCTCCAAGATCGAAGCCGGCAAGATGTCGTTCGAGGAAGTCCCATTTGACTTTTACGTTACGGTGAGGGAGACGGCTTGCGCTTTGCGGGCCCGGGCGGCGCAGAAGGGCGTGGAGCTGCGGGTGCGCTTCCAGGACGATGTGCCGCGGATGATCAGCGGCGATCCGTTGCGGTGGCGCCAGATTCTCAACAACCTCCTCAGTAATGCCATCAAGTTCACCGATGAGGGTTGGGTGGAGCTTCGTGTCTCCCGGGTTGCGCCCGGTGATGACTCGCGGAGCCCCGCACATCTCGTGGTGGAGGTCGAAGACACGGGCCCTGGCATTCCCGCTGAGAAGTTGGACGTGATTTTCGAAGAATTCACACAGGCCGATGGGAGCATCAGCCGGCGCTACGGCGGGACGGGGCTGGGGCTGGCGATCACGCGGCGCTTGGTGGAAATGTTGGGTGGCCGGATCACTGTGACCAGCAGTCTCGGTGAGGGGAGTACTTTCCGCGTGGAGGTGCCTTGCCGGCCGGTGTCGCTGTGGCCGCGCCCCCGGAAAGCGGCCGGCCAGGAGGCTGATTCTGCCTCCGAGCCCGCTGGCCGTGGGCAGTCCAAAGGTAGGATTCTCGTTGTCGAGGACAACCCGGTGAACCGCCGGGTATTCGCGGCGATCTTGAAAAAGGAAGGCTACGACGTAGAGTTGGCCAACGATGGAGGCGAGGCCGTCGCCGCTCTCGAGCGAGGTTCTTTCTCCCTCGTCCTTATGGATATCCAGATGCCCGGCGTGGACGGCTTGGCCGCCACGCACCGGATTCGCCAGAATCCTGCCTGGGCTTCGATCCCCATCGTCGCCGTTACTGCGCACTCGTCGGCGACGCACCGCGACCTCTGTTTGAAAGAGGGCATGGACGCCTTCCTGACGAAGCCGGTGAACCGGACCGCCTTGTTGTCGGTCGTGGACCGCTACGTCAACGATCAGGGCCCCTCCACCTCAGAGGTCATGGCCGAAGACCTAGCCGGCTGCCGATAGCTTTTCTGCCGCCTCACGAATCAGCCGCCATACTGTTTCCACGTCTTCCTTCGTAGTCTTCGCGTTTCCGATTGCGCACCGGATCACGAAGCGGCCACCGAGCACGTTGTGGGAGAGGAACGCTTCTCCTGAGTCGTTCACCGTCTTGAACAGCCGCCGGTTCTCCTCATCCGAGCCCCGGTAGCGGAAGCAGACCAGCGAAAGCCGCACCGGGGCGACGATTTCGAAGCGGCCGTCTTCTTTCATCTGTCCGGCCAGCCACTTCGCCCAGCTCACGTGGTTGCGGATCAGCTCCGCCACGCCTTTCCGGCCCAGCCGCCGCATCAGGAACCAAAGCTTCAGCGCCCGGAAGCGGCGGCCCAGGGGCAGGCAGTAGTCCATGAAGTTCACCGCCCGCGTGTCTTCATCGGTCCGCAGGTACTCCGGCGAGAGAGTGAAAGCGCGGCGCAGGACTTCCGGCCGCCGGGTGTAGAAGACGCTGCAGTCCATCGGCGTGAAGAGCCACTTCTGCGGGCTCACCACCAGCGAGTGGGCCCTTTCGACGCCGTCGAGCACGAACCGGAACTCCTCGGCAACGGCCGCCGATCCTCCGTAGGCGGCGTCCACGTGGAGCCAGAGGCCGTAGCGGGCGGCGATCTCGCCGATCGGGCCGAGGGGATCGACACTGGCCACCGAAGTGGTGCCGGCGGTGGCGGCCACGAAAAACGGACGCAGGCCGTCAGCGGCGTCGCGCTCGATGGCCCGTTCCAGCTCCTCGGGGATCATCTGGAACTCCGGATCCACCGGGACCTTCCGCACGTGAGTCTGGGCGATGCCGGCGGTGATGGCGGCCTTCTCGATCGAGGAGTGCGCCTGCTCGGAGGTATAGACGGTGAGGGGAAGGGGGGGCTTGCCGGCCCGGGCGCCGGGATCCGCCGCCTCCCGGGCTGCGGCCAGCGCGTGGATGGCGCCTACGGACGCGGTATCCAGGATCAGCCCGAACCAGCCCGGCTTCAGCCCCAGCCACTGCCGCAGCCAGTCGAGGGTCACCTGCTCCAGTTCGGTCCCCGCCGGCGAGCTCTGCCAGAGCATGCCGTTCTGGTTCAGCGCCGCCGTCAGCGCCTCGGCGAGCACGCCTTCAGCCGAGCCGGTGATGGCGAAGTAGCCGCAGAACCGGGGATGGTTCCAGTGGGTCGCCGCCGGCAGGATCAGCTCCTGGAAGTCCCGCAGGATCGCTTCCATGGGTTCGCCTTGCTCGGGGCCGGAGGCCGGCAGTTTCTTGACGAGATCGCCGGGCTCCATCCGGGGCAGGATGCGATAGTCGCGGACATTGGCCAGGTAGTCGGCGATCCAGTCGATCACCTCGTGTCCGAACCGGCGGAATTCCTCGGCATCCATAGGCGCGCTCATGCCTCACAAGATAGCACCGGCCCCGGCGGGGCGTTTTCCAGGGCCTTCGTGCTTCTACGTTGCAGGGGCCGCGGCGCGCCGGGAGAACCAGCGCAGCAGTCCCCACCCGGCCAGCAAGCAGAGGGCGGCCGCGGCAATCCCGTTCCACCGTACATCAGCCGCCGGCTGGGCGATCAGCGTGGCGGAAAGCTGCGCGGCCTCGAACCAGAAGAACCCCACTGCGAAACCCGCCGGATCCAGGCCGAGCGTACCGACGAGGAAGATGAGCAGCGCCACCGCCAGCGCCGCTTCGGCGAAGTAGAAGCCCCACTGCCAGCCGTTCGTCGCCCGGCCGAGGGCGATCAGTCCTAGCACGGCAAACAGCGCCGCCGCCCCCCAGCGGCTGCGGAGGTACCGGTAGGCCGCCGCTCCGGCGATGATCACCAGGCCGGCGGCGAGAAGCGCCGCGAAGGCGCTTCGGGTGACGGCGGAAACCGCGGGCAGGAAGGATCCGGCGCCCGGCGCCTCCCACAGCGGCAGATTCAGCCGCTCTCCCGGCAGGAAGTCCTCCGCCCAGCCGAAGATCCGCAGCAGCCCCCACAGCAGGGCCGCTACTGCGGCCGCGCGGAGCGGCGACGGGCGCACAAACCGCCGGTAACCGGCGGCGATCTGCAAGAAGACGTCGCTGGCGGTGACCAGCACCACCGTTCCGAGGCCGGTGATCAAGATCAGCATGAACCGGTTCAGCAGCCACTGCCCGGCGAAGTTCTCGAGCGGCGTGGCGGTGTTGTATCCCAGGAGCGCGTCCGGCCACTGGTTGATGGCGCCGGCCGCCGACAGGGCCATCGCCACCGCCCCGGAGGCGGCGTAGAAGCGCCAGCGAAGCTCGGTGCGCAGTTCTTCCCGGCGCGCCCCGAGCCGGAGCACGAAGACCACCAGCAGCGGCGTCGCCAGCGCGCCCAGAAGCGCCGGACCGATGTACTGCTGCAAACGCGGGCGCCGGTAGGCCCGCAGCCACTCTTCGGGCAGCTTGAGAAACTTGCGGAAGAAGGCCGGCTCGTCGCCCAGCAGCGACAGCGAGAGCCGCGCCCGCGCCTCGCCGGCGCGGAATTCCGTGTCTTCCCAGACGAAGTCGTAGTCGCGGCGGCGCTCGCGTTTCTCCGAGTTGCTGCTCACCAGGCGGTAGCCGGACAGATCGATCTGCTGTTCCCGGGTGACATAGTCGCGGGCGACGGTCAGGGCCTCTTTTTCGGGCAAGTCGGCTCCGGGATCGGTCTCCGCCAGCAGATGGTCCACCCGGTAGGCCTTGCCGTCCTGCCGCACGTAGATCCGCCACTCCTGGCGCTCGAGCGGCCGCACGTAGCGCACGTACCAGACGCCGTGAAAGGTGCGCTCCTGGACGATCCGGTTGGCCGCCTCCGCGCCGGCCACTTGTCTCAAGTACTCGAAGTCCTCGAGCGAGAGGTTCGGCAGGAACGCCGCCCCGCGCCGCCAGTTTCCCGGGTCCTCGCCCCGCTGCTTCAGCGCCGAGTCCGCGATCTGCAGCGCCTCGGCCCGGGAGATCCGGATTTCGATGAAGTCCCCGAAGACCACCGGCTTCAGCCACAGGCCCGCCGCCAGGGCCGCCGCAGCCGCCGCGTAGAGATAGCGGGCCGGCCACTTGCCCCGGATCGGCTCTCCGGGGATGCGCCGCACGGGTTCGGCTCGCGGAGCCTCCGGCTCTGCGGCCCGGTTCAACAGCTCCTCCTCGACCGGGAACCCGCCTCGCCGCCGGTAGCGCCACAGGCAGTAGCCGAGCGGCGCCAGCACCGCGCCCGAGACCAGGATTCCGCTCAGCCGGTAGTGCCAGCCCTGGGCCTCGAACAGCATGGTGCTCACCAGCAGGGCGTCGATCGTGTAGTGCCAGACCAGCGTGGCCACGATGCCGAAGCGCAGGAACAGCCAGCCCGCCGCGACGCCGATCAGGCCCACCTCGATGCCGCGGATGTAGCCGGGCTGTTGGGGATAGTTCGCGTGCAGGAAACCCCAGACGAAGGCCGGGATCAGCACGGCCAGCCACGAAGATTTGAGGTACTTCTTCAGCAGCGGGATCGCCAGCAGCCGGAACCAGAACTCTTCCGAGGTCGAGGCCAGTACGCCCACCGCCATCGGATAGAGCCACGGCGCGGCGGTGGAGAGCACGTCGGAGTAGCCCACGTCCTGGGGCGTCCAGACGCCGAAGCGCTTGCCCAGCAGATAGAAGCCCACCACGTAGGCCAGGTGGGCCCCGGCGAATCCCAGGCCCGCCACTGCTCCCCGGAAGAACTCCCGCGTCTCGAGCCCCCGCTTGCGGAACACGCTGGCGAGCGCCAGCCTCTCCGGGGCGCTCCGCCGGTAGAGGGCCAGCCCGGGGGCGGCGGCCAGCAACACGTAGGCGAGATAACCCACACCGGTCCCCAGCCCCGAGAGCAGGGCAAGCACGACCATCTGGTGGAACGTCGTGCTCGTAGGCATGCTGTCCAGGTGAAAGGGCAGCAGGTTCCACTCGTTGAGCGCGGCCACCACGCCCACCACGCCGCAGATCGCAAGCAGCGGCGCCCAGCGCACCTCGTGGCGGCGCAGCGCCCGCACCAGCACGGCGATGGCGGCCACGATCAAGAGCGCGAACAGGGCCCACGCGATCGTGGCGTACAGCTCGTTGGCCGAGCGCAGCCGCGCGTACTCTCTCGTCCACCGCTCCGGCACGTGCAGGTACTCGGAGTAGTAGCCGACGTCGCCGCCCTGGACCACGACCGACCGCCGGTAGGTGGCGTCTTTGACTTGGAAGCCTTCCTGCTCCCAGGTGAAGACGTAGTCGTAGCGTTCCGGGCGCTCCTCGAGCCGCTCCTCCACCAGCCGGTGGGCGGCGCTGGTCTGCTCTTGCAGGAAGCGCTCGGCGATGGCGTAGGCCTCGTCCCGCCCGAGCCGCGCTCCCGGCCGGGCTTCCGGGACCACGTGGCGGAACCCGACGAGCCGGCCGTCCGGCGCCAGGTAGACGCGCAGCTCTTCCTTCTCCGGCGGGCGGAACCAGCGGGCCCGCCACCGCCAGACCGCAACCTGTCCGGCCATCAGCCGGTTGGCCTCCTCCAGGCCCAGCTCGCGCTCCAGGAACAGTTGAGCGCTCGTGTCCGAGTCGAACAGCGTGAGGTTGTGGAAGCCTTCGGTGGAGAGGCCGCGGCTCTCGAGGAATTCGCGGGCCTTATCGGTGATCTCGCTCTTCGTGTAGCGAAGCTCGATCGAGGCTTGGGGGAAGGCGGCCGAGTAGTTGGCGATGGTGAACGCCGCCGACGCAGCCAGGATCAGCGCCACCGCGGCCGCCAGGCGCTTGTCTTCGGCGCGCAGCTTCTCGAGGCCCATCAGGTCAATTGAACCACAGCTCCGGATAGACGCCTGCGCGGAAGAGAGAGCTGCACGCCGTGAGCTGCGCGGCGCCGCAAGAAGCGCCCAGCCGGTCCGGAGCGGGCTCTACTTCCTGATCCGGCGGCAGGCCTGCAGGGCGCCGGTCGGATCCATCGCTTCGCGGCCCTCGATGATCTCCTGGATGCGGCCGTCCAGCCCGATCACGAAGGTGGTGCGGTTGGCGATGCCCCTTTCCTCGTTCAACACGCCGTAGGCCTTGGCCACCTTCCGGCCGGCGAAGTCGCTCAGCAGCGGGTAGCTCACCCCGAGCTGACCCGCCCACGCCCGCAGGCTCGGCAGATTGTCGGTGCTGATCAGCAATACTTGCGCCCCGGCTTCCTGGAACTGTGCGATACCATCCTGGTACGCTTTGGCTTCCTTCGTTCAACCGCCGGTGAAGGCCGCCGGGAAGAAACCCACCACGACGATCTTCTTGCCGATGTAGTCGGCCAGCGAGATCTTGCCTCCGGTGGTGGCCGGCAGCGTGAAGTCCGGCGCCTTGTCGCCCACCTTGAGGTGCGTGGCCGCCGGCAGCAAGGCCGCCGCCAGCGCCGCGCCGAGGAACAGTCTAAGTGCTCTCATTCGGTCCCCTCCCGTGTTACCTAGGAAGCTAGCACGGAGGCTCCCCGCCGATCAACCGATCGTCACCGGGCGGCGCTGGATCTCGCCGGTCACCATGGCCTCCGCGTCGCCCACGAACATGTTCACCTCTGAGCGCACGCCGAACTCTTCCAGATAGATCCCTGGCTCGATGGAGAAGCCGGTCCACGGGATCACCCGCCGCTCGTCGTGCGTCTCCAGGTTGTCCATGTTGGCGCCGGAGCCGTGGACCTCGCGGCCGATGGAGTGGCCCGTGCGGTGGATGAAGTACTCGCCGTAGCCGCGGCCGCGGATCACCTCGCGGGCGGCGTCGTCCACCTCGTAGCCGTGGAGCGTCTCGCCGGCGGCTACCGCCGCCTGGACCTTGTTCACCGCCGCGTCGCGGGCCTCGAGGACGATGTCGAACACCTTTTGAATCGCGCCGGGAACCGCCGTCCCGCAATAGCCGGTCCAGGTGATGTCGTAGTACACCGCGTCCGGCTCGCGCAGCTTCGCCCACAGATCGATCAACACCCAGTCGCCCGGGCGGATCTCGCGGTGCACGTCCGCGGTGGGTTCGTAGTGCGGGTTCGCCGCGTTTTCGTTGACGGCGACGATCGGGCCGTGGTCGGTGGTGAGCCCGTCGCGCTCGAACGCTTCGAGGATGAACCGCTTGATGTCCCATTCGTTTACCGCCGCTCCGTCGCACAGCCGCCGGCCGGTTTCCTCGAAGGCCGCGCGGCGGATCGCGTCCACGCGGCGGCCGGCTTCGACATGCATCTCGAGCTGCCGCTTCGTCCACCGGGCTTCGAAGTACTGCACCAGATTGGCCGAGCTGCAGACCTCCACGCCCGCCTCGCGGACCAGCTCCACCGTGCCGGCGTCCACCATCGCCACGTACGGCACGGCGCAGCGCGGCGAGTACTGCATCGCCACCGTCTTGCACCCGTCCAGTATCTCGGCCAGTTTGCGGGTCTGTTCTTCCCAGCTTGCGTAGAGGCGCTTCTCGCCGGGGAGCGCGTCGAGCATCTCCGCCTCGATCCGGTGCGCCAGCCCGGCGGGCTCGCCTTCGGCCCGCACCAGGTAGTACCACCGCCGCGTCGGCGTCCGCGGCGGCCGGAATCCCAGCACCCGGTAGGCCAGCGGGTCGCGCTCGTGATGGTCGAAGAAGAGCCAGCCGTCGAGGCCTTCTTCCCGGAGCGCCTGCTGGATGGCCCCCAGATCGAAGCTCATTTCACGCCTCCCATCAATCTCACGATCGGTTTGACGAACAGCGCCAGAACCAGCCCCACCGCCACGGCGAAGCCGCCCACCACGCCGAACAGCAGCGGCAGCGGAAAGGCTTCGTAGACCGAGGCGATGCGTCCGCCCAGGTAGTTGCCCATCGAGATGGAGACGAACCACACGCCCATCATCATGCCCGCCACCCGCGCCGGAGCCAGCTTGGTCACCGCGCTCAGGCCCACCGGGCTCAAGCACAGCTCGCCCATGGTGTGCAGCAGGTAGGTGAGCAGCAGCCAGTGGAACGCCGCCTTCTCTCCGCCCTGAACGCCCAGGGCCGGCGGCACCAGCACCAGGAAGCCCGCCCCCACCAGCACCATGCCCCAGGCGAACTTCGCCGGGCTGGACGGCTCCCGCGGCCCCAGGCGCATCCACAGCCAGGCGAAGACCGGCGCCAGCGTCCAGATGAAGAAACTGTTGAGTGACTGCAGCCAGCTCGCCGGGAACTCGAAGCCGAAGAGCAGCCGTTCGGTGTCCTGCTTGGCGAACAGGTTCAGCGTGGAGCCGGCCTGCTCGAAGACCGACCAGAAGAAGCAGGAGACCAGAAACAGCACCAGGATGGCGATCAGGCGTTTGCGCTCTACCGGCGTCCAGTCCCCGGCGAAGAACATCCAGCCGAACAGCGCGATCACCACGGCGAACAGGAACAGGCCCACCAGGTTCACCACCACCTCGGCCGTCAGCTCGTACAGCCCCGCCACCTCGCCCGCCAGGGCCACGGCTACGGCCAGTATCAAACCGAGTCCGGCCCGGTAGAGTTTCCGGCGCACCGCCGCCCGCTCGGCCTCTTCCTTTGGGGCCGCGGGGTGCAAACCGGCCTCGCCCAGCCGCGGCCGCCCGCGCACGAAGGTGACCAGGCCGATCACCATGCCCACGCCGGCCAGCGCCAGCCCCCAGCGGTAGTTGTAGGTCTCGCCGACGAAGCCGCAGACCAGCGGCGCCAGGAACGCTCCCAGATTGATGCCCATGTAGAAGATGGAGAAGCCGGCGTCGCGGCGGCGGTCCTCCGGCGAGTAGAGCTGGCCCACGATGGTGCTGATGTTCGGCTTCAGCAGCCCCGTGCCGAGCACCACCAGCACCAGTCCCGTGTAGAACGGCGCCAGCCCCGGCGCGCTCAGCGTCAGGTAGCCCACCGACATGATCAGCCCGCCCACCAGCACCGCCCGCTGCTGGCCCAGGATGCGGTCGGCGATCCAGCCGCCGGGCAGCGACGCCAGATAGACCATCGAGGTGTAGATGCCGTAGATCGCTCCGGCCTTGGCCACGCTGAAGCCCAGGCCCCCGGCGGCCGCGGGCGCGGTCATGAACAGGATCAGCAGCCCGCGCATCCCGTAGTAGCCGAAGCGCTCCCACATCTCGGTGAAGAACAGCGTCGATAGCCCCTTCGGGTGGCCGAAGAAGCCCCGGTCGGCGGCGTGTTCCGTGGCGCTCATAGTTTCTCCCAGTGAATGTCGGTGGCCAGCTTGACGAAGCCGGCGGTCTCGTGCGGGTCCACCACCGTGAAGGCCAGTACGTCGTCCAGCCAGTCCTGGCTGGTGCCGTCCCAGTTCTGCGTGGCGACGGTGAGGGTGTAGTCCTGCCGGGTGAGCAGGCAGGCGAAGCGGAACTCGACGCGGAGGCGCTCGCCCGCGCGGAAGGGGCCCATCTGGAGGCCCTCGATCCTGGTGTTGGTCCCGAAGACGTCGATGCCCAGGCGGTTGCGGATCAGGATGCCGGCCACCACGCGCTCCACGTCGCGCTCGAACCGCGCCGTGATGCGCACGGCGATCTTCGAGCCGCTCTCGATGGTGGTCGCCTTTCTTCCCGCCTCGTCCACCAGCTCGACGCTTTCGATGCGGCTCGCCCCGTCGCCGTGGCGGCTCGGCCTGGCCGTCTCTTCGGGCTCCGGCTCCTCTTCGCGCCCGAGCACCATGCCCACGTAGCGGTTCACCACGTCCTTCGGGCTTCCCTCGCAGGCCACCCGGCCGTTCACCATGAGCACCGCCCGGTCGGCCAGCCGCTTCACCAGTCCGAGGTCGTGGGAGACGAACAGTACCGTGACCCGGCGCTGCTTGAGCTCCTCGAACTTCTGGATGCAGCGGTTCGAGAAGACGGCGTCGCCGACGGCCAGGGCTTCATCGACGATCAGGATGTCCGGGTTCACGTGGATGGCGGTGGCGAAGGCCAGCCGGACGTACATGCCGCTCGAGTACTCCTTCACCGGGCGGTCGATGAACTCGCCGATGCCGGCGAAGGCCTCGATCTCGGGGAAGATGCGCGCCACCTCGGCCCGGCTCAGGCCCATGATCTCGCCGTTCAGGAAGACGTTGTCCCGGCCGGTGAACTCGGGGTTGAAGCCTGCGCCCAGCTCGAGCAGCGCCGCGATGCGGCCCTCGGTGGCCACCCGGCCGGAGGTCGGCTGCAGGATGCCGCTGACGATCTGCAGCAGGGTGCTCTTGCCGGAGCCGTTGGGGCCCACCACCGCCAGCGTCTCGCCGCGCTCCACGTTGAGGTTCACGTCGCGCAGCGCCCAGAAGTCCCGGTGCCGGGGCCGGACGAGGGGGAAGATCTCCAGGATGCGATCCGAGGGCCGCTCGTAGAGGCGGTAGACTTTCGAGACGCGCTGGACGAGAATCACGCCGAAACGACGACTATAACGCGGCGCGGCGCCGGCCCACAATCGCTCTCAACCGAGCCGCAGCGCCCGGCGCGAGCTCCGGGGCAGGGGAGTGGGATAGCCGATCAGGCAGTACTGGTCGAGGGCGAAGAGCACGATCGATTCGACGTTCTCGGCCAGCGCGTGGCGCAGCTCTTTGATCCATGCCGTCGAGGAGTCCGAGATGCCCACCAGGAAGCTCCGCGCGCTCTGCGTGAAGCCCCGCGACTTGCCGTACTCGACCGTGCCCTTGGCCTTGTCCAGGTCGCGTGTGTAGGTGTAGGTGAAGCTCTCCGTCTTCAGGTTGGTGAGCTGCGACGGCGTCCACTGGGCGGCAGGATAGTTCACCGCCGAGTTCCAGGGCGTCTCGTTGACGTCGGTGGGGTAGAGGACCTCGAAGCGGCAGTTCGGATGCGACGCCCGCACGTGGGCCATCACCGCGTCGGTGAACTGGCCGATCAACGTGGGCAGGAAGGCCGCCTCGTCGGGGTAGGCGTTGGGGTCGGCGTACTGGTCCATGATGACGGCCATGGCGCGGCCGTACGTGGACTGGAAGCTGTTCTGCGTGTAGTCGTCGTAGTAGGGCATGCCGGCGCCGGAGAGCGGGAAGTACCACCACTGCACCTCGCCGAACTGCAGGAAGGGCTGCAGGCCGGCGTTCGCCATCAGGTCCGCCGCCTCGCGGTAGACCTCTTTCCAGAAGTCCGTGCTGGTGGGGGAGAAGTTGGTCTGCAGGGCGGGCGTGTTCAGCAGCACCGGCGAGCCGTCCGGGTACCGCTGGGCGATGCCTGCCGCCGCCGACGGGTCGCCGTGCTGCAGCTCCATGCTGAACGCCGTCGCCGCGTCGAGGCCGTAGCCCGCCAGGGCCTGGAAGAAGGCGAGCGACCAGTCGCGCACGGCGCGGTTCAGCCGGGGCGAGGCCGCCAGGTCCGTCCGCCAGTCGCCGTCCACGCCGCCGGTGAGCGTCGAGCTGCTGGCGACGGCGGTGAACTGCCCGGACGTAGGGCTGGCCTGGATGGTCACCGTGTTGCCCTGCTCGCCCATGGCGCGGGCGTAGACGACGAGCTGCGAGCCGTTGGCTTCGGCCCGTACCGCCGTGTAGCCGCGGTTCAGCTCCAGCTCGAACGCCTTGGCGATCGTCTCGGCGGTGTCGCCGATGCGGTTGACGTGCTGGATCACCGTGTCGTTCTCCGGCGGCTCGCCCACCGTGCCGATCCGCAGCTCGGTGATCTCGCTGAAGACCGGCGTGCCGGTGAAGTCCACCGTGGCCGAAGCGTACTGGTGCCCCGGCCGGTAGAGCTCGTAGAACCACAGCGCCCCTACGTAGTGGTTCACCCGCCCGCGGAAGCCGAGCTTCTGGATCAGCCAGGCCGTCCGCTCGGCCGGGATCGAGAGCGAGTGGTCCGTGTCCCAGTCCGTCGCCAGGGTGATCTTCGGCTCCACGGGCAGGTCCGGAAGCGCCGTGGCCGGAACCGCCAGCTCGATGAAGTCGAAGTAGAAATAGCTGCCCGCCGTCCCGTTGTGCGTGAGGGTCACCGTGTGGTCGCCGGCCCCGAGGTCGCCCACCTCGACGCGGCACAACACGTCCTCGCCGGCGATGAAGAGGCTCTCGCTCTGCGCCGCGCCGCCGTCCACGGTGATTGTGATCGTGGCTCCGTTGAAGGTCTTGCGCGTTCCGAGATAGAGCTTGTGGGCCCCGGCGGCCCGGTACTGGATGGTCACCGAGGAGCCGGGCTGGTCCGTGTAGTGGATCGTGCCGCCGGAGAAGTTGCCCTTGGCGGAGTTCCACGTTCCGCTGTAGGACGCCTCCGGAGCGTCGTCTTCGATGCGGCGGCTGCCCGGCCCGGCGACGGAATAGCTGCGCGAGCCGCCGGTCACCGTCCAGTTGGTGACCTCCACCAGGAACTCGCTGCGCTGGAAGGCCCCGTCCTGCAGCTCGGCGGCGTAGGTCCACCGCATCTTGCGGATGGCCGCCGCCGGCACCGCGCGCCCGTCGATGGCCGTCAGGCTGTCGAAGGGCAGCGTCACCCGCCACCGCGTGGGCGACTGGCCGCCGCTGAAGCGCGTCCACCACGGGTTCCATGATTCGGTCTTGGCGCCGGAGACGAAGCCGTAGACGCCGAGCCGGTTGCCGTTGGCCCCGGTGGTGCTGGTGGCCGCCGTCTGGCCCTCGCCCACGTAGGTGAGCCGGATGGTCGTCCCGATGCGCTCGGCCTCGAGCCGCGTGGAGAAGGCGTTGACGCTGTCCACCACCGCCTGCACCGCCGATTCCAGCGTGTCGCCGGCGTTGAGCTGATAGGTGTGGTGCTCGTCGAGGAAGGAGATGCCGATGTAGTCGCCCGAGGTGGGGCTGCCCTGGAGCGTCAGTTCCGCCGTGGCCGGCACGTAGCTGCCCTCGATGGCCGTGGCGTAGTCCTTCAGCCGGACGCGGTAGAACTGCTCGCCGGTTCCGTCGTCGGCCCAGATGCGCAGATACGGCCAGTCCACCGTGGGGTAGATGTCGGAATCCATCGCCAGGCAGTTGGTCCGGGCTTCGTCGTAGGTGAGCGTGATGCCGCGGAAATCGCCGTCGGGCAGGTTCCTGAGCAGCGGGTGCTCGATGACGTTGTCGCGGTTCCACTCGACGACCGCCCAGTCGAACTGCTGCCGCCACGTGCCCGACACCTGGAACCCGGTGGGCGAGGCGTGGTGCATGGCGGCGATGGCCGACGGCCGCTCGAAGAAGCAGCGCAGGTCCCGGTCCGGGCGGAGTTTTTCCAGTGTTTCCGGCATCGCTCCTCACAGGCGGATGATCACCGTCAGGTCGCGCCCCGGCGTGGCCGTCGAGGTCTGCCCCACCGAGACGATCCGCAGCGTCAGCTCGGACTTTTCTTGAAGCGGCGGCAAGCCGAAGCCGTCCACCACGTTCGAGGTGCGCTGGCCCGCCGGGATCGTCAGCGTGCAGTAGGTCGCGCCGTCCTGGAGCAGCTCCAGCTCCACCGGGGCTTCGGTGGGCGCCTCCTGCACCACGGCGAAGACGTCCCGCACCGCGTGCGCCTCCTCGATCACCAGCGGCGGCGCGGCATTGGACTCCACCGCCAGCGGTCCCTCCACCTGGATCGACAACTGGCCGCCGGAGAGCGTCCGCAGCCCCTCGTCGGTGTTGGCCGTGAAGGCGTTGCGCGTCGATTCGCTGTTGCCCCGCGAGTTGGTCATGAACAGCTCGGCGGCGGCGATGCGAACGTCCGGCAGGAAGATCGGATAGCTGAAGCTGCCGCTGGCCGGGCTGCCGAAGAAGTCCTTGACGAACGGGATGACGAAGACCTTCCGGTCCAGGTGGTAGACCGGCGTCCCCGCCGCCTGGGCCGCGGCCGTCGTGCCGTGCGAGCCCCGCGTCACCTCGTACCGCAGGCCGCCGTCGAGGACGTTGTCCACCACCAGCACTTCGGAGCCGATCTGCAGCAGCGTGCCCACCGACGCCGGTCCCGGCGTGTTCAGCTCGACGATCGTATCGGTGGCCGCCAGCGCCACGCCCAGCGAATAGGCCGTGGGGCTCGAAAGCTCGTTCCAGTAGTGGATCGTCAGCGTGCCGGCCTCGATGCTCCGGGTGTTGGTGAAGTCGCTGAAGCCCAGGCCGACCAGCGCCACCGTGCCCTGCCCGTTCAAGCTGAGGCCGAAGACGGGCGCCGGCGGCACGTCAAGATCCAGGGCGCCGCCCGCTCCTCCGCCGATGGTCCACCGCGTCACCGGCGAAAGCTCGGGGGCCGCTTCGCGGCCGTGGGGGTTCACCGCCCGGCCCGTCACCTGCACCGTCGCTCCCTGGCGGTTCGGAATCTCGAACTCCACCGGACTGGTCTTGCCCGCGGCGCCGAAACGCCAGCCGCCCTCGGCAACGGTGAACAGGCTGGTGGCGTCCGGCGTGACGCTCCAGTCCGGGCTCACCGTCAGCGTCTGGGCGTCGTTGCCGATCACCACCCGCTCCTGGCCCGCTCCCGCGCCGCCGGTGATCCGCACCACCGCGCCTACGTGCTCGTTGGCGATCATCTGCAGCGCCGAGCTGCCGATCGTGTTGGCCGAATAGATGGTCGCCGCCGTCTCCGGAATCTTTTCCAGCCGCCAGTAGAACCGCGCGTGGTCGTAGTTCGCATCCGGCGGCCCTTGCGCCGCCGCCGCCAGGCCGCCGTCCTCGAACTGGGACGCGAGGGCCACGTTCGAGGCGATCCGGAACAGTTGCTGCGGGTTCGTCCCGCGGTAGACATGGAACGACGTGGCGGCGGCGGGGAAGCTGAGATCGTTGAGGATCACCGTGTTGGCCGCCGAACCCGCCGGAACCGCCGCCCGGACGATGAACGACAGCTCCCCTTCGGTTCCCTGGCTGTCCACGGCGCTCACGGCGTAGTAGTACGTCTCGCCTCCGGCCAGCGACCCGCGCGTCGTATCGACCGAAGGCGTCAGCCCCACGATGGGAATGCCCGGCGCGGTGGGCCCCGGCGTCGCTGGCGGGTTGAAGGCCGCCGAGAGCGACACGGCGACGGAACCGTCGGTCCGCTGCACCGTCTCCTCGGCGATCTCGAACTGCGGGCGGCCCTCGGCGTCCAGGTACTTGCCGGGCAGCGGCCGCGGCAGCCCCACTTCGCCCCGCGGCCGCCGTCCGGCGCTTCCCCCCGCGCCATCGACGCTGTCGGAATACCAGGCGTCGTCGTGGATCTGGCAGGTGACGGCGACGGTGGAGTAGTTCTCGCCCGCCGCCACTTTGATCACCCGGAACGGCTGCCGCTGCCAGCCCTCTTTCTGGTACGTGAGGGTGATCAGGTCGCCGGGCTTCAAGTAGACGCCCCGGACGCTGGTCTCGAACTGGACGAACAGGTTCCCGCGGATGCCCTTGTCCAGATGCCGCCGGATGATCCGCGCCGCCTGGTGGAAGTTCGGCAGCCCCAGCGCCGCCAGCCGGGCGCTCACTTCCTGTCCGGTGCGGAGCACGTCGTCCACGTCGGCGATCGAGAGGCTGTCCTGCTGGTACTGGTTGAAGGCGTCCTGGAACTCCACCGAGTAGCGGTTTGGCGTGTCGGCCGTCTCGCGCGCCCAGACCCGGATCGCCGGCTCCCCGTCAGGCTTTCTCAACAAACCGCCGAAACCCAGGCTGCCGTCGCCGAACTCGTAGGCCGGCCAGCCGCCGTTGAGCGCCGCCGTGGCGTTGCTGCCTTCGGGTTTCTGCGGCTGCTCGACGGCCAACGTGCTTTCGACGTGCAGCCGGAGCTTGCCGCCCGTGCCGTAAGTCAGATACAGGCCCGCGGCGTTGCGGACGCCCCGCACCAGGTCCGCCGCGCTCCGGCGGCGCCGCACGACCAGGTTGCACTGGTAGCGGGGGATCTGGACCGGGTTGCCGTTGAGATCCGTGGCCGGAATCAATTCGTCGCAGTGGGCGGCCGCGGCGGCGAAGCTCGCCAGGTCCACCTCGTCCGCCGTCCAGCCGCACCGCCGCAGCAGGTCCAGCAGCACCCACGCCGGATTGTTGGTGAACTGCGTGCCGAGGTACGCGCCGGCGCTGTCGTAGGTATCCAGCTTCATCCCGTCCACCAACACTTCGATCCTGGGCAGCGAGCGCCCCTCGCTCACCCGGTTCGGCACGACCACCGACAGGTAGGCCATGCTGCCGTACGGGTCGCCGGCCGGGTTGCCCTGGCCGTCGGTGAAGTTCGGATTGAAGGCGCCGGTGCGGCCGCCCGCGCTCACCACGTTGAACCAGCCGGTGGCGGTCATGTCCTTTCCGGCCTGCCCCTCGGGGATCTCCACGCCGTTCACCACCACCTTGCGGACGCCCTCGATCTCGCCCATCCCGAGGAGCACCTCCATCCGCGTCAGGTTGCCGTCGTTGCGGGCGAAGACGATGGGGGGCTCGTACCAGGCGGTGCCGTAGACCAGCGGGACGAAGTCGTTGTACCGCGCCCGGTTCTCCACCGGCTCGGAGACGTGGTAGCCCGGCTCGCCGTAGCTGCGCACCAGCACGCTCGCCGGGACGAACTCGATGCCGCCGAAGCGCCGCGTCGCCTGCCCGCCGGCGTCCTGGTTGAACATGCCCCGCTGCTCGCAGGCCTGCCGCGTGTAGTCGCAACTGGTGAAGGGCGCCCCTCCGTTCACGTTGCCCGCGCCGCCGGGCTGGTCCGGCGAGTAGCCGCAGCGGTAGAACGGCGAGTAGCGGCCCTTGGCTCCCCCATCGACGGCCTCCTGGCGCTGCGCCGCCGTGGCCGGGAAGATCCAGGGGCAGCGGCGCTGGATCCGCACCTCCGGCAGGAGCATCCGCCTCAGGCTGAGCCGGTTGGTAAAGCTCAGCCGGCACGAGCCCTCGCGGATCTCCGCCGGCGCGTTGGCGACGCCCTGGAAGACGACGGCGCTCTCCGAAGCTGCCGCCCCGGCCTTCAGGTCGTAGAAGACGAACCGCACGGTGAGCTTCGCGCCCTTCCACCCGGTGGCGCGCTCGATCTGGGAGAAGTGCGAATCGGTGTTCGCCAGGGTGAGCGAGACCCGGACGATGGCGTCGATGCCCTCGTCGGCCAGGGCGCGCGACTCGAAGACGTTGTGGGCCAGCACCCGGCCGGCGTAGCTGGCCCCGTCCACGGTGACGTCGTGTGTGGACCACCGCTCGATGGTCCCGTCCGGGAGCCGGCACTCGAACACCAGCAGCGGCGTCTGCAGTATCTCTTGTTCCTTGATCGTCGAGATCGTCGCCATCACGCACCATCCGGAGGATTGCTCGAGATTCGCACCTCTACCGAGTAGCGGCCCGGGGCCTCGGCGATCACCGCCAGCTCGTCTTGGGCGAAGCGCGCGTTCGGGTAGACGCCGCCGCTTGCCGCCGTCCTCTTGTATTCGCCCGCTCCGGGCTGCGCCTCCACCTGAAAACCGAAGACCTCCACCGACGCTCCGGCGGGAATCTCGATGCCGAAGCTGACGGTGGTTTCCGTCCCGCCCGGGCTGGCGGAGAGATCGACGCGCGACCACGCCGTTCCGGCCGTCCGGGTCTCCCGCACCGTGGCCGAGGCCGTGCTCATGAGAAGGTCCACCGGCCCTGGCTGGGCGGCGCGGACCCAGACGCTCAGGCAGTAGCGGAAATCGGCCGGCACGCCGAGGCTCTGTTTCACGCTCTGGACGGTTTGCGCCGTGTTGGATACGAGTGTGGCCGCCGTGCCGCCCTTGGGGTCGGCCACGCCGGTGGTCAGGCTGATCAGGGCGTCCTTTTGCCAGACGGCGGCGGTCAGGTCTTCGCTATAGCTCA
>CAYWXL010000009.1:0-10037 GCA_964461995.1 uncultured Solibacteraceae bacterium
TTGGATGCGGAGAGCGCCGCGTCCGGCAAACTGAGCAGCGCGAGCAGGGCGCCTGGAGAAATTCGCTTCGACGAGGCGTGAGCCCGTTCGCCGCTGGCTGGACGTTTCTGTGAGGATCGTCATGAATCCCAGGGGGCCCTATTGCTAGGGACCGCGTGCACCGTGCGCTCCAGGCGGCCGATGAGGCGACAGGCGTCCGGAACTCACCCGCCTGTACGACGAGATGAAGGACGCTCCGGTCCGGGTGGACCTCAACAGTCTTTGGCGCGGCCTGGGAATCAGACCTCGCCGGCGAGGCGTGCAGTTCGACGACAGCGTCCCTCTGGCCCAGATCCGCCGCGCCATCACTGCCGGACCGGATTGAGGCTCCCCATTCTTTCCCGGCCCGCCATGGCCAGCCAGAACCACCGGACTAATTGAGAACCTGCAGCGGCACCAGGTACCGGTAGTCGAACGGAGGCCGGTAGTCGATAGCCGCACGGCGGAAGGTCTCCGGGGGAATGCCGATGTCCGCGAGCAGCAGCCTTCCGGTCCGCTCCGGCGTCAAGCCGGTCTTCGGCAGCGCCAAGGTGACCGTTTCGGCCGCTCTTGCCCACTCGCCCGGGGCCTCGCCGGTGGTAGCGTCGATTCCGGAGGGTACGTCGAGTGACAGGATGGGCGCCCCGGCCGAGTTGGCCCACCGGATCAACTCCGCAAAACACCCGACCGGCGGGCCCTTCAGCCCGTAGCCGAGCAGCGCGTCCAGGATCAAGTCAGCCCGCCAGCCGCGGATCACTTCCCCGTCCACCTCCCGGCCCGGTGTGGCCCGAAAGACGTGACGCTGCCATGCGGCCATCTCCCGGAGCCGGTCCGGCGCCGCCAGGCAGAGCCACACCTCCACACTCCGGTTCGCCAAATGGCGCGCCGCGCAGATCCCACCGCCGCCGTTGGCGCCGTTGCCGGCCAAGACGGCCACCTTTGCCCGTTTCCACCCTCGGCCGAGCCTGGCCAGCGCGGCCTCGGCCAGGTTGCGGCCGGCGTTTTCCATCATCTGGAAGAGGTCCGGGCCAGTTTCCTCGGTCGCCAGCCAGTCCACCTGCCTCATCTCATCAGCGGTGACGGCCGGCACCAGGACACCCGTGTCCGTGATAAAGGTCTTCGGCAATTTCGTCTCCCCTACCGGCCGGCTTCCAGCGTGATCCAGCTTGTATGCGGCGCTGATGCGCGCCAAACGCGCGAAGGCTTTCGGAAAGTTCCGCAGCGCTTCGCCGCGCGGTCCGGTCTCCTCCACGTAAAGACCAAAAGGGCTCGCAGAGCCCGGCCTCCACCCGGGCGTGAGCCGCCCCTCGTCCAGCCGTCAGTGGTCCGTTCATCGCCGCTGGCGCCGCCGCGCGCATGCCGCCTATTATCCCTTATCGGCTCGCGCGGCATTTTCCACTATCCCACGCCGCTGGAACTCCCATCGCTGCAGCCTCCAGGTCCAATCGCAACAATCCAAGTTCGCCCCCGAAAGGCGGATTGCGACATTTGACCGGGCTCGCCTTGGGGAACCTCCTCTCTCACCGTCTGGAAGACGACCAGCGGCCAGCGTACGCTATCGCCGCCACACGATGTTACTTCTGCCGTGTAAGAACTCCACCGTCGCTGTCACTGTTCGACAGGAGCCGGCGGGGCATCCGCCGGCCAACCTCGAAAAGTAAGGAGACAGATACTCGCATGAAATCGAAAACGATTCTCACCAACGTTGCGCTCGGCGCCTTCATCAGCGCGCTCTCGTTGAGCCCGGCGGCCGCCGCCGACAGGGGCGCATGCCGCGCCCCTCGTCAGATCCACAGGAGCCTGAAATGAACGACTGTAGCTGGGGAACGATTCTCACGGCCTTGGCCGCTCTCGGCCTAGCTTCGATCTCCCCGAACGCCTTCCCCGTAGCCCAGGCGGGATACGGTCCGCTTCACGATTTCGCCTTGCACCTGATTCTTCCCGCAGCGGCCCTGTTAGCCGCGCTCTATCTCGTCAGCCGCGCTCGCGGCGACCACAGGAACGCCGGCGCGATCCTCCACGGCGCGCTCGCGGGCCTCGTCGCCACCCTCGCTCTCGAGGCCGTCCGCTATCCCGGGTTCCGCCTCGGCTTCATGCCGGGGAATCTACCCGACCTCATGGGGGTGCTGCTTCTGGACCGGTTCGCGGAAGGCCCGTCCGCCGGATCGACGCTCGCCGGCTACGCGTATCATTTCTGGAACGGGATCTCGTTCGGGATTATCTTTGCGGTCCTCGCCGGCCGCCGCCACGGCCAGCGGTTCGGCGCCCCTTGACTTCTCCGCGTCGGGATTGATTAGCTGACATGGGAGTCTGAATACGATGAAACCGAGCGATTCGAAACTGAAGGCCACCCCTCGCCGGGAATTCCTGCGGAATTCGGTGATCGCCGGCGCCGCCATGGCCGCCGCCGGACCGTTCGTCCACACCGGCCGCGCCGCCGCGGTGGAGAAGATCCGCATCGGGCTGGTGGGCTGCGGCGGGCGCGGTACCGGGGCGGCCCTCAACGCGTTGCTGATGCCGACCCGGGTGATCTATCCTCCGCCGGGCAACGGCTACCACACCGAGAATGCCGTTCCGGGCGCGAAGCCCCGGGCTAAGAACGTCGAGATCGTGGCCCTCGCCGACTTGTTCCAACACCGGCTCGAGCAGTGCCGCCGCCAGCTCCGCATCGCGGGCGTTGAGGTGCCGGACAATCGCTGTTTCACCGGCTTCGACTCCTATGAAAAGGTCCTCGAGCTGCCCGAGGTCAACTACGTCTTGTTCGCCACGCCGCCCCAGTTCCGCCCCCGCGAGTTCCGGGCCGCCGTCGAGGCGGGCAAACACGTGTTTCTCGAAAAACCGATCGCGGTTGACGCGCCCGGCGTCCGATCGGTGCTCGAAACCGGCAAGCTGGCCGAGAAAAAAGGGCTCACTGTCGGGGCGGGCACCGTCCGCCGCCACAGCCTCGCCGAGCGGGAAACCGTCAAACGCCTGCGCGAGGGCGCCATCGGCGAGATTCTCGAGGCGCAAGCGTGGTTCAACGTTGGTGAGATCTGGGCTATCCCCCGAGTCGATTCCTGGAGCGATCTTGAGTGGCAGCACCGCAACTGGCCTTACTTCACCTGGCTCTCGGGGGACATCATCGTCGAGCAGCACATCCACATGCTGGACATGGTCAACTGGGTCCTCGGCGCCCACCCGATCCGCGCCTATGGCGTCGGCGGCCGCATCAGCCATCCGCCCGGCGGCACGTTCGGCCACACTTATGACCACTTTTATGTCGAGTACGAGTACCCGGGCGGCATCCGGATGTTCAGCATGAACCGCCAGATCGCCGGTGGGGACAACCGCGTGGCCAACCGGGTGAAAGGGACCAAAGGCGAGAGCAACTGCGAGGGCCGGATCGTCGCCGGCGGCAAGGAGTGGCGCTACCAGGGCAAGAAGACGGATCCTTACGAGCAGGAGCAGATGGACTTCATCGCCGCCATCCGTTCCGGCAACCCGATCAACGAGACCCAGGCCGTTGCCGAGGCTACGCTCACGGCCATCCTCGGCCGTGAGTCCGCCTACTCGGGCAAGGTGCTCGATTGGGACACGGTGCTGAACTCGAAGCGCAGCTACACGCCGGAGAAGTACGAGTTCGGCCCGGCCGAGATGCCGGAGGTGGTGAACCCGAAGCGTTACAAGTTCTACTGAGCCGGTCTGCGGCTGCTGAAACTGAACCGCTTGGCGCTGCCGTCCGGGCCGCCTCAACCCCGGCCCGGACCCCGCGTTTCTGTTTTCCCAAGCGGCCGGACCGCCCCTGCCGTTTGCATACACCGAGCACAAGCAGATCCTCAGTGCCCAGGCCGGCGAAAGTGAAGAGGCTCAGCGGCAGAGTCGTCAGAAGACGGAATGAAGCCGGGTCAAACCCGGCCAACGGTCAAAATCGGAGTCGAAACTCATGATGCGGGCGATGCCGCACCGCTCCATTACAGCGAGATGGAGCGCGTCCCTGGCGGTAAAGCCTTGCGGCCCGAGGACGATCTCTTTGGTTCGAAGGACGTCTGCCTCTTCGCTCGGGAAGACCTCGTCGACGACCTCTCGCAACACCACGAAAGCCGGTGCGATTGCATCACGCCGGCCGATCGCCACATATCGGTGAAGGATCTCCTGAAACACCTCGACGTCCGTCACCAGCCGCTCGCCCGCGCCGATCGCTTGCTCGAGCAACAGGCGCGCGTCCGTCTTGTGCGGATGCGGAGCCCCCACCAAGTACATCGGAATGTTCGAATCTATGAAGATCAATCCCGGTACCCCTTCTCGATCTCAGC
This sequence comes from uncultured Solibacteraceae bacterium, assembly GCA_964461995.1. Classification (GTDB taxonomy): domain Bacteria; phylum Acidobacteriota; class Terriglobia; order Bryobacterales; family Bryobacteraceae; genus JALSRK01. The sequence continues at coordinate 4,311 of CAYWXL010000009.1, forward strand.
CAGCATGTCGGAGACGTCAGCCGTCGGGAACGAGTACTCGGCGGCCTTCCGCACGGCCTTGATTTTGGTCAAAGCATCAGCGGCCGGCGACTCCAGCCGTTTGGCGCGCAGCGCCTGACGAACCCACTCCGCGACTGTCAACCGCTCGCGCCGAGCGAGTTTCCGGATCTCCTCCATCTCTTCAGCATCCAGGAGAACCTGAAGTCGATACTTCACATCCGCAGTCTGTCCTACTCAATGTTGTGAGTCAAACAGGAGATCCAAGAGTCCGTTCATGAGCATCGACACCGGTGCACATGTTCTGGCCTCTCATCGCCGCACCGGCCCGCCGGTTCCGGTCATCTCAGAGAGCCACCGCATGGCCGAACGGCTGAGGTGCGGGCGGTCTGATCGAACGGCCTCCGGAGCCGAAAGATCTGTTATACCCGGCGTGGTTCGGGCGGCGGTATTTTGCATTAGAGTGTTGGCATGGCCGTTGCACTCACCCGCCGCCGGTTCGCCGCTGCGCTAGCCGCGGCCGTCCACGCCCGCCCCCGGCGGCCGAACATCATCGTCCACGTCATGGACGACCAGCGCTTCGACCAGGTGGGCTGGTTCGGCGGCAAGAGCCGCTTCGAGTTTCTGCGAACGACGAACCTGGACCGCATCGCCGCCAACGGGGTCTGCTTCCGCAACGCTTTCGTGACTTTCTCGCTCTGCTCGCCCAGCCGGGCCACTATGCTCACGGGCCAGGACGTGCGCACCCACGGCGTCAACCGCCTGGCCGCCGGCCTGCGGCCCGGCGCCGTCATCTTTCCCGGTTTGCTGAAACAGGCCGGCTACGAGACCGGTTTCGTGGGCAAGTGGCACATCGGCTCGAAGAGCGATACGCCGCGGCCCGAGTTCGACTACTGGGCCGGCGTCCGCGGCCAGGGCCGGTACATCGACCCGGTGATGAACGTCAACGGCGCCCGCACCGAGCTGCGCGGCTACGCCACCGACGTCTTCATGGATCTGGCCCTCGAGTTCCTCGCCCGCCCGCGCAACAAGCCCTTCTTCCTGTGGCTCGCCCAGAAAGCTCCGCATGCGCCCTGCACGCCGCCGCGGCACTTGGAATCGCTCTACGAGGAGATCGACGTCCCGTTGCCGGAGACCTACGAGGAAGACCACTCGGACAAGCCGGCCTGGTTCACCACCCAGCACGACCACGACGCCTTCCTCAAGCTGCTGTACCCCGAAGCGAAATACCAGCAGTATGTGAAAAACTTCTGCCGGACCATCAAGTCAGTGGACGAGAACCTCGGCCGTCTGCTCACCGAGCTGAACGACCGGGGGTTGAGCGAAGACACCGTCATCGTCCACATCTCCGACAACGGGCACTTCCTCGGCGAGCATCGCCTCTACTCGAAAATGCTCATGTACGAGGAGTCGATCCGGATTCCGTTCCTCGTGCGGTATCCCCGGCTCGTTCCGTACAACCCCCGAATCTGCGGGGACATGGTGCTGAACCTGGACCTGGCGCCGACGGTGCTGGATCTGGCCGGCGCGGACGTGCCGGACTGGATGGAAGGCCGGTCCCTGCGCCGGCAGGTCGAGGGAAAGGAAGTGAGGGACTGGCGGCGCTCGTTCCGCTACGAGTACTTCAACTCGCGGTGGGGCCTGCCCGACTTCGACGGCGTCCGGACCGCCGACGGCTGGATGTACTGCCGCTTCCCGGACTGGGAGCAGATGTACGACATCAACGCCGACCCGAAACAGGTACACAACCTGGCGTCCGACCCCGCCTACGCCACGAAGAAGAAAGAGCTACAAGCGGAACTGTGGCGGCTCGGGGGCGGGCGGCGCCGGCTCCGCGGCCCGAGCCCGTATACGCCGATGTGAGGCGGTCACGACGACCTGGACGGCTCCCGGAAGATCCCCATAGCCCCGCGCTCTCGCCTTCCATCCGCATTCCGCGGCCCCGCGTCCGGCGTCAGCGGCAGCGCTTGTCGGGAACGGCCATGTCCGTGTCGAAGCGAACGAGGTAGGGGTGGGGGCCAAGCCGCATCGAGATGCCCCAGCGGATACCGCAGCCGAAACCGGTATCGGTGAAAGCATCCGGCCGATAGGCGCCCGGGGCCTTCGGGAAATCCTCGGGGATTTCGCCGGCCTTTTGGAAATGAAGCCCGTCGGCCGCGTACTGGATGGTCCGGGCTTGCGGCCCGGTGTCGGAAACCAGGGCCGCGACTCCACGGCGGTGCGGCCAGACAAGCACCTCGTGACCGCTGTCGAGGATGGGGTTGCCCGGGTGCTTCACGTACGGGCCGCCGGGTTTGTCGGCGATGGCCACTCCCATCTTCGTCCGCCGGGGACCCGCCGGCCCGTCGGCGAGGCTGCGGCCCTTGAAGTAGAGCCAGTACTTGCCGTCGCGGACGATCAGGCAGGCGTCATCGACGCGGTAAGAGTCGAACCGCTCAGCCGCGGCGTCCGGTCTGAGGACGGGGTTCGTCTCGGCGCGGCGAAACGGTCCGTCGGGCGAGTCGCTGACGGCGACTCCGATCGCCGTGAAATCGTTGCTGGAGTTATTCTCGAAGACCCCGTCCCGGCGTCCGGGGGTCGGGGCGACGCCGGTGTAAAACAAGTAGTACTTCCCCTCGGCAACGAGAATATTCGGAGTGAAGACGCCGTGGGAGTCGAACTCGCCCGGCTCCCCCCTTCCCAGCGCCCTGCCCTGTTCTTGCCAGAGGCGGCCGTCCCGGCTGGTAGCAAACCAGATCTCTCCGGCGTAGCCGGACGGGTAGAGCGCCGGCTTGTGGGTGCTCTCCACTCTCGTGTACCAGACGTAGTAGACGCCGCCGGCGCGAATGACGTCGCTGGGATCGCGCCGACAGACGCCCTCCTGGAAGCCGAGACCGCGAGCTTCGCGGAAATGAAACACCGGAGCCTTGAGCTCCGGAAATTGTGCCGTCAAGGGGGCCGCCGCAAGCAGGGCGCCGAGCAAGCAGAGGGCTGGCTTCATCCCACCCATTTTCCCGATTCTCCCAGGCCGGCTGGATATCCTGGAGCCGCCGCCGGCGGCCGAAGCCCCCACGCAAAGAGCGGCGGCTCGTGATGAACGTGGCGCCTCGAGGGCCAAGGCCAGCCACACGTTGATGTCAGGTGAGAAGGCCTTCGATCTCGGCATTCGTGAGGTTCAAGCTTCCGGGCTCACGCGAATCGAGGATCGGGAACCTCAGCCGGCGGGCCTGGTGGGTGCCCGGTGGATTTCACGATCGAGGGCTTCCCGTACCACCTGCCTTAGTGTCGTGCCCCGTTTCGCCGCTACGATCTTCAGCTCCCGGTAGAGTTCATCGGGAATGTCGATCGTCATGCGCATGACATCATCTCAGCACAGGCCAACAAGCGCGTACCACCTCCTCCGTGGCAGCTTGCCGCGACTCCCCCTGGACGGTTCACCTCCGACGCTAAGCCCGCGAATGGCGGCCGGGAAGAAGACGGTCACACTCGACAAGGCCGATGTGAACTCAGCGAGCAAGTTTTTAGTCCAGGCCGGCGAGCGCTGCCTCGAGCTGCTCGGCAAACTGCTTCCCGTTCGCTTCCAGATTGCCGTCCAGGTCGAAAGTCAGGCTTCGCACGCGGATCTCCCCCAGCCGCGCATTCACCGGCTGGGTCAACGGTTGCGGATAGATCAGAATCGCCGTTCGGCACTGCTTCACCGCCGCGTAGGCTACGACTTTCGCCACGTCGTCATGTACCGGCGACTCGGCGGTCTTGTATTTCGTATCGAGAACCGCCAGCGTCCTGTTCGAAACACGGTCCGCCAGTACGAGATCGATCCGGAAGGCGAGGTCGCCGCGCTCCCCGATGCGCACCTGTTCCTGGGCACGAACGCGAAAACGCTCCGGCGCGCGCCGGGCCAGCCACCGGGCCACAAACCGCTCGAACAGCAGCGACATGTCCACCAAGAACGGAAGCATCTTCCGATCCCCGGTCTCATGCATCGGCCCGGTGCTCTCGAGAAAGAACCGGCACAGCGCGTGCATCGGCCGGTAATCGTCATTGAGGCGATTGTAGAGCCGGTCCGCGCACGCCGCCGGTGAGAATGGCTGGAGCGAGGCGGCGGATTTCACAGACCGGTAGGCCTGGCGTACTGCCGGCAACACCCGCTCGCTGCACGCGCCGCATCGCACCACCTGCCGGAGCGTCCACGCCAGGATCTGATTGTCCTCGACGTCGGCCGTATGCTCCTCGAACCGGCAAAGCAGCCGGACTTCCCACGGCCGCCGCGCCGCCTCCCGCATTTCGAGGGCGCCCCGCACAAACGGCAGCCGGTCCCGCTCCTCCAGATAGCGCCGGTAGAATCCTTTCCGGGCCCGGCTCAACACTCGCTGCGCGAGCACGTTGGCCAGCCGTTCATAGAACTCCTCGAGTGCGGCGGCGTCGAACAACGACCGGTCCTGGTTGCGGAACTCTCCGACGTCATAAGCGTACTCGAGCATCCGGAACAGGTTGCCGAGCGGGACCTTCGGCCGCAAAGCAATCCCCCACCCCTCACCCGTCGAAATGTAGCCCACGTGGCCCTTCGATACCAGCTGCCATTTGTAGCCCGTCTTGAAAGTCGGCGGCTCGACGCCGATCTTGTCTCCGTATTTCCGGTGCAGGTACTCCCCGAGCTCTCCGGGGATCTCGTCCCTATCGAAGCGCCTCGGCTCGTATTCCCGAAGTTCCAGAACGCGCCGGGCCCTCATACGCCGATCTCGTCCCTCACCTTTTCCCACCGGAAGGCATCGACCTTCGACTGCTGGTCAAAGAAATACTCCTCGAGATACGGCTCGATCTCCATCCGCCAGATGTCCTCGAGTTGCTCCTGCAAGCCTTCCCGCAGGAAGAAGGTGACTCCTACGGCGTAGTTTGGGTCGCCGATCTCGCCGTTCAGCCTTTCCAGGACCGCGATCAACCCCGACGGGTCGAAGCCGGCCCCAGCGCGGTCGTGGAAACGCCGCAACAGCTCCATGCGCGGGCGCAGCGCGATGAAGGCGAATCTGCGGCGCAACGCGTGGTCCACCAGCGCAATCGAGCGGTCCGCCGTGTTCATCGTGCCGATGATGCGTACGTTCGATGGAATCCGGAACTCCCCACCGCCCGCCAATGGCACATCCCGGTCCCGGTATTCGAGCAAGTACATCAGTTCGCCGAACACCCGCGAAAGGTTCGCCCGGTTGATCTCGTCGATGATCAGGACACAGATGTCTTGCGTTTCCCGGGCTCTCCGGCAAAACTCGAGGAAACGTCCCGGCTTGAGTTCATACGTCAGCTTTCCGTCCTTCGTCTCCGGCCGGATGCCCTGGATAAATTCCTCGTAAGCGTAGGCCGGATGGAACTGAACGAGTTCGCAAAACCCATGGCCGCCGCCGATCAGGTGCTGGGCCAGCTTCTCGGCCATGTATGTCTTGCCGGTCCCCGGCGGCCCGTAGAAGATGGCCTGCCCTTTGCGATGGATCGCCTGCACCCATCGTTCGAGCATCTCCACGTCGAAGCCGGTTTCTTCAGCGCACTGCTCCAGTGAGTAGGCCGGATTAGGCTTCGGTCCATCCCCATCAGCTCCGTCGTCTGCTTTCGGAGCCGTATCCAAGATTCTCTGGAACTTCTCAGCCGACAGCTCGATCAGCGTCCGCTTCCAGCCCGGCTCCTTGACTTCCCTGACTTTGGAGTCGTCCCAGCGCACCGGTAGCCGGTGCCCGTGGCGCTCCCCCGGCACGTAATAGTAAG
>CAYWXL010000009.1:10137-42481 GCA_964461995.1 uncultured Solibacteraceae bacterium
TCCCAGCGCACCGGTAGCCGGTGCCCGTGGCGCTCCCCCGGCACGTAATAGTAAGGGCCCGTAACCGTGCCGATCCCGACGACCTCCCGCGTACCCCGGTTCGCAACGATCCGATCGCCCTCTTTGATATGGGCGAACCGCCAGACCTGGTCCGCGCCCGCCTGGGTCCAATCGCGCTTCTCTGCCACCAGGCGGTCCCGCCGCTCGTTGAATGCCCTCCGATCGAGTTCTGAGACATCGCCGAGATCTTCCCACCCGATGGCGATGTAGCCCCCTTCGAGGCACGCCTTCCAGTTCCACGCGTTCTCGCCCGGGGCAATCTTCCAGTAGCGACGGTTGAGGTTGTACTTCTTCACCCCGACGAGCCAGTGGCAGAACATGTCGAAGACGTCCGCCCGCGTCATCCCAGGAAGCTGCACGGTGTCGAGAACGCCAGCCAGCGACTCGACCAGCCGAAACCCCATCTGGTTCGCTTCCGGATACTCGCGCAGCGGCTGGCCGAAATCCGTGCCGGCCAGATAGTTGATTACGAGCCGAGTCTTGTTGTTCACGAGGAGGAACTTGTCGGGCCGCAGGGCGTTGAGGATCGGCGTCATCATCCCCGTCTGGAAACCCTTGGATAACGGATTCTCCGCGAACTCAGCGCAGAACTCCTCCAAGCGTTCCGGATCTTCTATACAGTCCTCCACGAACTTGAGAATCGCCAGCGCAATCGCCCGCCAGTCTTCCGCCTTGCGCACGCCGATCACGCGGAACCGCCCTTTGACGTCCGCGTAGATCGCCGGCGCCGGCGATACCCATGCGCCTCTCTCCCGGTTCCCCTCCGAATCACCATGCGGCAGCAACTTCAACAGCACCAGGTCCGCGATATCCTCACCACGGTCGCGCGCGGCCCGGATGCGGTTGAAGTTCTCGTTGGCCTCCTTGCGCGCCTGCCCGTACAGACGCGCGTGCTTCCTTCCTCTTTCCGTCTCCGGGTAACTGGCGGCGAACTCCTGGAACAGGGCTTCGAACTCGTGGCGCCGCCCGGCGGGAACCTGGAAGGCCCTCGTGGGCTCGCGGCGGTGGGCTTCGCTTTGCGGCATTCGGCGCTCCTCCCCGGCACTTTGCTTGGAATCTGTACACCGCCAGGCGCGGCCTGCCGCCCGCCGCAGCCACGACGGCCTACTTAGTCTAACTCAGCCGCGGCCCGCTACTCCCCGCCGCCCTGCCCCACCGCTCGGCCTGCCGGAGAAGCCGCGGGTGGGGATAATTCCACCCCCGTCCGAGCCACTTTTTCTCTTGCAATTACAGTCCTCGCGGGCTAGCGTGGGTGCAAGCCCTGGGAAATCCAACGGCTGAGAGGGGATGCTTTTCATGACTTGGAAAACCAAATCGTCCGCAATTGCGGCGATGTTACTGTTCGTCACGGTTCCGTCGGCGGCGCAAGACAAAATGCCCGTCTGGCTGAGCCTGACTTACGTGGACGTGAAACCCGAGATGGACACCGCGTTCCAGGACCTTCTCCGGACGCACTGGCTGCCGGCGGCGGAGAAGAGCGGCCTGGAGTTCATCGCCGCCTGGCGCGCCGGAAGCTTCGGCGACGCGTACCAGTACATCTTCGTCGCCCCGATCCGCAAGTTCGCCGAGTACGACGGCAAGCCGCCCATCATGGCGGTGATGGCGCCGGAAGACTACGCGGTACTCTACCAGCGCCTGCGAAACTGCGTAACCGGCGTCCGGACCATCGCCACGACGCTTCCGGCGGGGCTGAGCTACGACAACCGGAACGGCGCCCCGTACAAGCACGCCATCGTCAGCAAGGTGCGGGTCCGGCCCGGCAAACGGGCCGCCTACGCCGCGCTCGTCAAAGAGCTGGTCCCGGCCTTCGAGAAGCTCGACGGCCACCCGGCGCTCTTGACGTACCAGACCGTCTTGGGCGGAAGCCCCTACGAATGGACCCATGTCATCCTGATCGACAACTACGCGCACATCGACAACGGTCCCCTGCTGACCCAGGCCGTCGGGGCGGAAGAGGCCGCCAGGGTCGAGGCCCGGCTCGACGAGCTGGTGACTGAGCGGCAGAGGCTGGTCGTCGATTACCTGCCCGAGTTCAGCTTCGAGAAACAGTAGATAGCAAGCGACCGGCGGCGGGCGGGGCCTGGCGCACTTCGGCCCGCCGCCCGCGCAGCGCTTCAGCCGGAGAGCGGCCCTGGACGACGCCGAGCCGGCGCCATCCGGCGCTCGTTGACCCGGTATCGGCTCTTCAGTAGAATGCCCGCAGCGAGCGGCGCGACGTTGCGCCGCTTTGCGAGGGAGACCATCAGATGGTGTCCTTTTCCCGTCCTGCTCTGTTCTCTGCTTTACTGCTTGCGGCCCTCGCCGGGTGCTCTTCCGCGCCGCCACCGCCGGTTCACTCGACCTATGAACCCGCCGGCAGCCGTGTCTACCATGGCGTGGGCTTCGCCGACGTCGCAGACCTGAAGGCCTATGTAGAGGCCGTCGGCCGGACCCCGGCCCTGCTCGGCGTGGCCGTCTCTCTCACCGCCCTCGAGCGCGACCTGGCGACCGTGCGTGCGACCCTCGATGCCTTCGACGGCGCGGGGATCCTTCTTGTTGGACTCCACTGGGAAGGCCTCACCGATGCCGCCATTGCCGACGGCGAGCACGATGCCGAGATCGAGGCGCTGGCCGACGCATTGGCCGCCCTGGATACGCCCATCTTGCTCAGCATCGGCTTTGGCATGGACGGCGCCGATCACCCGACCGGCATCACCCGCGAACATTTCCCTGCCGCCTACCGGCGCATCGTGGACCTGGTCCGCGCTCGGCACGCGGACCGCGTCGCCTTCGTGTGGAATCGCCTGGCCCAGCACCACCTCCACTACTACCCCGGCGACGCTTACGTGGACTGGTTCGGCATCTCGTTCCTTACCCGGAGCAGCGTGGCGAAGAATCGGAGGCACTTCCGCAATCTGATCCACGATGCCGCGCTCCGGCACAAGCCCGTGCTCGTCACCGCCGCTGCCCCCGCCGACGTGCCCGCCGCCGAGCGCACGTCCTGGTTCGAGGCGTTCTTCAACATCCTCAACCGCAACGACGTCTTCAAAGGCTTCGTCTACGTGCCGCGGGACTTCTCTAAGGAACCTTCGATCACTGCCGGCGGCGACACTCGGCTGCCGCCCGATGATCCCGCCCTCGGCTTCTATCGCGCCCAGATCGCCGTCTCCCGGTACATTCATGGCGACGAGCTGCGGGCCAAGGGGGAAGCGCTCTTCCGCCCTGCCGGCGCCCCACGCCGCCCCAAACGCCCTCCGTTCCAGCCGGCCGATCCGGCCGAAGTACGCGCCCGGCAGTACCCGATCGATCCCCAGTACGACGAGTACGGCGGCTGGAAGGCTATCCGGGGAACCGCCACCGGCTTCTTCCACACCGAACTGATCGACGGCGTCTGGTGGCTCGTCGATCCCCTCGGCAACGTATTCGTCTCGAAGGCGCTTTGCCACATCGGCTTCGCCACCGACGTCTCGCCCGTGCTCGGCTACTCGCCCTTCCAGCGCACCAACGAGCGCAAGTACGGCACCCGCGAGCGCTGGGTCACAGCCACGATGGAGCGCTTGTGGAAGTGGAACTTCAACACCGTGGGGGCGTACTCGGACCCCATCGTCATGCAGCAAGGAATGCCCTACACGCTGCTCGTCTCGATGAATGCGGCGGCTGGCGGAAGCTGGTGGTACGGGACCTTCGCCGACGTCTTCTCCCCCGAGTTCCGCCGGATCTGCGAGGCGCAGGCCCGCCGGTTCTGCACGCCGTTGAAAGACGACCCCTACCTCATCGGCTATTACACCGACAACGAGTTGCCCTGGCGTGGGCGCTGGCAGGGCGGCCGCCACAGCCTCTTGCGCGACTTCCTATCGCTCGAACCGGACGCGCCAGGCAAGCAGCGGGCGATCCGGTTTCTCCGCGAAAAATACGGAACCATCGATCGGCTGAACCACGCCTGGGGAACCGCCTTTTCATCCTTCGAGGATCTGAACGCCGTCTATGCCGTGCCCGGCCACGAGGAAGAATTTCCCGCTGATGACGCCGAGTTCCAGGAAATTTTCGCCTGGCAGTACTTTCGCGTAGTCTCCGAAGCGATACGCCAGGCCGACCCCAACCACATGGTCCTCGGCGACCGTTTCGGCTCCTACGACCAGCCGCCCGAGATCCTGCGTCCTGCGGCTCGCTACTGCGATCTCATCTCCTGGAACAACTACTATCGCGAGCCGCCGATAGAGGGCCTGCGCGCCAAGTACGCCATGACGGCGCGCCCGATGCTGCTCACCGAGTTCGCCTTTCGGGCGGACGACGCAGGACTGCCCAACACCCGCGGGGCCGGCGTCCGCGTTCCCACTCAGAAGGACCGCGCCGCTGCCTTCGAGCGCTACGTGACCACGCTCATGCGCGAGCCCTATATGCTCGGCTATCACTGGTTCAAGTTCGCGGACCAGCCGAAGGAAGGCCGTTTTGACGGCGAGAACAGCAACTACGGCGTGGTCAACATCAATGACGAACCTTACACTGTCTTCCTCGAGACCTTCATCCGGGTGAACGGCTCCATCGAGCGCCTCCACGCCGGTATGGACGGTCCCTGATCCCCACCGCGCCGCCGGAAACCGCCTCTACAGCGGCGCCAGACGAAGGATTCCGCGGCGGACGGCGGCTCCAGGTTGTCTCCCGCCGGCATCCGATGCCGCACCGCACCGGCTCAGGATGGCGTGCGGCGCAGGAGCGCCGCTCATCCCCGGTGGAAACTCCGCCCAGGCCGAACGGGTCTGCCTCAGCCCTTGCGGCGTCAGCGTGTCCGGCAGGACGCGGTGTTTGTAAAGCGGGACCCGGAATGCAGCCGCTGCTCTAGGCCCCCTCGCCCAGCGCCGCCCTGGCGACGCGCAGCACGTTGCCGCCGATGATCTTCTGGATATCGGCGTCGCGGTAGCCGCGCTGCACCAGGCCGACGGTGAACAGCGGCCAGTTGGTCCACGCCATGCTCGGGTGGCGGCTCGGGTAGCCGGTGAAAGCGTCGGGCGGCCACAGGGCGCGGAAGGGCGTCCGGGAGGGGCCGCGTGGTGGAACCTTTTTCGACTCCCGCTCCGAGTTGCGGGAGAGGTAGGCGACGTCCGTTCCGATGGCCACGTGGTCGGCGCCGAAGCGCTTCACCACGTAATCGATGTGATCGAGCATCGCCGTGATGTCGCCGGAGCCGCCCAGGAAGGCGGGGACGCAGCAGATGCCGACGTAACCCCCGGTGTCGGCGATGGCGCGGATCACGTTGTCCGGCTTGGCCCGGATGTGGCGGTGCAGCGCCGCGACGGTCGTGTGGCTGGCCACTACCGGCTTGCTGGAGACCTTCGCCGCCTCTAGGCTGCTCCGCCACCCGGAGTGCGCTACATCGACGATCACGCCTACGCGGTTCAGCTCGGCGATCGCCGCCCGGCCGAAATCGCTCAGGCCCGCATCGGCGGGCTCGGCGGCGCCGTCGGCAAGCATATTGCGCCGGTTGTAGGTGAGGTGCATCATGCGGATGCCCAGTTCAAAGAAGACGCGGACGTAGCGCAGCTCTTCTTCCACCGAAACCCACTGCTGGGCCAGCGGTACGCCGTTGGCGGAGAAGTAAAGGCAACGCTTACCCTGCTTCTTGGCGGCGACGATGTCATCTGGACGCGCGGCCTTGGTAACGAAGTCGCGCAGCATGTCGGTGACGTAGGTATAGTGCGCCAGCCGCTTGAGCATCCGCAGCGGGTCCTGGCCTTCTTCGCCGGCGTTCTGAAAGACGCAAGTGACGCCCGAGGCCTCCCAGGCCTGCTGGTACTCGGCCCGCTCGGCGGGATCGTCCACGCAGCGGGTCATGCGCATCTGCTCACTCAGGTCGGCCACTTCGGCCTGGGAGGCACCCGCTTCGATCGCCGCCCGCAGACGGTCGCCGTCCACCGCGCTGCGGGGCGAGAAGCCGTAGGATTCCACTACCACGGACTGGGCATGGAGCTCAAGGCCGTGCTCGAGGTCCTTTCGGCTCGGCTTCAGCAGCTCGAGCGCCGCCTCGCGCGCCCGCCGGATCTTCGGATTCGCCGCCCACGATTGCCCCGCCGCGGCCGCCGCGCCCAGGGCCGGAATGCCGGTCAGGAAATGCCGCCGTTTCATGCTCGGAATGATACCACCAGCCTGGTTTCCGCACACAGCGGGTTCCACCGACCCTTGCCAGGGCGCGCCGAGGGCGTCACCCATCCTGCCGGCAAGTTGGGAACAGGGCGCTCGCGCCATTCACTGCGGTTCACCCCTCAAATCACCGCCCATCGCGTCGCCCTGACGGGCGATCTCCTGCAGCGCCCGCACCGTCGCCGCCTCGCCGCCTTTCGCCGCCCCCGCGCGCCGCAGCGCTTCGAGTGTCGCCTCGAGGTCCCCGCCCAGCCTTCGGTGGAGCTCGTAGACGAGCGGGTACCAGCGCGTGTAGGTGACCTCGAAGGCCAGCCCGGCGTTGTTCGCCGCCGCCAGGCACTTGTTGAAAGTCGCCGGATCCGGCGAGGCCGCCTTGCAAGCTTGCCGCATCTCTCCGAAGAGCCGCGCCTTCCCGGTCAGCGTTTCGGCGCGGCCCGCCAACCCGTTGGAATAGCGGCGGTAAAGCGCTTTCAGCCGGGCGTGGTATCGGTTCACGAGCCGCGCCTTCTTCAAATAGAGCTCCGGCTCCCGGGCCAGGTTCCGGTAAAGGGGGGAGTCCGGGCCGCGTTCGTTCTCAGCGTAGCGGGCGGCGGTGAGGAAGCCCAGCAGCGTGGCCGCCGCCTCGTTCACTCGCACCGGCAACCGCTGGAGCGCCCGGTCCTCGTGCAGGTCCTCGTGGGCCACCACGAAAGCGGCCCGCTCTTCGCCGGCCTCGGCCAAAGCCTCGGTCACCGGCGTCTTGGTCCCGGCCACCGCCTCGATCTTATAGAAAAAGACGTCGTAGCGGGTCTCGTCCACGCCGCAACCGGCGGCCGAGCCGTCCTTGACGCGCAGCCTCTCGTAGGAGTCCGGCAGCTCCAGCTTCCCGGTGAAGTAGCAGCGGAAGTAGGCCTCGCGCTTGCCCGCGCGTTTGAAGTTGCCCGTTTCCGGCACCCCCAGCCCGCGCACCTCACGCTGGACGCCGCGGATGATGTCGTGCCGGGGCGGAGGTGAAGGCGGAGCCGGCCGCCGGGCCGCGCAGGCGCACCAGACTGCCAGGATCAGCAGGGCGGCGGGGCGTTGGCGGCTCATCGGCCCTCTGCTTCATTGTCCCGCGGCGGCGGGGAGTTGCGCGAGGAGGGAACCACGAAACACGCAGAGCACACGGACAAGACCTTGGAAAACGGAGGATTCGAGCGTTCCGGACGTGGGGCATGGGCGGGCGAAGCGGGACCCGGTCCAGCCACTTCAAACGGGACAAGTCGAACCTGGGTCTATTCTGCAATCGCGGTTGCGGGGGCGGCCGAGGCCGGCCACGGGCTTCGCGCCACGCCGGATCGCCGCGCTCCCGCGAGCGGTCGGGGACAAAGCGGCGATGAGAGGCTAAAATGGAGTCAGCCATGGGCGGCGAAGAAACACTCACCCTTTCGATCCCCCGGGAAGTCGCCGACCGTCTCGACCAGTTGGCGCACGAGACGCGAGAGAGCCGGACATCGCTCGCGCGCCGCTTGCTGGTGGAGTCTTTGGACGAGGAACAGCGGCGCCTCCGGTCGCTCCAGCGGGGCATCGCCGATCTGGATGCCGACCGCACGGTTTCTCATGAGGCCGTGGATGCCTGGCTGGCAAGCTGGGGAAGCGGCCGGGAGCGGCCAGCGCCCAAGTGAGGATAGTTTGGTCCCGCCACGCCGTCCATCAGTTGGCGGAAATCCGTGAGTACATCGCCAAGGACAAACCGGGTGCGGCCGCTCATGTGGCCGAGAAGATCCGGAAATCGGTCCGCCGCCTGTCCCGCCATCCGCGGCTCGGCCGGGAGGGGATCCTGCCGGGCACGCGGGAACTGGTCGTCGCTGGAACGCCGTTCCTTGTCGTTTACCGGATCCGGGATCGAGGGGTGGAGATCATTGCCGTTCATCACGGCGCCCGGCGGACGCCAAATCGATGATTCAGAATCTTCAGTTCTCAGTGTCCGCTACGCCGTTCTATGGGAAGGCCGGTAGTTGTCGGCTGGGAATTGATCCGTTGGCGCTAGCATCCCATCTGGGGACCGGCCAGCGGTAGGCCTTGTTCGGCGCAGCGGCGGCGCCGCCCCGCAAAGTACACTCTCGGATAGATGCCGAAGACCGACGCACCCACGGCTCGGCGCTTTTTCGGCCGCCACGGGCTGCTGGCGAAGTGGCACCCGCGCTTCGAGTTCCGCCCGGGCCAGCTCGAGATGGCCGAGGCCGTCGAGGAGGCGCTCGCCGACAAGCGCCACCTGATCGTCGAGGCCGGCACGGGTACCGGCAAGACGCTGGCCTATCTGCTGCCGGCCATCGTCTCGGGCAAGCGCATCGTGGTCTCCACCGGCACGAAGAACCTCCAGGAACAGCTCTACTTCAAGGACATCCCGTTCCTCCAGCGGCACTTCTCGAACCAGCTCCGGGTCTGCTACATGAAGGGCCGCAACAACTACCTGTGCCGGCAGAAGCTCTACGACGCCGAGCGGGAGCCGGTGCTGGCGGGCCTGGAGGAGATCGCCGACTACCAGATCATCCGCGAGTGGGAGAAGACGACCCAGACCGGCGACCGCGCCGAGATCACCAAGCTGCCCGAGAGCTCCACCGTCTGGGCCAAGCTCGACGCCCGGCGGGAGCGCTGCCCGGGGCAGCGGTGCGAGCAGTTCGAGCGCTGCTTCATCACGAAAATGCTGCAGCGAGCCCACGAGAGCGACATTATCATCGTCAACCACCACCTTTTCTTTGCCGACCTGGCGGTGAAGGACAACGACTTCGGCGGCATCATTCCCGACTACGCCGCGGTGGTCTTCGACGAGGCCCACGAGATCGAGGACGTGGCTGGCCTCTACTTCGGCTACTCGGTGAGCAACCACCAGGTCCGCGACCTGCGCCAGGACATCACTGCCGTGCTGCGCCAGAAGCAGATCGGCTCGCCCGAGATCGACCGCACTCTGGAGCAGGTCGAAGCGGCGTCGGAGCGCTTCTTCGCTGTCTTCGGCGACGAGGAGGGCCGCAGCGGCTTCGACCGCCAGGAAGCTTTCCTAGAAGCTCATGAGCGCGAGTACTCGGACCTGCTGAACGGCCTGGAGCTGATCGCCGCCCAATTGCAGTTGGTCAAGAACGCCCCCGAAGAGATCATCCCGCTCTACCAACGCGCTCTGGAGATGCGGGACAAGTTGCAGAACTGGATGGAGAGCGGCGACCGGAGCTTCGTCTACTGGGTGGAGCGCCGGGGCTCGGGCTGCTTCCTGCAAGCCACGCCGATCGACGTGGCGCCGCTGCTCAGCGAGAAGCTCTTCAGCCAGGTGGATACGGTGATCCTCACCTCGGCGACGCTGGCCGTCTCCGGGCGCTTCGACTACGTCCAACAGCGTCTCGGACTCGAGGATGCGCGCACCCTGATCGTCGAGCCGGCCTTCAACTATGAGAAGCAGGCACTACTCTACGTTCCACAGCAGTTGCCCGACCCTCGGAACCCGGCGTTCGCCAAGGCCGCCGCGGCCGAGATCGTTCGCCTGCTGCGGATCACCCGGGGCCGGGCGTTCGTGCTGTTCACCAGCTACCAGCAGATGCGGGCGGTCTACGACATCGTCTCGTTCGAGATCGACTATCCGGCGTTGCTGCAGGGCACGGCGCCGCGCACGGCGCTGCTCGAGGAGTTCCGGCGCACGCCGAACGCGGTGCTGTTCGCCACCGCCTCGTTCTGGCAGGGCGTGGACGTGCCGGGCGAGCAGTTGAGCTGCGTTATCATTGATAAGTTGCCGTTTGCGGTGCCGACCGATCCCGTCGTGCAGGCGCGGATTCAGGCCATTCGCGAGGAGGGGGGCAATCCGTTCTACCAGTACCAGATCCCGCAGGCGGCGCTGGCGCTGAAACAGGGATTCGGAAGGCTCATCCGAAGCCGCACGGACCGGGGGGTGCTCGTACTGCTCGACAACCGGATCACCAAGCAGCGCTACGGGCAGGTCTTCTTCGACAGCCTGCCGCCCTACTCCTTCACGATGCGGCTGGAAGACGTGGAAAGGTTCTTCAACAATGTTTGAAGTCACCGTCGAACAGACGTTCGCCGCCGGGCACGCCCTGCGCGGCTACCGGGGCAAGTGTGAGAACGTCCACGGCCATAACTACAAAGTCTCGGTGACCATCGAGGGCGAGCAGTTGAACGAGATCGGGCTGCTGGTGGACTTCGTGGCGCTCAAGCGGATCCTGCGCGGGGTGATCGAGTACCTGGACCACAAGTTCATCAACGACCTGCCGCCGTTCGACCGGGTCAACCCGACGGCCGAGAACATGGCCCGCTACTTCTACGACGAAGTGGCCAGGCGCCTGGCGGAGGAAGCCCCGGGGGTTCCGGCGCGGCTCAAAGAGGTCCGCGTCTGGGAAACGGACACTTCGGTGGCCGCCTACCGGCCGTGAAAGCGCGGTCCGGACCCCGGGACCCTACTTCTCGTAGTAAGCCGCGTTGCGCTCCGCGAACTCGGCCCACTTGTCCGGCAGCTCGTCGGCCTCGAAGATGGCCGAGACGGGGCAGACGGGCACGCAGGCGCCGCAGTCGATGCACTCCTCGGGGTCGATGTAGAGCATCTCCTCGGTTTCGAACTCCGGCTCGTCCTTGCGAGGATGGATGCAATCCACCGGACAGGCGTCCACGCAAGCGGTGTCCTTAGTGCCGATGCAAGGTTCCGCAATGATATATGCCACAGTCCCTCCTCTGAAGCTTCAATCGCGGCCGATCGCCCGTACAACCCAGGCAAGGCGCCGGCCGTCCTGTTCATTCGATGCCGGGCGGAAGCTCCGCGACGCGCGAAACTCCAGGCGCGCCAGGCCCGGCTCGTCGATGGTGAACTCGAAGCAGCCCGCCTCCACCGGCCGCCGGACGGCGAGCCGGCCGTTCGAGTATACCGCGAGGGTGAGCGGCGCGGGGGCGGCCCCCTTCACCTGGATAGGTCCGTCGCCGGGGGGAACCATGTAGCACATGCGCGGGGCGGCCCAGCCGTTGCGATAGAGGCCCTGGGCTTCCCTCCGGAGCCACTCGATCCACCGGCCGGTGACCACGTGCATAGGAAAAGGCCCCCGCCAGGTCTCGAGCGCCGCCAGCGCCGCCCCGGGCGGCCATCGCTTCCCGCTGTGCCGTCGCAGCACCCGGACAATCTCGGCCACCCGCGCCCGGCCGCCCCGGAAGGACTTCGCCGCCGCGTGCTCGCGGATAGCGCCCATCATCTTCGGGATCCAGCGCAGTGGCCGCCGCAGCCCCAGGCGGATCAGCAGGTCCCAGTCCAAGGCATAGTGGAGCGACTCGTCCAGCCGGCCGGCGGCCTCGAACTCGCTGCGCCGGATGTAGAGCGTCTGCTGCAGGACGTAGTCGTAGAGGTGGACCAGCTTCCAGAGGTTGAAGGGCTCGGTGAACGGGAAGCGGCCGATCTCGAGGCCCGCCTCGTCGATGCGGATGCCGTCGCCGTAGACCGCAGCGGCCTCCGGATGCTCCGCCAGCGCCTCGACGGCCGCCGAGACCGCCCCGGGCAGCAGCAGATCGTCGGCGTTGATCCAGGCGAGCACCTCGCCCCGGCCCCGGGCAAAGCCCTTGTTGATGGCGTGGGACTGGCCGCGGTCCGGCTCGGAGACGAACGTCAGACGGCTGGAGTACTCCGCCGCCACCGCACGCGTCTCGTCGGTGGAGCCGCCGTCCTGGATGAGATATTCGATGCGGGGGTAGTCCTGCGAAAGGACGCTCTCGATCGCCGCCCGCAGGAAGCGGCCCTGGTTGAGCGACGGCGTGACGATGGTGACCAGCGGGCGGTCCATCAGAGACCCATCATACGCCGGGTGTATCCGGCCCGGCCCCGCCGTTCCGGCTCAAACTTCCAGTTGGGAGAACCGGACGCCCTCGAGCGGCCCCAGCGCCGTGAGCGCCAGATTCCCGGTGCGGAAGAAGGCCCGGGCCACCGCCTGCACGCTCTCGGCTGTCACTCCCTCGATGCCGGCCAGGATTTCGTCCAGATCGAAGAAACGCCCGAAGAAGAGGTGCTGCCGCGCCAGGTTCGCCATGCGGGCCGAGGTGGATTCGAGCGAAAGCATGATCGAGCCTTTGAGGTGGCTTTTGGCCCGTTCCAGCTCTTCCTCGCCCACCGGCTCGTCTTTCAGCCGCGCCAACTCCTCAAGGGTCAACCGGACGACCTCTTGGACGTTCTTCGGCGAGGTGCCGGCGCTGATGAGCAGGCAGCCAGTGTCGCGGAACAGGCTGAGCTCGCTGCCCACCGAGTAGGCGAGCCCCCGCTTCTCCCGGATGTTCTGGAACAGCCGGGAGCTCATACCCGCGCCGAGGACGGTGTTCAGCACATAGCACTCGTAGCGCCGCTCGTGGTTCACCGGGTATGAGGGCGTGCCGAGGCACAGGTGAACCTGCTCAAGCGACGGCTTAACCTCCAGATGCAGGTGCGGCTGCGGCGTCGCCGGCTCGGCGGGCGGTGGGGGCGGAACGGCAGGCAGACCAGAGAACTCCGGCTCGATCAGCGCCAGCAATTGCCCGTGCTCCACGTTGCCCGCAGCCGTGATGAGCAGATTCGAGGCCGTATAGACCGAATGGTGGTAGCCCGCCAGGGCCTCCCGCCGGAACGAACGCACCGTCTCCGGCGTGCCCAGAATCGGCGTTCCCAGGGAATGACCGGGCCAGAACCGCCGGCAGAAAAGTTCATGGACCAAGTACTCCGGAGAGTCGGTCTCCATCTTGATCTCTTCGAGGACGACGCCCTTCTCTTTTTCGATGTCGGCCTCGCGCAGTAGGGGCCGCAGCACCAGGTCCGCCAACACGTCCACGGCCAGCGGCAGGTGCTCGTCCAGCACCTTGGTATTGAAACTCACCAGCTCCTTGGTGGTGTAAGCGTCCAGGTGCCCGCCGATGGAGTCGATGGAGCGGGCGATCGCCTCGGCTGAGTAGTCTTTGGTCCCCTGGAAGACCATGTGCTCGAGAAAGTGGGAGATGCCGGTCAGCTCTGGCGTCTCGCGCCTCGCCCCGGTGCCCACCCAGACGCCGACGGCCACCGAACGCACGTGGGGCATCGTCTCAGTGATCACCTGGAGCCCGTTCGGCAGGGTAGAGGCGTGGATATCGCGTCGGCGGAGGGCGGGTCTCGTCATTTCGCGGGGTCAATTCCATTCTATCAGCAGGCGGTTGCGGCCCTGCGGATCGGCCGTGCTAGCGTATTCGGTATGGGATACGTCAGAGTGGGCAAACTGAGCGAGCTGCCTCCGGGGGAAGTGATGGAGGCCAGAGTCGGCGACAAGCCGTACGCGGTCTGCAACGTGGACGGCGAACTCTACGCAGTGGAGGGGATCTGCCCGCACCGGCAGGGGCCGCTGGGCCAAGGCGCGTTGCACGGCCACATGCTGGTCTGCCCGTGGCACGCCTGGGAGTTCGACTGCCGCACGGGGCGGAACGACCGCTCGCCGGAGGTCGGCGTGGCGACCGTGCCGGTGAAGGTGGAAAACGGCGAGATCCTGATCGACGCAGGCTAGCCTGACCGCCCGGATCGAGCGGACCACCGCCGTAGCCATGCCGGAGCTGCCGGAAGCCCAGACCATTGCCCGCACGCTGGCTCCGCACATCGAAGACCGGCGGCTCGAGGCCGTGGAGATCCTCTCGGCGCGGGCGGCGCCGGAGCCCCTGGCGGAGCTGGCCGGTAGAACCGTGAAGAGGGTCCGGCGGTACGGCAAGCAGATCCTCTGGGAGCTGGACGACGGTCTTCTCCGCTTCGAGCTCCGGATGACCGGGCTGCTCCGCTGGCGGGCCGAGCCTGGTCCTTACACGCGGGCACGCTTCCATTTCGCCTCCGGCGTGGTTGCGTTCGACGATATCCGGCAGTTCGGCAGCGTGCGGTGGTCTGCTGGCGAGCTGCCGGCGCTCGGCCCGGACGCGCTGGAGATCCCGGCCGTGGAGTTCGTCCGGCGGCTCGCGGGCCGCCGGGCGCGGATCAAGCCCCTGCTCACCGACCAGCGGTTCCTCCGAGGCCTGGGCAACATCTACGCCGACGAGATCCTCCACCGGGCGCGGATCCACCCGCTGGCGCCGGCCGCCGGCCTCGGCGAGGCCCGGGCGCGGCGGCTGCACGCCGCCATGCGCGAGGTACTGGCCGAGGCGATCGCCCTGGGCGGCTCTTCGATCTCGGACTACGCGGACGCCGAGGGGCGCCCCGGCCGTTTCCAGCAGCGGCACCGGGTCTACGGGCGGGAAGGCGCGCCATGCGCGGCCTGCGGGGCGCGGATCCGCCGGATCGTCGTCGCCGGGCGGGGCACGTGGCTGTGTCCTCGCTGCCAGCGGGCGCCCCGGAGCGCCTGACGCGGCGCCGCGCCGCTTTCCGGATCTCCGAAGGGGCCACCGGGGGGCGGATGCTAAAATTGGAGTCTCACGGATGGAACTCGAAAAAGTCTATGAACCACAGCGGTTTGAGCCGCATTGGGCCCAGTGGTGGATCGACCGGGGCATCTTCAAAGCCAAGGACGATTCCGATGCGCCGGTCTTTTCGCTGGTGATCCCTCCGCCCAACGTCACCGGCAGCCTCCACATGGGCCACATGCTGGAGCACACCGAGATCGACATGACGGTGCGCTGGCGGCGGATGCTCGGCTACAACACGCTGTGGCTGCCCGGCACCGACCATGCCGGCATCGCCACCCAGATGGTGGTGGAGCGGGAGCTGGCCAAGGAGGGGCTGAGCCGGCACGACCTGGGCCGGGAGAAGTTCCTCGAGCGCGTCTGGCAGTGGAAGGAGCAGTACGGGGGCACGATCGTCAAGCAGATGATCCGGCTCGGGGCCTCCTGCGACTGGTCGCGGGAGCGCTTCACCCTCGACGAGGGCCTCTCCCGGGCCGTCCGGGAGGTCTTCGTCCGGCTCTATGAGAAGGGCCTGATCTACCGCGGCCAGTACATGATCAACTGGTGCCCGCGGTGCCACACGGCGCTGTCGGACCTGGAAGTGGTCTACGATCCGACGCCGGGCAACCTGTGGCACATCAAGTACCCGCTCAAGGACAGCGACCGGTACGTCGTGGTGGCCACCACCCGGCCGGAAACCATGCTCGGCGACACGGCCTGCGCCGTGCACCCCGACGACGAGCGGTACAAGGACTTGCACGGGGCCACGGTGGTCCTGCCGCTGCTCGGCCGGGAGATCCCGGTGATCGCCGATCCGATCGCCGATCCGGAATTCGGCACCGGCGTGGTGAAAGTGACGCCGGCCCACGACCCGAACGACTTCGAGATGGGCAACCGGCACGATCTGCCGCGGATCAAGGTGATCGACGAGACGGGCAGGATCACCGCCGAGGGCGGACCCTACGCCGGGCTGGACCGCTTCGAGGCCCGCAAGAAGGTGGTGGCCGATCTCGAGGCCCAAGGGCTGCTCGTCAAGGTGGAGCCGTACGAGCTCTCGCTCAGCAAGTGCCAGCGGTGCAAGACGCCGGTGGAACCGCTGGTCTCCACCCAGTGGTTCGTCAAGACCAAGCCGCTGGCCGAGCCGGCCATCGAAGCGGTGAAGAGCGGGCGCATCCGGTTCATCCCGGAGAACTGGACCAAGACCTACTTCGAGTGGATGTACAACATCCGCGACTGGTGCATCTCGCGGCAGCTCTGGTGGGGGCACCGCATCCCCGCCTGGCACTGCAAGGCCTGCGGGGGCGTCACCGTGGCCCGGGAGACGCCGGAGAAGTGCGCCCAGTGCGGCAGCGGCGGGATCGAGCAGGATCCCGACGTGCTGGACACCTGGTTCAGCTCGGCGCTCTGGCCGTTTTCGACCATGGGCTGGCCGGAGGAGACCGAGGATCTGAAGCGCTTCTATCCGACGTCGCTGCTGATCACCGGCTTCGACATCCTCTTCTTCTGGGTGGCCCGGATGATCATGATGGGCCTGGAATTCATGGGCGACGTCCCCTTCCGCGAGGTCTACATCCACGGGCTGGTGCGGGACGCCGAGAAGCAGAAGATGTCCAAGACCAAGGGCAACGTGATCGATCCGCTCGAGGTGACCGAGAAGTACGGCACCGACGCGGTGCGGATGTCGCTGCTGCAGGGCGCGGCGCCGGGCACCGACATCGTGCTCACCGAGGAGCGGATGGTCAGCTCCCGGGCCTTCGCCAACAAGATCTGGAACGCCGCGCGGTTCCTGTTCCTGAAGATGCAGGCCTCGGGCGTCGAGCCGCACATCCCCGAAAGCGAGGAGCTCGAAGGGGCGCCCCTCGAGGACCGCTGGATCTTCCACCGGCTGAACCGCTGCGCCGAGCAGGTGAACCAGGCGATCGGCAACTACCGCTACCACGAGGCCGCCCAGACGCTCTGGCACTTCTTCTGGCACGAGTTCTGCGACTGGTACGTGGAGCTGAAGAAGCTGCGGCTCGAGGAGGGCTCGGGCGCGAACCGCGACTGGAAGAACCTGCTCACCGCCTTCGAGACGGCGCTGCGGCTGCTGCATCCGGCGATGCCCTTCATCACCGAGGAGCTCTGGCAGCGGCTCGCGAAAGGCTCCCAGAGGCGGCCCCGCTCCATTGCCCTGGCCCCCTATCCGCAGCCCAGGCCGGAGTGGAGCGACGAAGAGGCCGAGCGGCGCATGGGGCTGTTGCAGGAGATCATCGTCTCGGCGCGGAACCTCAGGGCGCAGCTCAAGATCGAGCCCCGCGAGTTCCTCGAAGCCACGCTGTACGCCCGCGATTCGGCCCGCAGCGTCGCCGCCGAGCACGCCGAAGCGATCCACCGGCTGGCGCGCATCAACCTGACGCTCAGCGAGGGGCAGGCCCCGGAGAAGGGCGTCAAGCGCTCGACGCCGGAGTTCGATCTGGTGCTCGAGGTGCCCGCCGCGCGGGTGGAGGCGCTCAAGAAGAGCCTGGAGAAGGAGGTGGCGAATCTCGAACGGCTGGTGGCCAACTCGAAGAAGCAGCTCGCCAACGAGCAGTTCGTCTCGCGGGCGCCGGCCCACGTGGTGGAGGGTATCCGGAAGAAGCTGGCCGAGTACGAGGCCCAACTCGAAAAGAGCCGGGCGACGCTGGCGGGGCTGTAGAGAACTGTCGGGCCCTAAGAGCCGCCCGTCTTCGGCACGGCGATCAGCTCGAAGCTGAAGTCCATCGCGGCCTTGGTGCCGACCATCCCCAGCGCGGCCTTCGGCGGCTTGATGCCGTAAGCCTTCATATCGACGACAGCGTTGCCAGTGAAACGCAGGTTCTTGCCCTCGGGGCGCATCTCGACGTCCACCGTGACCGGCTTGGCAATGCCGCGAACCCGCAGCGAACCGCTGACGCGGTACTTGCCATCCCCCAGCGCCTCGATGCGCTCGGACTCGAAGATGAGTTCCGGGAACCGCCGCACCTGCATCGCCTTGTTCAGCGCGTACTCCTGGATGTCCTTCAACTGCTTCGGCTTCACCCAGGTGTCTTTGCATTCGGCGCTTGCGGCCTCGATCACCAGCCGCACCCGGGAAGTCTCCGGGCGCTCCGGATCGTAGTGCAGCTCACCGTGATAGCGACGGTAGACGAAAAGGTGCTTCTTGCCCCGCATGAGGCCCGTCTTGTGGACCTCGAGCGCCAGACGCGCTCCTTCGACAGGCTCGATGCGGTAGTCGGCGACGGCGGCGCAAAGGGCCGGGCTCAGGATCAATCCAGCGAGTACGAGCTTGCCACGCATCCCACACCCCCTCGGGTTCCTGAACATTATGTCCCACTCACCTGGTCTCGCGCGAGGAATAACGGTTCAGCACCGAGAGCAGCCGCCTCGCTTGGGGCGGCGGCTTGACCCCTTTAAGGATGATCTCCTTATTTGTGATCCGCCGGCCGTAGAGCTGCGCATTGTCGTCGTCGGCGGCCCGCAGCGTGGCCCCGTCGAGGGAGACGCCGGCGAAGACGCCGCGGGAGCGGGAGTAGGTGAGGATTTCGGCCCGCATCTGGGCGTCGGTCTGGGCCGCCGCGGTTCGGCCGAGCGGGCCCGCCGCCGCGCTGGCGTCTCCGCCGACAGTGAACTTGCTGGCCAGCAGTTTCCTCTTGCCCTTCTCGTTCATCACCAGCATGATCACGTCGGTCTCCGAGCCGCCGATCTGAAAGCCGAAGCTGCCGCCTTCGATGCGGACCGCGCCTGGAGCCGTCCAGCCGACGCCGCCTTTGCCGCGGCACACGAGAAAGCCCTTGCCGTACTTGGCCCCGAACATGAAGGCGCCCTTTTTCATGCCGGGGATCACCACGACGCAGTGCGCTTTGTTCAGCAAGTCCTGCGGGATGCTCTTCTCTTTCATGTTCATGGTTTCTTGGAGCACTTCGGCGGCGCTGGCGAGACGCTGGTGGACCTTGGCGGCCGTCGCGGGCAGCAGAGCGGAGATCGCAGCCAGAGCGGCAAATCGCAAGATCATCGTCGGGAACCTCCTCTCGCCCATTGTCGCCGATTCACGGAGAACTCGCTCCGCGCAGGAGCAGAGAGGCGGGCCAGGCAGAACCGCGCCGAGTTCCAGGAGCGCGAGGCAGCGAGTCCGGCGCCGCCTTACCGGCCCATCAGCCACAGGCCGGCCAGTAGCAACGCCGTTCCCAACCCGAATCCAAGGACGGCGACGACCACCGTGCTGACCGAATCGCTCGTCTGGGCTTCCCACTCCGGCGTGGGGTCGGGCCCGAGGGCTGGAGGGCCAGCGGCGGCAACGGGTGCGGTCACAGTGGACCGCGCCTCCGGAGCAACCGTGCTCACGGTCCGAGGAACGTGGACGTTTCGGCCGCGTTCTTCGGCTTTATGTTCGTGCGGTGCGGCGTCCGGGCTCGAGGGCCGGGAGGGAGTATCGACGGGGTCAAGCGGATCCAACCCGTTGCGCAACGCCCGCATTAGTTCGTCGCGGAATTCGAGGGCGGTCTGGAACCTCTTGTTCGGTTCCTTGGCGAGAGCCTTGAGCACCACCAGTTCGATCGCCGGAGGGATGCCGGGGTTCCAACGGCTGGGCGGCGGCGCGGGCTGCTCCACGTGGGCCAGCATGACCTCGAACTCGTTGGCGCCGTCGAACGGCCGGCGGCCCGCCAACGCCTCGAAGAGAACCACGCCGACAGAGTACAGATCGCTGCGGTGGTCGGCGTTCGCCAGCCCCTTCACCTGCTCGGGCGCCATGTAGTGCGGAGATCCCAAAGTGATGCCGGTGCGGGTGAGGCGGGGGTCAGTCACACCCCGGGCCAATTCGAACCCCGTCAGCTTGACGATACCGTTCTCCGTGATGCGGATGCTATCGGCGCTGATGTTGCGGTGGATGACGCCTTGGGCATGAGCGTAGTCGAGGGCCAGCAAGGTCTGCCCCACGTAGTCCACCGCGCGGCCCACGTCCAGGGGACCGGAAACGAGCTTCGCCGCCAGCGAATCGCCCTCGACCCACTCGCGGGTCATGACAAGTTCGCCGCCCACCCGGCGCGCGGCGTAGAACTGGGCGATGTTCGGGTGGCGAAGGCTAGCATGCAGCCGCGCCTCCCGCAACACCCGCTCGATCGCCTCCGGGTCCTCGACAATGGAGGCAGGAATGACCTTGAGATATTCCATCCGCTGGGTGATTGCATCCCGCACAAGGTAGGCCGTGCCGTGCGCTGAGGCGCTCAGGAGCCGGACAAACTCGACTCCCTCGATCCGTTCTCCAACGGTGAATCCCATGGCTATCTACGCCGGGCCGCCCCGGTGCTTCGCAGCCGAGGCACTAACAAACTACGCCGTCCTTCGCTCTTCAAGTTCGACGGAATGCTCTGAAAATGCCAGGGGTGAAATGCCTTAGAGGACTGTCGTAATTCGCCTTACCGGAACGGTCTCCTCCGGCCCGCTCCGGCGTGTGGATGCTGATCCCGCCGCCGGCGTGATAGGCTCGAAACGGATCCTATCCCACTGACAGTTGCCGGAGATGCCATGCGAGTATTGTTGATTCTTTGTCTGCTCGGCAGCTCTTTGCCCGCGGCGGCGGAGCTGCGTATTGCGGTGGCGGGCCTTGTGCACTCCCACGTCTGGCGGCACCTGAAGGCGATGGCCGCGGGAGGCCCGGCGGAGCTGGTCGGCGTCGCGGAGAGCAACCCCGAACTGGTCGCCGAAGCCAAGAAACTAGGCGTGCGCGACAGCCTCTTCTTCGACGACTACCGGAGGATGCTTGACGAGGCCAAGCCGGACATCGTCTGGGCTTTCGTCGAAAACAACCGCCATCTGGAGATCGTCCGAGCCTGTGCGCCGAAGGGCATCCATGTCATTTTCGAAAAGCCCCTGGCGGCGACGCTGGCCGACGCCCGCGAGATCCGGCGGTTGGCGAAGAAGCACGGCATCTACGTGATGACGAACTACCAGATGGCTTGGTGGCCCTCCAACTATGTGGCCAAGCAGAAGGCCGACGCCGGCGCAATCGGACGCGTCTGGCGGTTGCGGGGCATCGTCGGCCACGGCGGCCCGGGATCCCGGGGTCCCCGCAGCAAGTACTTTTTCGCCTGGCTCACCGACCCGGTCCGCAATGGCGGCGGCGCGCTGATCGACTTCGGCTGCTACAACGCCTTGTGGAGCCTCTGGTACCTGGGCAAGCCGGAAAAGGTCTATGCCCACGTGAACCACTTGCGGCCGGAAACCTTCCCGAAGGTCGAAGACAACTCTACGCTGATCCTCTCCTACAAGGGCGGCGTCGGTATCTTCGAGGGAAGCTGGGACCTGCCGCGGAGCTTCCAGGACCTGGAGGTCTTCGGGCTGAAGGGCAGCCTCTACATGACGCGAAACGGCGTCAAGATGCGCCTCGGGCGGCGCGGTCCGGAAGAGGACCTGCCGTTAGAGCCGCTGCCGCCGGAACGGGCTGATCCGGTCGCCTACATCGTGGACGTGGTCAAGAACAAGAAGGCCCTCTCCGGCCTGGTGGCGCTGGATATCAACGTGGATGTGGTGGAAATCCTGGAAGCGGCCAAGCGGTCGGCAGCCACGGGCGCGGCGGTGAAGCTGCCGCTGCCGTGAGCCGGTCTCCGGCGCGGTTCACTCCATGACATAGGTAGTCAGCCCGTCGAGCAGTTTCGGGTAAAAGTCGGTGGACTTCTGGGGCATGACGCCGCCCGAGAAGGCGACTTCGGCCACTTGCCCGACCGGCGTCGGCGGCAACAGGAACGCAGCCTGGACGCGCCCGGCCTGCAACTCATCGAGGGAGGCCCGCAGCCCGCGCTGGTAAAGGATGTGGCGCTGTTCACGGAGGGCCTCTTCGCCGATGCCGAGGATCTTCTCCAGAACGTCGCCGTGTAGCGCGGCGACATCGAGCTCGCCTGGAGCACGCCGGCGCTCGAAAAGCCACAGCCGGGGTCCGGGGCCAGCGGCAAACCCGATGCGGATCGTATCTTCGGCCGCCGCCGCCAAACGCTCACGGAGCTCCTCGAGGGGCACGTCCTCGACCACCTGAAAGCGCTCGCGGGCCTTCCGGACCAGTTTTTCGGCGTCGAAGCGCGGCAAATCGCGGAGCAGGCGGTGCGTGGCGAGCACCTTCAGGCCGGGCGAGTGCAAGTTCACCAGGGTCATCATCACGCGGCGCGCCGCAGCGCATTCCGGGTTTTCCCGGGCGTACGCCAGGGCGGTCTCATAGCGGTGGTGGCCATCGGCGATGAGCAGTTTCTTGTCCGCCATCAGGCGGGTGATCTCGGCGGTCCGCTCGGGATCGGAAATCTTCCAGACCCGGTGGACGACGCCGTACTCGTCCTGAACCTGAATCAACGGGCCTTGCGCGGCGGCCTCCTCGAGCAAGGCCTCCACGGCGAACTGCGGGTCGCTGTAGAGCAGGAACAACTGGCCGGTATGGGCCTTGGTGGTCCGCAGCAGCTCGAGGCGGTCCTTCTTCGGGCCGGACAAGGTCTGCTCGTGGCGGAAGACGATCCCCTCGCTGTAATCCGCGACCGGCCCCAAAGCGATAAAGCCTTTGCGCGTGACCCATTCCCCCGAGTCGGGCAGCTGGAAATCCTGGAAATACGGGTAGAAGGCCGGCTCGGGGTCCTGGGCCAGGATACCCTGGGCGATCCAGTCCCGGAGCCGGGCGGCCGCCCGGGTGTAGACGTTATCGGATTCGGAGTCCTCCGGACGCGGGCGGTCAAGCGTGATATGAACGTAGTTGTAGGGGCTCGCCGCCAGGTAACGGTCCTGCATCTCCGGCGTAATCTTGTCGTACGGCTGGGTGACGAGTTGCGCCAGGTCTCCAGCCTTGGGAGTGTAACGGAAAGGGCGAAAGGGAAGGACTTCAGCCATAAGAACCACGGGTGACCATCAGGATAGCAGACGCGGGCAGTCCCCCTGGACGGATCTCTCGACGGCCCCGCCCGGCCTTTCAGCTCCCCGCCTTCGTAATCCCCTCCGGGTTGGAATCAAATCTCGATTTCACAATTATTCTCGAACGAGAAATTCTCTTCCGCCGGCGGTCTCGGGCCGCAGACGCGATCCGTGAGAAGCGAAGAGCCGCCCCGCCTGGCGCGCCGAGTCCGCCGGTGCGCGAAGGGCCCCGAACCGGCCCTCCGCCCGACTCCCTGTTCTTGGGTTAAACCCCGTTTTCTCAACAACTTTGATATAATGAAACGAGCGCCCTCCCAGGGCAAACAAAAGGTAAAACACCTCCCCCTGGTAAGGAGTCAAGTTGGCCAATTCTCACGATTCGGACATCCCCAACAACCCTTCTTCCGGCGGTACCCAGATGCCGCTGAACGGGATGGTCGGCAAGGACCTGATCCCGGTCAACATCGAAGACGAAATGCGGCGGTCGTATCTCGATTACGCCATGAGCGTAATCATCGGCCGCGCCCTGCCCGATATCCGCGATGGGCTCAAGCCTGTCCACCGGCGCATCCTTTACACGATGCACGAGATGGGCCTCCACTACAACCGGCCCACGCGGAAGTGCGCCAAGATCGTCGGCGAGGTCATGGGTAAGTACCACCCGCACGGCGACGCGGCGATCTACGACACCCTAGTGCGGCTGGCCCAGGATTTCACGATGCGTTACCCGCTCGTCCAGGGTCAGGGCAACTTCGGCTCCATCGACGGTGATCCGCCGGCGGCCATGCGCTACACCGAGGCGCGGCTGGCGCGCATCGCCGAGGCGCTGCTCGAAGATATCGACAAAGAGACCGTCGATTTCCGCCCGAACTACGACGACAGCGAGGTGGAACCGGAAGTCCTTCCCACCCGCGTTCCTAATCTCTTGGTCAACGGCGCCTCCGGCATCGCCGTGGGAATGGCGACGAACATCCCGCCTCATAACCTTTCCGAGATCATCGACGCTACCATTCTGCTGGTCAAGAAACCGAAAGCCACCTTCGAAGAGATCCTCCAACTGGTTCCCGGGCCGGACTTTCCCACCGGGGGCTTCATCCTTGGCCGCGACGGGATCGTCGACGCTTACAGGACTGGCCGCGGTTCGATCAAGATGCGGGCTCGGGCGGCAACCGAGACCATCGGCAAGGATCGCGAGGCCATCATCGTCACCGAGATCCCCTACCAGGTGAACAAGTCGAAGCTGATTGAGCAGATCGCCGGCCTGGTCAACGACAAGAAGATCGACGGCATCTCGGACATCCGCGACGAGAGCGATCGCGAAGGCATGCGCATCGTGATCGAATTGAAGCGCGGCGAGCAGCCTGAAGTCGTCCTGAACAACCTGTACAAGCACACCCAGATGCAGACGAACTTCGGGGTGATCATGCTCTCGATCGTCAACGGGCAGCCCCGGCAACTGCCCCTCAAAGACATCCTGCTGCGCTTCATCGATCATCGTGTGGATGTGGTCCGCCGCCGCACGGACTACCTGTTGCGCAAGGCGCGGGCTCGGGAGCACATTCTGCTTGGATTCCAGAAGGCGCTCCAGCACCTGGACGAAGTGATCCGGCTGATCCGGGCGTCGAAGACCCCCAGGGAGGCGCGCGACTCGCTGATTCAGCGCTTCGATTTCACTGAGAAGCAAGCTCAGGCGATCATCGAACTCCAGCTCCAGCGCTTGACCAGCATGGAGCAGCAGAAGATCCTCGACGAGCTGGCGGAGATCCAGCGTAAGATCGCCGAGTATCTTGAGATTCTGGGCTCCGACGAGGTTCTTCGGCAGGTCATTATCAAGGAGCTGCGCGAGATCAAGAAGCAGTTCGGCGACGAGCGCCGAACCGAGATCGTCAACGATCCGGGCGACATCCGCATCGAGGACCTCGTGCCTCGTGAGGACGTCACCGTCACCGTCACCCGGGGCGGTTACCTGAAGCGCACGCCGATCGACGTCTACCGCCGCGTCGCCCGCGGCGCCAAGGGACGCAAGGGAATGGTCCCTCGGGGCGAGGACGTGGTTGAGTACATGGTGGTCGCCAACACCCACACGTATCTGTTGGTGTTCACCAACAAGGGCCGGGTGTACTGGCTCAAGATCTATAACATCCCCGACTCCTCGCCGTCGAGCAAGGGCAAGCACATCCGCAGCTTGCTGAACATGCTGCCTGACGAGGAGCCGAAAGCCTTCCTGTCGGTCGCCGAATTCGAGGAAGACAAGTTCATCGTCATGTGCACGGCTCAGGGCACGGTGAAGAAGTGCAAGCTCTCTGAGTTCGCCCATCCACTATCCCGGGGCATCATCGCCATCGGGATGAACGAGGGCGACGAGCTGATCGCCGCCCGGCTTTCCACCGGCGACGACTACATCTTCATCGCCACGCACGAAGGCAAAGCCATCCGGTTTCACGAAAGCGCCGTGCGGCCGATGGGGCGCCCGGCTCGCGGCGTCCGGGGCATCCGGCTCGCCGAAGGGGATCGCGTCATCGGCATGGAGGTGATGCGCGAGAACGACATGGTGCTCAGCATCTCCGAGCTGGGCTACGGCAAGCGGACGGCTCTGCGCCTCTACCGAGTCACCAACCGCGGCGGCAAAGGCATTATC
Source organism: uncultured Solibacteraceae bacterium (assembly GCA_964461995.1). Taxonomy (GTDB): domain Bacteria; phylum Acidobacteriota; class Terriglobia; order Bryobacterales; family Bryobacteraceae; genus JALSRK01. The sequence goes on from CAYWXL010000009.1 coordinate 35,171, forward strand.
AACATGAAGACGACCCGCCGGGTCGGCAAAGTGGTCACGATTCTGCCGGTGAAAGACGACACCGACGTCTTCGTCATCACCATGAACGGCAAGATCATCCGGACCGAGGCCGGCGAGATCCGCAAGGTGGGCCGCAGCGCTTCGGGCGTCCGCCTGGTCCGGTTGGAGGAAGGCGACCGGGTCGCCGCGGCATCCATCGTTCCGGAGTCCGAAGTCAACGGCAACGGAAACGGCGACAAAGCGGTGAAAAGCAGCCAGGAAATGTTGCCGCTTCAATAAGGGCTCACAGCGAAAGTCGACTCGCGGGCGGCAGTGGGAGCGGATCGCCGCCCGGGCTTGGCTCTTTATACGGGACCCCGGTCTCCGCTTTTCCGCGGGTAATTCTTCCCCAGGGCGCGGCAGGCGCCGCTTCAGGCCTGGGCTGGATGCCGGATGCGGAAGAAGATCGCGTACAGCGTTGGCACGACCAGCAAGGTCAGGAAGGTGGCGAAACCGAGTCCGAAGACGATCGTCACCGCCATCGCGACGAAGAAAGCGTCCTGGAACAGCGGCAGCATACCGAGCATCGTCGTCAGCGCCGCCATCATCACCGGCCTCATGCGGCTGACGCCCGCCTCGATCACGGCATCGTAGGGGTCCTTGCCTTCCCGGATCAGTTCGTCGGTGGCGTCGATCAGCACGATCGAGTTCTTAATCAACATGCCCGTCAAGCTCAGGAATCCGAGCAGCGCCATGAAGCCGAAGGGCTGCTCAGTGATCAGCAGCCCGACAGTGACGCCAATCACCGCCAGCGGCACGGTCAGGAAGATGATCGTGGGCTGCTTGATCTTGTCGAATAGCAAGATCACGATCAGCACCATCATTCCAAAAGCGAGCGGCAGCTTGGTGGCGAGCGCTGCCTGAGCCTTGTCGGAATCGTGCTTCTCGCCGCGCCATTCGAACTCGAAGCCGGGAGGCAATTCGATCGATTCGATCGCCGACGCGATCCGCTGCCGCAGCGCCTCCGCGGTGCCGAAGCCCTCGTCGGCCTGGGCTTTCAGCGCGCGTTTGCGGTCTAGCCGGCGGATGATGTTGTCGTCGAATCCTGTTTCGATTCTGGGCGCCACCTGGCTCAAAGGAACCACCCGGCCTGTGCCGCTCGCCCATACTGGAATGCTCGGCAGGTTGTTCGGGTCGGCCCGTTCCCCGGCCGGCGCCCGGGCGATGATCGGCAGCAGGTCGTCGGCTTCGCGGTACAGGCCGACGGTCCGGCCTTGGAAGCTCATCTGGATCGCCGCAGCGATATCGGGCCGGGTGACGCCCGATGCCCGAGCCAAGGTTTCCGAGTAGACGGGCTTCACGACCTTCACCTGGTGCCGCCAGTCGTCGCGGATGTTCACCACGGCCGGGTCGCTCCGCATGATCTCCTTGGCCTGCTCGGCGAGCTGCCGCAATATCCGGCGATCCGGCCCGGTGAACATCGCCTCGATCTTGGCTCCGCCGCCTGGTCCGATGCGGAACTTTTTGGTCCATGCCTCGGCGTCCGGGTAGTTCGCCGCGATGTATTTCTCGATCTGCGGCCGCACCGCGTCAATCTTCTTGTAGTCGTCCACGGATACGATGATCGTGCCGTAGGCGCTGTTGATGTCCTCGGGGGAATACGTCAGCAGGAACCGCATCGCGCCTTGGCCTGTAAAGGAAGCCGTATGGATGACGCCGTCGATGTTTTCCCGGATCCATTTGTCGATCTCAGCGACATCGGCCGCCGTCTGCCGGATGTGTGCGCCTTCCGGGCGCCAGTACTCAACGTAGAACTGGGGCCTCGTCGAATCCGGGAAAAAGCTCTTATCGACAAACTTGAACCCCCAGACCGCCGTGAGAAAAATCCCGACCACCACCGCCACCGTGAGCCACCGGCGGTCCACGCAGAGCTGCAGGATCTTCCGGTAGCCCGCGTAGATCTTGCCTCCGTACGGGTCCGCCGCGTCAGCTTGCTGCACCGGCTTGAGCATCATCGTGCCGAGCAAGGGCGTCGTTGTGACGGCGAACACCCAGCTCAAGCCGAGCGAGAAGAGAATCACCTGGAACAGCGAGCGGCAGTATTCACCCGTCGAATCCTGCGAAACTCCGATGGCGGCGAAAGCGAGGATCGCTACTGCTGTGGCGCCCAGCAGTGGCATCGAGTTCTTCCCCACGACCTCGATCGCGGCCCGCACCCGGTCCATTCCCTTCTGGGAACCGACCAGGATGCCGTCGGTGACCACAATGGCGTTGTCCACCAGCATTCCCAGGGCGATGATCAGCGCGCCGAGAGAGATTCGCTCGAGGTTAACTCCCCAAATCGCCATCGGGATGAACGTCCCGGCGATCGTGAACAGCAGCGTCATGCCAATGAGCAGCGCGCTGCGCATGCCCATGAAGATCAACAGCACGACGATGACGATGATCAGCGCTTCGATCAGATTGACCATGAAGCCGCTCACCGCCTTCTTGACGTCTGCGGCCTGGAAGCTCACGATGCCGAGTTCCATACCTTCGGGGATCCGCGATTGCAGCTCCGCCAACCGAGCGTTCACAGCTTCGCCCATTACGACCGCGTTGCCGCCCCGCACTGTGGAGATGCCGATACCGATCGCTGGCTTGCCATCGAAGGTCATGATCTGGCCCGGCGGGTCCTGGAACCCCCGCTTAATGTCGGCGACGTCGCGCAGGTAGACCAGCTTGCCGCCGGGCGCGCCCTGGATCAGCAGGTTGCTCAGGTCCTCGACCGAGGTGAACAGTCCAGTGGGCTCCACGCGAATGAACTCGGCCCCGACGTGGACGCGTCCGGCGTCCACCACTGCATTCTGCAGCCCGAGCGTCCGATAGACCTGCTGCGGCGAGATGCCGAGCTGCGACAGCCGCGCCCGCGACATCTCGACATAGATCACCTCCGGTATCTTGCCCCAGAATTCGATCTTCGAGACGTCCGCACAAAGCAGCAACTCCCGCTTCAGCATCTTGGCGACGTCCCAGAGTTCCGCGTACGAGTAGCCCTCGCCGCTCAGGGCCAAAAAGACCCCGTAGACGTCGCCGAAGTCGTCATTGACAATGGAAGGGCCAGCGCCTGGCGGCAAATTCCCTTGAACGTCGCCCACTTTCCGCCGCAACTCGTCCCACACCTGTGGCAGCGTGTGTTTGTCGTACTGCTCCTTCATCTCGGCGTAGACGATGGAAAGACCGGGCCGGGAGATCGAGCGCACTTCTTTGAGCTGCCCCATCGCCTGGACGGCCGTCTCGATGCGATCGGTGACCTCTTCTTCTACCTCACGCGGACTCGCGCCCGGATACGGGGTGAAGACGACTGCTTCCTTGATCGTGAATTCCGGATCCTCCAAGCGCCCTAAGCCTTGAAACGAGAGGTAGCCGCCGACGAGCGCCACGCCGGTCAGCACGAGCGTCGTCGTCTTTCGTTTTATCGAGAACTCAGCCAGGTTCATCGGCGCTCCCTCAACTCGGAGACGATCTCGCGGACTTTCTGCCCTTCCGTGAGATAGCTGGCGCCCGCAGTGATCACCGTGTCGCCCTGCTTGACGCCGCTAAGAAGCATCACGCTCTCACCGGCCATCTCCCCGACCTGGACCTTGGCCTTGCGAACCGTCATCGTCGAGTTGTCCAGCAACCACACGCAGGCGTCTCCGTTCTCATCGGTGAACACAGCCGCGACCGGCACCGAAAAGCCCAGGGCCGCGGCCCCCTCGGCTTGGACGTGGACCTCCCCGGTCATGCCCGCCAGAATGAGGCCCTCTTTCGGCTGCCGGACCTGGAAGATCACCGAGTAGGTTCGGGTCATCGGGTCAGCTTCAGCGGCGATTTCGGTCGCCTTCGCGGGCACCTTCGCTGCCGGAAGCGCTGGGAACGTGGCGTAGAAGTTAGGCAAGGTCTCTTTGCGCCATTTGGCTACGACGGTTTCCGGAATCTGGGCCACGAGCTCCATGATCTCGATGTTCTGCAGGCTGAGCACCGGTTGTTGGGCCTGAACGAACTCAAAATTCTCGACGAAAGTCTCGGCGACGATGCCCGCGTACGGCGCCCGGAGCGCCGTGTCTTCGAGGTCGTTGCGGGCTCTTTCCAAACGCGCCTCGGCAGCCCGGATCCGCGCGTCCATGGCGTCGATGTCTTCAGGCCGGGCGCCCTTCAACGCAATCTGGAGCGCCTCCTCGGCCGCCTGCAGTTGGGCCTCGGCCACGTCTCGCGCCGCCCGCCGCTGGTCGTACTCCGCCTTCGATACGTTCCCGTTTTCGTAGAGGCGCTGGTAGCGGCGGAAGGTGGCGTCGGCTTCGAGTAACCGCGCCTTCGCGGCCGCGAGATCCGCCTGGAGACGGCGAATGTCTTCGGGACGGGCCTGTTCCATCGCTTTGCGCTGAGCGCGCAGGCCGGCGATCCCCGCCTCGATGTTACGCACCGCCGTCTCGAAGTCCCGCGGGTCGATTTGAGCGAGAAGCTGGCCCTTGGCCACCTTCATTCCCTCAGTGACGGGAAACTCGACCAGCGGACCCGAGACGCGGAACGACAGTTTCGCTCGTTCGGCCGCCCGCAGCGTGCCCGGGAATACGCGCCCCCCCGTGGCTTCCGTGTCCCCTAGCACGACGGTTTTGACCGGGCGCACCGGGGGCTCGGCGACCACCGTCTCCTCCCCGCAGCCTGCCGCTGACAGCCCCCCCAACGCCAGAAGAATCGCCAGCGGGTATCGTGACATGGTTTCTCGTGACCTCTTCATGGGAAATTCCCTACGCTCCTCTCCGACGTTTACCGCCGCTTCACCGGATAGCCGGCCTGCCGGAAGTACCCGTCCAGACGGTTCAGGAACTCCTGCCGGTCCTGCGCCGAGCGGTAATAGTCGAACCGACCGACAGCCCGTTGCACGCCCGTTTGGTCGATCAGGTAGTCGAACACGGCGTTGGCCGCGCGCAGTTCTGCTGCAAGGGCTTGGTTCTGCGCGTCCAGCAGCGTCAAAATGTCCGCGATCCCCTCGGCGTAGCGGGCCTTCACCAGCTCCAGGTTGCGCCAAGCGGCGTCGGCTGCGTCCCGCGCCAACTGGATGCCGATAAAAGACGCGTTTGCCCGGTGCAAGACCGCCCGGGTCCGCTCTTCGATGCGCTGTTTCACAGCCTCACGTTCGGTCATTACCTTGCGGAGTTCTTCCCGCGCCCGGCCCAGGCGCGCCCGCTGGGCGCCGCCCTGGAATACCGGCAGCGAGCCAGTGACCGAGATGGTCCAGTTGTACGGGTCCGTGAACAACACATCCAGCGGCGGCGGTAGCGCGGTGCTGCCCACACCGTAGCGGCCCAGGTACGTTCCTTCGGCTTTCGCCCCCAGCCGCGGCACATAGAACGAGCGCTTGGCGGCTGTAAGTTCGCGCCGCTGCGCCCGGACTGCGGCCTCGAGCTGCTGCAACTCCGGAGATTGGCGTAAGGCCTCCTGCGTCATGAAATCCCGTAACAGTGCGAACGCCCGCGGAGTCTCGATATAGGGCCGGAGCTGTTCGAAACTTGTCACCAGCTCCGGGTCGTCCAAACCCGCTTCCCGGGTGATGAAAAGCTCTTCGATCGGGCGGTTCAATACCCGGTTCAACGCGATCTCCGCCTGGCTGCGTAAGGCCGCCGCATCCACGACATCGCGCTTGTTCACCGCCAACTGGCTCTCCCATCGGAATAGCTCCTCGCGTCCGGCGTGACCTATCTCGACTCGAACCCGCGCCAACTCCAAGTTCGAGCGCGTCAGCTTGAGGTTGTTTTTCTGCACCCGCTCGATCGTCTTGGCGCGGAGCACGTTCAGGTAGCTTTCCGCAGCCTCCTGTATAATGTCGAGCCGGACTTGCGCCCTTTCTTCGCTCCGAAGTTCCTGAAACCTCTTCTCGATGTCGTAGCTAGCTTTCACGTCGTCGGAATAAATCAACTGGGTAGCCGAGATAGTGCCGAAGGCGAGCTTCTCGGTGTTTTGTCCGACACCCCATTGAGCGCGATCTTTGTCAATTCGGACCGCACCTCCCGAAATGCCGATCTGCGGCAGCAGGGCCGACCGCGCCTGCCTCACCAGGCGAAGGCCCGCGGCCACGTTGCGGTCTGCCACCGCCAGATCCAGGTTCGCGTTCTCAGCTTCCCGCACCACGGTGGAAAGCGAGAGGGAACGCGGCGCTTGTCCGGGCTCCTCGTTCAACAACTCAGCGTCGATCAGCATCACCTGCGGCGGCGAAACACCGATCGCCCGAGCCGTGGCCATGTTGATCGTCAAACTGGAGCGCCGCGAAAACTCCACCGACAAGCCCGCGGCTGGCTCTCCGGAGAGGATTCGCTGTAAGTCGATGCCGACTCGACGGGCCCGCCGAACGTGGGTGGTTCTCGGCGCCAGCGTCGCCAACAAGCCGAGTTCCACTTCCTCGACGCCGGTGGCGGAAAAGCTCGGAAGGCGGCGATCAATGAGTTGCTGGGCTAGACGCCGGATCTCTTCAGAAGACAAGTGCGGGAGTGGAGCGACATAAACGGCTTCCGTGTCCGCAGGAATAGCGGCCAGCGCCTCATCGAGTGAAGACCCCACCGGGATGATGTTCACTTCGATACCTTCAGCCGCGAGTTGCTGCTTCGCTCTCTGCACCAGCTCCGGGAAGACCTCCACGGTCCCTTCGATTGTGAGGATCGCCAGGCGCGTGAACGGAACCATCCGGCGAAATACCTTCAGCTCGTCTACGGGCCTCGCGCCCAACGTGATGTAGGTGAAGTTTTCGACGCCGCTGGCGGCGACTTCTTCCGTCTCCCGCGCCGCCAACGGAACCGCCCGCATCTCCATGGGAATGGACTGCAAATCCGGGTCAACAACCATAGTCGCAATGGCCGGCTTCGGCAAAGGTCCGCGTGTGCCCAAGTCTTGGGAAGAGATCAGACCGAGCGCCACCACGAAATGCACTTCGGGATCGGAAAGTAACTTATCGACCGCTGCCTTAACACCGGCGGCCGTCCAGTCCGCCGTCGCCGATTTGTCGGGGGGAAAGCGCACATCGTATTCGTCGGAAAGTAATTCGGTGATCTCGCGAACGTATGTGGCGCGGATCGCCTGGTTGCTTTCAGCGGGACCGTCAAAGATCAGTGCGATCCGAACAAGAGGTTTTTGATCTTGGCCCCAAAGCGGCGCTATCAGGGCACACACCATCACGCCCAGGCGTGACGGCCTTCGCAACAACCGCGAGCAAAGGTGCATTTCCCATGTCATGATGCCGCCGTCCGGGAAGAAGATTCGAAAAAGACCCAGAGGTGGGAGACATCAGCGCTTCGCGCCGTGCCCGCTGAGTTGTCTGAC
>CAYWXL010000009.1:42581-84592 GCA_964461995.1 uncultured Solibacteraceae bacterium
GGGAAAGGCTCAAGCGTCAGGCGTCTCCGTGACCTTGCGGCGCCCATCCTCTCACCGCGTAGGGCGATCCTCGCATCGCCGACTGGCGCCGGCGGCGGCATGTCCACGGCGAGCAGACCTTCATTGCGTCCTTTCACGGTCAGCGCGGCGTTTACAGTATCCCATCCGGGCGGGGCCGCCGCCGGGAGCCGGGGGCCCGGAGACACGTGGCGGCGCGGAGGGACAAACGCGCCCGACGCGGCGATCCCAACCGCTTCCCTGAATCAAGGCACGGCAGGATAGTGCTCGCTGAAACCTGTCCGTCTGTTGATCACCGTGAAGGAACCGTCGGACGACGCGGCCAAGGCAATCGAGTGTCCGCACATGCCATCCACTAAGTTCGCCAGGTACCGGTCCGGGGCATTGGCTTCGTCTCCTTTCACGGCGAAATGGAGCTGCCAAAGGGCTTCCAGGCGCGGCGCTTTCATCACGATCCGCCAGGCGGCTGGGTCACCGCCCTTGTGGCCACCGTTGTTCATGATCGCCACCCGTGGATTCAGCGCCCGGACGAGGGGCGGCGCGCCGGAGCGGTCCACGCCGTGGTGGGTCGTCAGGTAGACGTCCACCTCGCCGAGTTTGTTCTCTGGACAGACGAGTTTCAACTCCTCGTTCCAAGGCAGGTCGCCCAAGTCCGCGAACCGGAACCTGCCGTACCGGAGCAGAAAGCCGATCGACTTGCTGTTTTCTCCGGCGTCGTCCTCGATCTCCGCCGCTGATGCGCATGCCGGATTCGGCCGCCCGCCCTCCGGCAGCGCGCGCTTGACGAACCGGCCGTTGGCCGCCACGATGATGGCCTCGACACCCCGCAGAGGAATCCTGTCTCCGGGTCCCACGACCAGATGCTTCCCTTTCGACCGCGCCGCGTAGTAGTTCGCCGCCAGCTCGCTGCCGCGCTTTCCGCCTCCCGCATAGTCGCCGTAATCGACGAAGGTCGCGATTGGAATCCGCTCTGCAACTGCGGGGACGCCGCCGACATGGTCGCGGTGGTAGTGCGTGACCAACATGTAGTCGATCCGCTCCAGACCCAGACGCCGCGCGGCGGCAACGATGCGGCCGGGATCCCGGCCCTCGAAGCCCGGCCATCCTGCGTCCACGAGCATCGACTCGCCCTCGGGCGTGACGATCAACGTCGCCTGGCCGCCCTCGACATCGATGAACTCGATGCGCAGTTTGGCGGGTTCGGCCGTCAGCGGCACGAGGAGGAGAATCAAGGACAGCAGCGCTCGCATAGCCGGAATGGTAACACGCAGGCAGAGCCCGGCAACGGAACAACACGGCCGACGAAAGCGTAAAGTATGGTAGGTACAAGAGTCGCAAATGCCTTTCTGCAGCTATTGCGGAACTCAGGTTGAGGAAACCGACCGGTACTGCGCACGTTGCGGCGCGCGGCAACCAGCGCCGCAGCGCCCCCGCGGCCCGTTCGCAAACTTGAGTTCCCGCAACGCCTCCCTGCTCTGCTACATTCCCCTCGTCGGCTGGATCCCGGCGATCGTGGTGCTTGCCTCCGAGCGTTTCAAGACGGACCGCGGCGCCCGGTTCCACGCCTTTCAGGGGCTTTATTTGTTTGTCGCCTGGCTGATCGTTGATTGGGCCGTGGGGCCGTTCTTCCACCTCGCCGGCGAAGCCTATCAGATTTCGTTGGCAGCGGTTCTGAAGGCGGCACTGTTCGGCATCTGGATATATATGTTGGTCAAGACCAGCCAAGGCGAGACGGTCCGCCTGCCGGTCCTCGGGGAGCTGGCCGAGCGCTCGCTGGCCGAGCAGCGGTGACGGGGACGTCTCTGTGGTATAATTATTCACTCGGATGAATAATTAATCTCCATGCCTATACGAGTCGGTATTGTTGGGTTCCGCGGGTACAGCGGCACGGAACTGGTCAGGATCCTGGAGCGGCACCCCGGCTTCGAGCCGTGGCTGCTGGAGCACCGTTCAGACGCCGTGGACCGTCCGCTGCCCCGGAACGCCGCGGGGCCCCCGCGAATCGCCTGCACCCCGGAGTCCATCAGCGCCGGGGGTCTGGAAGCCGTCTGTCTCGCCACGCCCGCTGACGTTTCGATGGAGCTGGCTCCGGCGTTCCTCGAGGCGGGAGTGAAGGTCGTTGACTTGAGCGGGGCTTTCCGGTTGGGGACACCCGAGGCCTACCGCCGGTGGTACGGCGCGGACCACTCCCAGCCCGGGTGGCTTACCGCCGCCGTGTACGGCCTGCCGGAGTTCTACCGGGATGAGATTCGCCGGGCGCGGTTGGTAGCGAACCCAGGTTGCTACCCGACGGCTGCGAATCTGGCGATCCGCCCGCTGGTTGAGTCCGGCGTCCTGGACCGCGGCCGGGGACTGATCTGCGACGCCAAGTCGGGCGTCAGCGGCGCCGGGCGCAAGCCGAGCTTGAAGACTCATTTTTGTGAGGTGACAGAGAACTTCTCGGCCTACTCGATCCTCGGGCACCGGCATGTACCGGAAGTGCTGATGCACTCGGGCCTGGAAGAAAGCGAGTTCGCTTTCACGGCCCATCTCCTGCCGGTCCACCGTGGGATTCTCGAGACAATCTATTTCCGGGCTTCGGATCTTCCTTCGGAAGCCACGCTGCTAGAGATCTACGAAAAGGCATATTCGCGCGAGCCGTTCATCCGGCTCTACGACCCGCCGGGCATGCCGGACATCAGGTCGGTGCAATCGACGAACTTTTGCGACATCGGCGTGCGATTCGAACCGGATGGCCGGCGGGCCGTCGTCGTGGCCGCGATCGACAATCTCGTCAAAGGAGCGGCGGGACAGGCGGTGCAGAACCTGAACTTGCTGTTCGGCTATCCAGAGACCGAGGGGCTGTTATGAGAAAGATCCTCGTCAAACTCGGCGGCACGCTACTCGACGGCGAACAGTCCCGCAGCGCCGTGGCGGCCCAGGTGGCCGCCACTCTGCCCCGCGCACCTGGGATGGTCCTTGTCCATGGCGGCGGCAAGCAGATGACGCGGTTTCTGGCGGAGCGGGGCGTCGAGAGCCGCTTTGTGAACGGCCTTCGCGTTACGACCGGTGAAGTGATCGACGCAGTTTTGAAGATCTTCACCGGCACGGTAAACCGCGGCCTTGTCGCCTCGCTGGTGGCCGCCGGCGTGCCCGCGGTCGGCTTGAGCGGCATCGACGCCTGCCTGGTCGAGGCCGAGCAACTGGATCCGGAATTGGGCGCGGTGGGCCGGCCCGTCCGGACCAATCCGAAGCTGCTCGACACCCTGGTGACTAGCGGTTTCCTCCCGGTGGTCGCCTGCGTGGCCGGCGACCGGAGCGGGAACATCTACAACGTCAACGCCGACCAGATGGCGGTCTCCTGCGCCGCAGGTTTCGGCGCCGACCGCCTCCTGTTCCTCACCGATGTCGAAGGGGTGCGCGACGGCGACGGCGTCATCCGGGAACTGAGCCCTCGGCGTGCCCGGGAACTCATCGCCGGGGGGATCGCCACGGGAGGGATGCAGGCGAAGCTCGAGGCGGCGCTGAATGGCCTGGCGCGCGGCATCCGCGAAATCGTCATTGCGCCCGGCAGCGCGCCACGCGTCCTCGAGCGCTTGCTCGACGGGGAACCTCTGGGAACACGCTTGCTCGGATCGCCATGATTACGCGTAAGGCCACCATGCGGGATATTCCCGCGATGCTCGAGCTGATCAACCGATACGCTCGGGAAGGCATCATGTTGCCGCGGACCGAATTCGAGATGGCCGAGAATATCCGGGACTTCACGGTAGCCGAGCGCGAGGGCCGCGTGCTCGCCTGCGGTGCGCTACATTTCTATACGCCGACCATGGGCGAGGTCCGCTCCATCGCTGTCGATCCCGAGAACAAAGGAACCGGCCTGGGGCGGCGTCTGGTCGCGGCGCTGGAAGAAGAAGCGCGTGAGTGCCGCCTCGACACGCTCTTCGCCTTCACTTACGTCCCGTCTTTTTTCCGGAAGCTCGGCTTCACCGAGGTGGACCGCTCCGAACTCCCATTGAAGGCCTGGAAGGATTGCATGCGCTGTCCCAAATTCCACTGCTGCGACGAGTTGCCGATGATCAAGCACCTGACCCCTTCCGGCCACCACCCGAAGAAACTCGCCGATCTCGCCGACCCGGACCTCCAAACCATTCAGCTCCCGTCAGTGAAGCCGCAGGATTGAGTCACCCAGGGTCTGCCTTTTGGACCCGCATTGATCCTCGCGTTGCGATCGACAAGGCGCTGTCTTCGGATTATCTTCGCCCGTGAGGCCAGGCGTGAAAAATTTGTGATGAATTATGGTCCCGAGACACTCATTTGATGTATAAAAGGTTTTAGGCCTATGAGTACTATTTGCGGCTAGTACTGAGGGATAGGCATGAAAGCACAAACGGTCGGTGTGCGGGAATCGGCGGGACGTGTTCTTTGTTGCACAATTTTTCGCCCCGGAGGACGCAAGCTGCTGGCGAAGGGCCATCTCATTAGCCCGGAAGACGTGCGTTTGCTGGAGATGGAGGGGATGGAGGAAGTTTGGGTCACGGAACTCGAAGAAGGCGAAGTAGCCGAGGACGAAGCGGTGCTCCAGGTCGCCAAGGAGCTTGGCTGCGGCGCTATCGAGATCCGGCTGGCCGTCGGCGGACGGGCAAATGTATTCGCAACCGAAGACAGTTGTATTCTGATTGATGATGAATTACTGAAACAGATCAACTGTACTTCGAGCCTGGTGATCGCTACCGGCCGGAATTTCAGCTACGCGAAAGCCGGTCAGCGGATCGCCACGGTGAAAAGCGCCCCATTTGCGGTCGCCGAGACCCAACTGGAAGCGGTCATCACCATCCTGAGGGAGCGGGGGCCGATTCTGCAGGCGAGACCGATCCGCCGGGCGACGGTGGGCGTTCTTTACACCGATCCAATTAATCCCGAGCGGAGCCGGGAGTTTTTCGAACACATCATGCACCAAAGGCTCAGCCGGTACGGGGTTCGGGCCGATTATGTCCTCACAGCCGTCGAAGACGAGCCGTCGGTGGCGCGGGCGCTGGAGCATTTGGCTCGGGTGAGCCCAACGGTCATCATCGTGGCGACGACTACGGCGCCGGCAGGGCCGGAGGATCCCGTCGGCCGGGCCATGGTGCGCGTGGGGTGCCACTTGGAGAAATTCCTCGCCCCCGTGGAGCCGGGTAACCTCCTTCTCGTCGGGTACAAGGAGAACACCCCCGTGATCTCGGCTCCGGGTTGCTACCGCTCGGCGAAGCCCAACGTGGTCGATCTGATCCTCCCGCCCATGCTCGCCCGCTACCGCGTGTCGGGCTGGGAGATTGCCTGTCTGGGCCACGGCGGCCTCTTGAACTGACCCCGGCTGTGCGGCGCCGCAAGCCGACCGGGCGTCTTCGGGGATCTCCCGGCGGTATTGGACCTGGGAAGCCGGGCGCCGCTCCGCCGAAGCAGGTGTGGTTAGATAGTCACCATGAAGCTCCGGCGGGTGGAATCATTCTTGCTCTCGTACCGTTTCCCGGAACCCGTGGAGTTGGATTACTACGGGGGACGAAGGACCATCGTCAAGCGCGATGCGATGCTGGTTCGGGTCGAGGCCGACAATGGGCTGGCCGGATGGGGGCCCGGGCCGGCAAGCGAGAGAGTTCAACAGACGATCGAAAACAGGATTCGTCCGTTTTTGGAGGGCCGGAGCGTCGAAGATCTGGATGCACTGCGCACGGAGTTTTTCGCCGTGGCCGATGTGGGGCCCGTCCACCAGAAAGTCTATCGCGCGGTGGAACTGGCTCTCTACGACCTGCTGGGGAAGGCTCGCGGGGTCCCTGTTTCCGAGCTGATCGGCGGCCGCCGGCGCGACATGATCCGCCTTTATGGCAGCGCGGGAATGTACCAGTCTCCCGAGGGCTACGCCCGTGAGGCCGCCGGCGTTGCCGGGCTGGGCTTCGACGCCTACAAGATGAGGCCGGCGCTCGGCCCGCAAGGGGATCTACGCGCCGTACGTTTGATGCGCGAGGCGGTGGGGCCGGATGTGGAACTGATGGTTGACGCGCACACATGGTGGCGTATGGGCGACCGCAGCTACCCGCTGGAGGTCATCGAAGACCTCGCCAGAGAGCTCGGCGAACTGGACGTGTGCTGGCTGGAAGAGCCGCTGCCGCCGCGCGACCACGCCGCCTACCGCGAACTCCACAAGAAAGGCCTTGTGCCCCTGGCCTCCGGCGAGCACGAGCAGACGGAGGAAGGTTTCCTCGATCTGGTCGAGACCCGGGCGGTCGATTACGTGCAGGCCGACGTCGTCTGCCAAGGCGGATATGGCCTCGGGACGAGTTTGCTTCCAGCCATCGAGCGGGCCGGCCTGAAGTTCGCCTTCCACAGTTGGGGAACCGACCTCGAGGTGATCGCCGCCGCCCATCTCGGCGTCTGCTGGCCGGAGTCGGTCGTGGCCTGGCTGGAGTATCCGGTCTATTCCACGGACCGGTTGAAAACCATGTATCCCTTCCCGCTGGCTCGGGAGATCCTGGACGAGCCTCTCGATATTTCAAACGGCTGGCTCAGGGTCCCATCCAAGCCGGGTTTGGGTGTGGAGATCGACCCGGATGTGATCGACAAGTACCCGTGGGTTCCCGGACCGTGGTCGTCGTTTTCCTTGATCTCGCCGCCCGGCACCTGGAGCGTCAGCTCCGATCACAGTCTGGAGTGGGCCGACCGCGAGTCCGATGCGTGACAGCGCACTCCATCAAGCGCTCCATCGGGTTCGAGCGGTGGGTCCAGCCGCGGGGCTGGCCGCGGCGGGCCTAGCCGCGGCGGCGTGGGCCGTTCGGGGGCGCTCCTCGACGGTCTTCGGACCCTCTTTCTGGCGGGGTCCCTGGGATCGTCCGGTCCTTGCCCTGACGTTCGACGACGGACCCAGCGAGTCCACGCCGGATCTGCTCGACCTACTGCAACGGTTCGGCGTCCCGGCGACGTTTTTCCAGTGCGGGGCCAATGTCCGGCGCCTTCCGGCGGTGGCGCAGCAGGTGGCCGCGGCAGGCCACGAAATCGGCAACCATTCCGACACCCACCCGCTGTTCTGCCTTCGCCACCCTCGGTTTATCTATCAGGAACTGGCGCGGGCACAGGAGGCGATCGAGAGGGCCGCCGGCCTTGTTCCGCAGTTCTTCCGGCCGCCCTACGGCGTGCGGTGGTTCGGCGTGGGCGAGGCGCAGCGGCGCCTTGGTCTCACAGGGGTGATGTGGAGCGTGCTGGGCCTCGACTGGAAGGCCCCGGGCGAGGCCGTGGCGCGCCGTATTCTCTCGAGGGCCCATAACGGCGCGATCATCTGCCTTCACGACGGCCGCGAACTCCGGCCCGCTCCGGACATCAGCTCGACGATCGACGCCGTCAGGCGGCTGGTCCCCCCGCTGTTGGCGCGCGGCTTCCAATTTGTCACAATAGGCAATTTGTTATGCCCGAGGAAGTCAGAGACCGGGTGATCCGCTGTATCGCGGAAGCACAGCACCTAGACCCCGAAACGGTTACCATCGACAGCACCTTCGAAGAGCTGGGTATCGATTCGCTGGACGGCATTAATATTCTTTTTGCGCTCGAGACCGAATTCGACATCGACATTCCAGACCAGGCGGCGCAGAACATCCGCTCGGTGCGTGAGATGGTGGAAGGAGTGGAGCAGCTCCTGGCTGAGAAGGTGAACTCCGGCGCACAGGAGCAGAAGTGAGGCATGGGGCGCCGGCGCGTCGTGATCACCGGCTTGGGCGCCATCTCGGCGATCGGTAAGAACGTCGCCGAGATCACGGATGCACTCCGCCGCGGGGAGCCGGGCATCCGGCCCATCGAGCTCGTAGACCGTACGAAGCTCCGCTTCTCCAACGGCGCCGAAGTGCCCGGATATGATCCGGCGGATTACCTCGACCCCAAGGAGGCCGCCTTGCTGGACCGGTTCGCCCAGTTTGCGCTCATCGCCGCCCGCGAAGCGGTCCGCCAGGCGGGTCTGGAAAAAGGCTCCGTGCTCTTCCAGAAAGCCGGGATCGTTACCGGCTCCTGTGTCGGCGGCCAGACGACCGAAGACGAAGGGTTCGTGGACCTCTACCTACGGGGCCGGCCCCGAATCAACCCCTTGATCATCCCGAAAACGATGGCCAACGCCGGGGCCAGCCGGATCTCCATGGAATACGGCATCCGGGGCCCGGTCTACACCATCTCGACCGCGTGCTCGTCCTCTAACCACGCCATCGGCCAGGCTTACTGGGCCGTGCGCAGCGGGATGATGGACCTGGCAATTACCGGCGGCAGCGAGGCGATGTTCAGCATGGGCATTCTCAAAGCTTGGGAAGCCATGCGCGTGGTCTCCCCGGATACCTGCCGCCCGTTCGCGAAGGACCGCAACGGCCTGATTCTTGGAGAAGCCGGGGCGATGATGGTGCTCGAGCCGCTCGAATCGGCCCAAGCGCGGGGCGCCCCGGTTCTCGGCGAGGTGGTGGGTTTTGGTATGTCCTCTGATGCTCACCATCTCACCCAGCCCTCGGTGGAGGGACCCGCGCTGGCGATGCAGGCCGCGCTCGACGACGCCGGCCTCCCCCCTGAGGCCATCGGCTATATCAACGCGCACGGCACGGGCACGGCCACCAACGACCCCACCGAGACAGCCGCCATTCGGAAGGTTTTCGGTCCCCACGCCGCGAAACTGCCGGTGAGCTCCACCAAGTCCATGCACGGCCACACGCTCGGCGCGGCGGGCGCTCTCGAAGGAGTGGCCAGCCTCGCTGCCGTCAGGGCTGGCTTTCTGCCGCCCACGGCCAACTTCACCGAGCCCGACCCGGCCTGCGACCTGGACGTCGTTCCGAACTCGGCGCGCCCCGGAGACCCCGAATTCATCATGTCGAACTCGTTCGCTTTCGGCGGGCTGAACGCCGTGGTCATATACCGCCGCTGGTGAGCCGGCGCCGACGGGAGCCAACTACCTGGCGCCTCCCAGCTTCCGGCGGACTACTCCGGCGACGTCCGTACTAGTACGCGCCCCGAAAACGCGCGGGCTGCCCTGGTCCCGGCGTCTTGTACACTAGGTCTGAGTTGAGCAGGCCATCGATCTCCGTCATCGTTCCGGCGCACAACGCTTCGCGAACCCTGGACCGCTGCCTGGAAGCGCTAGCGTCCTCATCTGTGGGGCCTGATGAGTGCATCGTCGTTGACGACGGGTCTACCGATCAGACGGCGGATATCGCCCGCCGTCACGGCGTCCGCGTAATTCGGATGAATCACCAGGGCGGACCGGCCCGCGCCCGCAACATTGGGGCCGCCGCCGCTTCGAGCGATATCCTCGTCTTCATCGACGCCGACGTGTGCGTCCATTCCGATACGCTGGCCCGGATTTCCCGCCACTTCCGCGAAAACCGCCGGCTGGACGCCGTGTTCGGCTGCTACGACGACTCTCCGGCTTCGCCAGACTTTCTTTCCCAGTACCGCAACCTCATGCACCGCTACGTTCACCGCCGGGGGAGGCGCGAGGCGTCAACGTTCTGGACAGGGTGCGGGGCCGTACGGCGGAGGGTGTTCGAAGCCTGCGGCGGTTTCGAAGAATCCATCCGGCGTCCGGCGATGGAAGACGTCGAGCTGGGATACCGCTTGCGGGCGGCCGACCGCCGGATCCTTCTCGATCACGACCTGGAGGTCCAGCATTGGAAGCAGTGGCGGCTCTGCTCGATGGTGAAAACGGACCTCTTTTATCGCGGAGTTCCATGGGTGGAGCTCATCTTGCGGTATCGCTTCCTGCCGAACGACCTGAATGTGGGCGCGGGCCAGCGGGCCAGCCTCGCCGCCGCAGCGCTGCTGCTAGCGGCAGTCGCTTGGAGCATCGCGAGCGCTCCCATACAGGCTTCCTTAGCGCTGGCGGCCCTTTTGTTTGCCGTGCTCGGGCCGTACTGGTCTGAGTTCCTCAGCCGCCGCCAGGGAGCGGCTATCGTAGGCAGCTTCACCGTACTGCTCGCCTTGTCCGCCTGGTACCACGGGATGCTCACCGTGGCGGGAACAATCGCCGTCTCGTGTCTCGCTTGGGCTGTCTTCAGGCGCCGCTGGCGGACACTCTTCGGCTCGCTTTTCCTGGGAGTACTCACCGCGGCTACAGCAGGTGCGGCCGTTTCCGCTTTCACCGCCGCCGTCCCGCTTCCGGCCGCCAGAGCCGCCGGAGCGCTTACGGGCGTCATCATCGCGCTGAATCTCGGGTTCTACCGGTTCCTCGCCCGGCGGCAAGGGATCCTGTTCGCCGCCGCCGCGGTTCCTTTCCACTTGCTCTACCACTTGAATAACGCCGCCGCGCTGGCGCTCGGGACGCTGAAGTACATTAGCGGCTCGGCACGCCCTCAGTCCGCCGTTTACGCGCAACGGCAGAGCGCTGGGGACTGATCTCGGATTCCCTCCACCAGAACCTCTTATCCGGCTCCCGCGGCGCCACGGCTCAGCGCCGCTGACCGTAACTGGCTGAAGGTCCGTGCTTGCGGAGAAAGTGCTTGTCGATGTGGACAGGACGTAATGGTTCGGCGTTCGGACTCAGGCTCAACGTCAAGAACGCCAGCCGCGCCACCTCTTCGAGGATTACCGCATGGTGTACCGCCTCCTCCACCGACCCGCCCCAGGTGAACGGACCATGGCCGCGCACCAGCACTCCCGGGTAGTGTTCGGGATCCAGCCGGGCATAGCGCCGGACGATCTGCTTGCCGGTGTTCTTCTCATATGCGTTGTCGATCTCGGCCTCTAGCATCGGAGCGGTCACCGGCACGGATCCACGCCAATAATCGGCCTGTGTGGTGCCCAGACACGGGATCTCCCGGCCGGCTTGCGCAAACGCCGTGGCGTACGGCGAGTGCGTGTGCGCTACTCCGCCGATCGACGGAAAGGCCCGGTAGAGAACGAGATGCGTTTCCAGGTCGGACGACGGCCGAAGGTCCCCTTCCACGACGTTTCCTTGCAAATCGGTGAGCACGATGTGTTCGGGCTCGAGGTCGGCGAAATTCACTCCACTCGGCTTGATGGCCACCAACCCTTCATTGCGGTCGATCCCACTGGCGTTGCCGAAGGTGTAAATCACCAGGCCCCGACGCACGAGCTCCTGGTTAGCCAGAACCACGTCTTCTCGCAGGCTTTTCAAGCGCATGGCGGTGCTTTCCCCAGTCTACAACGGGTATATACTTGACCTTATGCATCCGACCGTATCCCGCTGCACTACCGCTTTGCTTCTCGTCACCGCTTTTTTGCAGCCGGGTTGCGCCGGCAGGGAAGAGCCTGCTAAGAAACGCCGGCCGAATATCTTGTTCCTGTTCGCCGATGACCAGCGCGCCGATACCATCGCCGCTTGGGGAAACAGCCACATCCGGACCCCCAACCTCGACCGCCTCGTCAGCCAGGGCTACAGTTTCCGCAACAACTACAACATGGGCGGCAACTCGGGAGCTGTCTGCATCCCCAGCCGCGCCATGGTGAACTCCGGCAAGGCTTACTTCCGGATCCGTAACGACCTCGAAGGCGTGCGCATCTTGCCCGAGATTCTCCGGGCCAACGGCTACACGACGTTCGCCACCGGCAAGTGGCACAACAAGAGGCCGTCGTGGCTGCGGGGCTTCGAGCGCGGCAAAGCCGTGTTCTTCGGCGGCATGGCGAATCACCTGGAGGTGCCGTTGCAGGATCTGTTGCCCGACGGCACGCTCGGTAACGACCGTACCGGCGGCTTCTCCAGCGAGGTTTTCGCCGATGCGGCCATCGAATTCCTGCGCGGATACAAGGATGACAAGCCCTTCTATGCCTACGTCGCATTCACCGCGCCCCACGACCCGCGAATGCCGCCGGTGAAGTACCGGGAGATGTACTACGAGAACCGGCCGTTACTGCCCCGTAACTTCATGCCGCAGCACCCGTTCAACCTAGGCCCCACGCTCACGCTCCGCGACGAGCAGCTTGCCGCCTGGCCCCGGACGAAGGACGTCATCAGCGACCAGCTCGCGGAGTATTACGGGATGATCACCCACCTCGATGAGCAGATCGGCCGCGTGCTGCAGGCGCTGGAAGAATCCGGCCACGCCTCGAACACCTACATCATCTATGCCGCCGACCATGGCCTGGCCTTGGGCAGCCACGGTCTTCTGGGCAAGCAAAGCGTCTACGAGCACAGCCAGAGGTGCCCGCTGATCATCGTCGGACCGGACGTGCCGAAAGGCCAGTCTACTTCGGCTTTCACCTACTTGTTCGATATCTTCCCCACCGTTCTTTCAGTGGCTGGCGTGCCGCTGCCCTCAGACCTGGACGGCCGGGACCTGTCGCCCATCTGGAGAGGCGAGAAGGAGAAGGTGCGCGATTCCGTATTCCTCGCTTATACGGACTGGATGCGCTCCGTGCGTGACGAACGCTACAAGTTGATCCGCTATCCCCAGATCGACTACACGCAGCTCTTCGACTTGGAACACGATCCCGATGAGCTGCACAACCTCGCGACCCAGCCCGACGAGGCCGACCGCATCAAGAAGCTGACCGCGCTGCTCCGGCAGTGGCAGGAAGAATTGGGCGACGACCTGCCCTGGACGGCCGACAAGCTCCAACCCCACAAGATCGATCTGACTGGCCATCCGCGCAAACCGGATCGCCACCAGCCGGAATGGATCGTGAAGAAGTATTTCTGAAGCGCGGCGCTGCTTGAGCCTCAGTCGAGCGTGGATGTCCCTCAGCCCGCAGAGTGGCTGGCCGCTGCGGAACTCCGCGGCGGTCAGCCCTAGAATGAAGCGCCGGACTCCCAGCCGTGAATCGGCGGCGCGGGAAACGAGATCCGGCGCCCCGGAAGCGGGGCGGGAGATTTCCATTCCGGGGCCGTTCCGACCACATGCCGGCCGCGACGCAGGCGGCCCGTGCGCTCCTCAAGCCGGACCTCGACTGTCATTTTCTTGCGGTCCCGGACCAGGGTGATGCGAACCGTCTCTCCCTCACGCTCTCGCAGCGCGCTCGTAATCTCCCGTGGAGTGGCCACTTTCTCATCGTCCACCTTGACGATGACGTCGCCGGCCCGGATCCCGGCGCGGGCTGCCGGAGAGTCCTTGATTACGGAGCGGACGAGAACGCCTTCTTCCACGCCGAAATAATCCGCCAACTGGCCCTCCAGCTCCTCTCCGACGATGCCGAGGCGCGGGGTGCGCCACGTCGTATGGATATGGGGAATATCCGGTATGACGATGTCGGGGCTCCGGAACTCAGGGATAGTGAAGGTAAACGACTTCCGCTTTCGATGGCGCCGTTCGCCCATGGTCGCGGTGACCGTAATCTCTTTCCCGTCACGGATCACCTTCAGGGTGACTTTGCGCCCGACGGGAGTCTCACGGACCAGACGAATGAACTGCTGGACGCCCTGAACCGCTTCTCCGTTGTACTCGATGACCACGTCCCCTTTCTCGAGACCCGCCTTGTCGGCGGCGCTTCCGGGAACGACGCTCGTAATCAGGACGCCGCGCTCCTCCGAAAGGCCCTTTTCCCGAACCACGTCGGCGTTTACCTCCCACACGTTCACCCCCAAGAAGCTGCGGCTGCTTTCGCCGCCGAAGGTCTGGATGATGACGCGCTCTTCGGCGACTTTCTTCTCTTCCGGCTCCTGGGCGCTGACCGCCGGCGCGGTCTGGATGATCAGCAACACCGCGACCGGGATGAACGATCCAGCGCGGAATCCAACTAAACTTCCTGACGACATCGAATCCTCCGATTGCCTACCGGCGTCCCGCGCGGCGCAAGTAGATCGTTCCGCCCGCAGCAGCCACGTGAAGGACCGGCCCTCCTCCGTTCAGAACGCCTTCCGCGAAGAGCGGGGCAAAGATCGAATCCACCGGCCGCCGGACGCGGATTTCCGGGAAATCCGAGACGATCCCGGCGCGCCTGCCGGCGGGTACGCTCTGGGCTTTCACCGTCACCGCTAATTCAGACGGGATAAGAACGGTAATGTCACCATGAGTCGCGCCGAGGAAAGAACGGGCGAACGCCACGCCCGGGACCAGCTCAGCGAGGATGCTGCCGGACGCGGTGGCCGCGCGAACAGCCCCGGAGACTCCGCGGACGCGGATGGTGCCGTTGCCCGACTGGCATTTCACCGCGCCGGCCCCGTCCACCGAGATCCCTCCGCCCGCGGTTTCCGCCACTACTTCACCACCGGCCCGGCCCACTTCGATCAGTCCCCCGCCGGTTCTCGCCATCACCGACGCCTCGGCCCGCCGGACGCGGATGTTGCCCCCGCCGGTACTGGCGTGGAGAGCCCCGAGAGCCTCAACGACAGTAATCTCTCCGCCGGCTGTCTCCAGCCACGCCTCCCCCTCGGAGCGCGCGACCTCGATGTTGCCCCCGCCGGAGACGCCGTGCAGCCGTCCCCGCACGCGGCCGATCCGAATGTCGCCCCCGGCGGTTCTCGCTTCGACGCCGCCGCGGATCTCGTCAACGACGATCGTACCGGCTCCGGACTCGGCGGTCAGAGGGCCCTTGAGACCGCGGGCTTCGATCGTGCCGGCCCCAGTCTGCAAGATGAGCCCCGCCAGGTCCGCCGGCACGGACACCCGCAGCCGCGGGGCAAACCGGGCCGCCGGGGGACAGTCCACGCGCAAATGCAGTTGGCCTCTGCGCCGGACGGCTCGCACGCGAATGCGAGCCAGCAACCTCTGAGCTTCCTCGCGGCTCCCGGCCCGGACACGCCTTTCGAGGGTGTAAGAGAGCCCAGGGGCTCCTCCCTGAACGGTGATGTCGCCCCACGCGGTCACCCGCAGGGCTGTGACCCCCCGAACGTCCTCCGTTGCCTTCACCGTTTGCACCCAGTATCCGCCGACCCGTTGGATCTCCTGCGGCATCGCGGCGGCCGCCAAAGCCAGCCCCACAAGAAACGGGCAGAACAGTCGGATGCTCGAGCGTCTCATTTTCAAAACGTCTCTGTGGGCGCCCCCAAAGCCTCCAGCGCGCGGACGCTGCGCAGGCGTAAGTAGTCGTTGTCCTCGACGCGTAACAGCTCTTGCAACGTCCCCACGACGTCGGCGTTCGCAGAGCTAACCAGCAGATCGATGGCCATGGAGCGGATCCCGGGATTACGGTCGCGCAGCAGAACCCGTGAAAGGACACGGCGGCACTCGGGATCAGCCGCATGAGCCCGCAGCCCTTCCAAGGCCTTCAGGCGAACCCCGTCGTTCGGATCGTGCTCCACCGCATAGAGCAGGGCGTCCCGCACTTCCTGCGTCGCCGCCCTCATCTTCAACAGGTCCACCGACTCGGCGCGAAGACCGGGATCAACTGGATTCCGCAAAGCGCTCAACAGCGCCTCGCGGATGCGCTGGTCCTCCAGGGACCCCGCGAGCACGCGCTGGCGGGTCTCCTCGAGCACGATGCGTACCCGGCCGGCCGGCTCCGGCTCGATGTAGCGGACTTGCACGGCGACCGGCTGCTGCCCCGGATTCCCCAGGCGCGGCGTGTCCGCCGCCGTCCACCGCGCGGCGAAGAATCCCACGGCCACCAACGCTCCGGCCCCCGCCGCCCGCAGCGGCAACGGGACAGGCTCTGCCCGGAACCCCAGCCAACCCGCCAGCCGGTCCCGCCAGCGAGACCCGCCGGTGGCGGCCGGCCTGCTTTTCACCGTGCGCAACAGCCCGGTCCGGCACTCCTCCAATAGGTCCGGCGGCGGCGGGACCGCTGCGGCGTCCAGAATGAGATGCAGCCGTTTCTCGGCTTCCAGCGCTACCCGGCAGCTCTCGCAGCCGTCCAGGTGCTGGTCCAGGGCCTCTTCTTGCTCCGCCGTGAGTTCGCCGTAGAGATAGAGCGGAATCTGTTCCCTTGCCGATTCGCAGTTCATACCAAGTCTCCTAACGCGTTCCGGAGTTTCTGCGTAGCCCGGAACAGACTGTTCTTGGCCGCTTCCTCTGTGGTGCCGAGAACTTCCCCGATCGCGCGCAGCCGCAGTCCGTGATAATGGCGCAATTCGAAAACGACCCGCTCCCGAGGAGACAATTCCTGCAAAACCGCCTGAATCCTTTCTCCGATCTCTCCGCTCAAGAGCGACCGCTGGGGGTCGCTATCCGCCCTGGGCTCCCGGAGAGCGTCGAGGCGGTTCGGCGCGCCCGGACCGTCGCCGGTCTCCACCGGCTCTTCCCGCCTGACCTTCCGCTTGCGGAGCAGGTCCAGACACAGATTTGTGACGATCCGGTACAACCAAGTCTGGAAACTGCAGTCGTACCGGAACCGGTGCAGGTTCCGGTACACTCGCAGAAACGCCTCCTGATATACGTCGCGGGCATCCTCCGGCGAGCGCAGCAGGTTCATAGCCAGGCGGAGCACGGCCTGGTCGTAAGCGCGCACGAGGCGTTCGAACGCTTCCTGGTCGCCGCGCTGGGCGGCTCGTATGAGGGCAGCGTCGTCCAGCGCGACAGAGGCTGAGGAAACGGCTGCTGGCATCTCTCCGGGATCGCCGCTCAACATCCTGTTAGACGGACGCGGCGCGGAAAGGTCACGCTGGAGACTTCAAAGAATCAGTCGGCAGGCTCGATCTCGATTTTCTTCTTCGCCGGATCCATGGCGACGATGCGGAAGCTCCGGACTTCGCCCGGACGCAGGCCTCCGGGCTCGGAAGCCCCCGACGGCACGCTACCCGCCTTCCATTTCGCGGCCAGCATCGCCGTGAGGGTGGAGAGGTCGGGCTTGGCCCCAGCCGTCTTCGATTCGGCGCTCTCGCGAGGCTCCTTCGGCGGGCGGCAGACGCCCACGACGCCGTCCGCCAGCTCCACCTTCGCAAACTTGCGGCCGGCTTCGACCACCCGTCCAGTGACGACGTCGCCAGCCTTGTGCTCGGCGATATACTCGTCGGCGCTCGTCGGCTCCAGTTGCTTCATCCCCAGCCGGATGCGCCGTTTTTCCGCGTCCAGTTCCAAGACGACCGCCTTGACCTTCTGCCCCTCCGAGAGCATCTCCTTGG
Organism: uncultured Solibacteraceae bacterium; assembly: GCA_964461995.1. Lineage (GTDB taxonomy): Bacteria > Acidobacteriota > Terriglobia > Bryobacterales > Bryobacteraceae > JALSRK01. Next base: position 59,524 of record CAYWXL010000009.1, read on the forward strand.
GGTGGTCGAGGCGCTTTTCGTGGGTGATGTCGCCGATGTGGACCATCCCGTCCACGCCGTCCGTTAGCTCGACGAACGCGCCGAACTTCGCCAAGCTCACCACCGTGCCTTCCACTACCGCCCCGACGGGGAACTTTTGCGGGGCCTCTTCCCACGGGTCTCCCAACGCCTGCTTCAGCCCCAAAGCGATCCGCCGTTTCTCCGGATCCACGGAGAGAACGACCGTTTCGACGACTTCTCCCCGTTTCAGCAGGTCGGCGGGTTTCCGGACCTTCTTCGACCAAGACATCTCCGAGATGTGGATCATCCCGTCAACGCCCGGCTCCAGCTCCACGAAAGCGCCGAAGTCGGTCAGGCGCACGACCTTGCCCTTCACCCTCTGGCCCTCTTTGTACTTTTCGCCGGCCAGCGACCAGGGATCGGGGATGAGCTGTTTGCGCCCGAGCGAGATCTTTCTCGCCTTCGGATCGATCTTCAGAATTTTGACCTCGACCGTCTCGCCCTCACGCAGCACGTCGGAAGGCTTACGCACCCGATGCCAGGCCAGGTCCGTCACATGGAGCAGGCCGTCCACCCCTCCCAGGTCTACGAAGGCCCCAAAATCGGTGAGCGTACGAACCGTGCCGGTGACCGTATCGCCTTCTTTCAACTCGGCGAAACGTCGATCCCGGGCCGCCCGCGCTTCCTCTTCGAGCACCACCCGGCGATCCACGACCACGTTGTTGTCGGCCGTGTCGAGCTGAATGATCTTGCACCGGATCTCCTGCCCGACCAACGCCTCCATTTCTCCGGCGTCCCGGGCGCCGCTGCGGGAAGCGGGCATGAAAGCGCGGACGCCGACGTCCACGGAAAGTCCACCTTTGATCACGCCGGTCACCGTACCCGCGATCGCCAAGCCTTCTTGGTAGGCCTTCTCGAGCGCACTCCAGTCACGGGGACGTTCCGCCTGGACTACCGAGAGATGGAAATACCCGTCGGGCGACTGTCCCGCCAAGGCGACGGCGATCTTGTCCCCCGCCTTCACCGTGGGTTCGCCGTCCTCTCCCGTGATCTCGGCGAGAGGCAACACGCCTTCGCGCTTCAACCCAAGATCCACCACCGCGCCGGAGGCGCCCACCTCGATGACTGTGCCTTCGATGGTCCCGCCCCGGGCAGGGGCCGCCGAATGCTCTTGCTCGAAAGCCGACAGCAGTTCCTCGAACGAGACGTCTTCGGCCTCCGCTTCGGGAGCCGCTTGCAGCTCGCCGGCGTCTTCAGCGCCGCCCTCCGGCTCTCCAGGAGTCTGCCTCACCGGGGGCGCGGATTCCGGCTGAGAACCGCCCTCGCCGATGTCACGTTGCTTCGGATCCTCCCGCTCTGATTCGGCGCCCGAGGACGCAGCGGGATCTTGAGTCGGGTCAAGAGGATTCGGGGTATTCATGAAAACTCGTGCAGCAGCCCTCATTGTGGCACATCCCGGAGGGCGGTCGCAGCCAGCGGAAGCGGCCCCCGGGACCTCCGGAAAGCGCCCTTTCCTCTGGGATGCGAGCCTTGCTTTCAGCCCCTCTTCAGGCGGGCGTATCCTCGTAAGAGCGTGAGCTGGTGGAAGACGATTTCGGGCCCCTTTCGGGCGATTCGCACGCAAGACATCGCCTGGCTGCTGTTTTTCTCCGCTTTGGCGGCGGTCAGTCCGACATTGAGCGACGCCGAGATCGAGCTGCTGATCGCGCTGGCGGTTCTCCAGGTGGCGGAACCGCGGGTGGAAGCCTTGCAGTCGCAGCGGGGCCGCATCGTCTCGATCGGCTTGAAGCTGGTCCTCGGTTATCTGCTGATCGGCGTCTCCGGGGGCATCACCAGCAGTTACTACCTGATCCTGCTGGTGCCCGTGGTGGCGGCCGCCACGACCCTCGGGGCCGGCGGGACCGCACTGGTGACGCTCGGCGCTTGCGGCGCCTACCTCTCGTTCCTACTGTTCATCGACTGGGAGCAGTTTGTTCTGCTGCCGGAAGACGCCCGAGAACTGATGCTTCGCGTTCTTTTTCTGTGCCTCACCAGCTACCTCACCTATCAGCTCGTCGAGACTAACCGTTTGCAGGCCCGGCGTTACCAGACCGTGGCGGAGCAGCTCGCCGAGGCTAACCGGAACCTGCAGCGGGCCGAGGCGGCCGTCCGGCGCTCGGAGCGCCTCGCCGCCCTGGGTCAGCTCACCGCCGGCCTCGCCCATGAGCTGCGCAACCCGCTGGGAACGATGAAAGCCTCGGCCGAGGTGCTGGCCAAGAACCTCCCTTCGGACAACGAGGTCGCCCGCGAGCTCGCCGGCTACATCGCCGCCGAGGTGGACCGCCTGAACAGCCTGATTACCCGGTTCCTCGATTTCGCCCGCCCGCTCGAGTTGAAGCGCCAACCCGCTGAGATCACCGAGGTGATCGACCGGGCCGTGGAGCAGCTCCGCCGCCACCGGCCGGAACTCGACGTGACCGTCTTCAAGAACTACTCCCCCGACGTGCCGCCGGTGCCCGTGGACGCCCAGTTGATGGAACGGGTCTTCTACAACCTCCTGGAGAACGCGGCGCAGGCCACGCCCGCCGGCGGCGCGATCACCGTCAAGACCCGGCCGGTGAAGGGCGGCGTGGAGGTCGCCGTGATCGACCGCGGCTCCGGCATCCCGCCGGAAAACCTGGAAAGCATCTTCAACCCGTTCTTCACCACTAAGAGCGGCGGCGTGGGGCTGGGGCTGGCCATCGTTTCGAAAATTGTCGATGAGCACGGCGGTAGAATGGCGGTCGAGAGCGAGGTGGGAGAAGGCAGCGTGTTCCGGGTGGTGCTTCCCGCTGAGGTCGAGGCATGAAGAAGAGCCGAATCCTGATCGTCGAGGACGAGGAGAAGCTGCGCCGAGTCATCCAGTTGCAGCTCACTGCGGCCGGCTACGAGGTCGAGCAAGCCGGAACCGCCGAGGAAGGCCTCCGGCTGGCTGATGGGGCGCACCTGATCCTCACCGACCTCCGCCTGCCCGGGATGGACGGCATCGAACTGATCCGGAAGCTGCGGGAACAGAACTCCCAGACCCCGATCATCGTGATGACCGCTTTCGGCACCGTCGAGAACGCGGTCGAAGCCATGAAGCTCGGAGCCGTGGACTTCCTGCCCAAGCCATTCTCGATGGATCACTTGATGACCGTCATTGAGAAGGCCCTCGAAGTCCGCGCCCTGCGCGACGAGAACCTCCGCCTCCGGCAGGAGCTCGACCGCCGGTACTGCTTCGACAACATCATCGGACGCAGCCCCGCCATGCAGGAGATCTTCGCCACCATCGAGCGGGTGGCGCCGACGCGGGCCACCGTGCTGATCGCCGGTGAAAGCGGCACCGGTAAGGACCTGATCGCCCGCGCCATCCATCACCATTCGCCCCGCCGCGACAAGCCTTTCGTCAAGATCAACTGCGCCGCCATCCCCGAGAATCTCATGGAAAGCGAGCTGTTCGGTTACGAGAAAGGCGCTTTCACCGGCGCGGTGACGAGCAAGCCCGGCAAGTTCGAACAGGCCGACACCGGCACGGTCTTCCTCGATGAGATCGGCGACGTGCCGCCGAGCGTCCAGGTGAAGCTGCTTCGTGTGCTTCAGGAACGGGAGTTCGAGCGCCTCGGCAGCAACAAGACGCGCCACATCGACGTCCGGGTGCTGGCGGCCACCAACGCCGATCTACGGGCGGCGCTGGAGAGCGGCGAGTTCCGCGAGGACCTCTACTACCGACTCAACGTCGTGCCGATCAACGTCCCGCCCTTGCGGGAGCGCAAAGAAGACATCCCCGCCTTGGTCGAGCATTTCATCCGCAAGCACCGCGAGGATCTCGGAAGCCGCGTCGAATCTATCTCCGAGGAGGCCCTCGACGTCTTGATGCGGTATCACTGGCCGGGCAACGTGCGGGAACTGGAGAACGTGATCGAGCGCAGCCTGGTGCTCTGTCCTGGCGACCGGCTCGAAGCCGGCGACATCCGCCTGGACACGGCCAGAAAGGCGGCCCCTCCAGCCGACGGCTTCCTCCCGCCCGGCAAGACGCTCCAAGAGTACGAGCACGACCTCATCCGGAAGGCTCTCGAGCTTGCCAAAGGCAACAAGAGCCAGGCGGCGCGGCTGCTAGGCTTGACCCGGAACGCCCTTCGTTACCGGCTTTCCCAAATGGGCCTCGGCGGCGAGGAGAACAAGGGCGGTTCCTGAACGGCGCCCCGCCCGAACGGCTTCCGACCCGTCTTCCCGCTAGCGGCAGGGATCCGCGTCCGGATCCACCCCGAAGGCGCGGTGGATGTCGCGTAGCGTCAGCGTGCCCACGAGTTCGTTCGGGTTAGCGCGGCTGATCACCGGCAGCACCGGATGGCCTGCGATCACCCGCATCGCATTGTCTAGGGCGATATCCGGGTAAAGCCGGGGTGTGGGATCGCGGAAGATCACCTGTTCGAGGGGCTGGTCGCCGCGGCCTTCGGCGGCGGCCGCCTCGAGTTCCTTCCGGCAGACCCAGGTCCACATGCCGTGCCCGATCTTCACCAGCCGGTGCTCGTCGCTTTCGTCCCGGAGCAGCTCGAGGGCGGTCTTGACTTTGGTGCGCGGGCCGAAGACCGCGTGCGGCCGTTGCATGGCGTCCTCCACCCGCAGCCGGCGCGTTTCCCGCTCCGCCTCTACGCTCGGGAGGTCCAGCCCCTCCTCTCTGGCGTGCATCTGGAAGAAGGGGACGCGCTGCAAGCGCCGTGAGATCAAGTACGCGATTGTGTTTGCGATCATCACCGGCGCGATGATCATGTAGCTGCGGCTGACTTCGAACACCATGAAGACGCTCGTCATCGGAGCCCGAAAGACGCCCGTGAAGAAAGTACCCATTCCGACGAGCACATAGGCGTCCGTCGAGCTCGTCGGGAACAACTGGAGCTGATCGGCGAGGGAGCCGAGGGCCCCGCCGATCATGGCTCCGGCGAAGATCGTGGGCGCGAACATCCCCCCGGGAGTTCCCGCGCTGAAACACAGCAACGTCACCAGGATCTTCAGCAGGCCGAGGGCGAGCAGCATCGTCCACGGGAAACGGTTGTGGAGCGCTCCGTCCACCGCCTCGTAGCCGACGCCCATCACCTGGGGGAACCAGATTCCCACCACGCCCACCGCCACTCCCGCGATACCGGGCAGCAAGTATTGCGACCATCTGGGCAGGACCCCCAGGCGCCGCCTCAGGAGCCCGATCGTCTTCATGAAGGCCACCGCCAGCAGGCCGCCGGCGACCCCGATCAAGGCGTGGACGGTCAGCTCCATCGGGTCTTCAATCCGGAATGCCGGCACCTGGAAAAGCGGCTCGTCTCCCAGGAACGTCCGGCTGACAATCACTGCCGACGTCGCCGCCAGCACGATGGAGCCCAACACCCCCATCTGCCAGCCCACCACGACCTCTTCCATGACGAACAGCACGCCAGTGATCGGCGCGTTGAAGGCCGCGGCGATGCCGGCGGCGGCTCCCACCGGCGCGATCATCCGCATCGTGTCCCGCGCGAGCCGGAACGCGCGCCCCAGCAGGGACGCCACGCCGGCGCCCATTTGCAGAGCCGGGTCTTCAGGCCCGAGCGAGTTGCCCGTTCCCAATGAGATGGAACAGGCCATGAACTTGCCCAGCACCGTGCTGAACGGCACGTGCCCGTCGTAGATATAGACGGCCGCCTTCGCCTGATTCACTCCGCTACCGCGCGCCTTCTTGAAGACGAACCACACCAGGCCCGCAGCGACCATCCCTCCAATCGCCGGCGACAAAACCGTCGCCATCCGTGTTTGTTCGGCCAGCGTGCCCACGGCGTACCACCGGATGAAGTCGATCGAGATGTGGAAACAGACGACGAGAAGCCCGGCGAAGATGCCGATCAAAGTAGAGAGCAGCAGGAAACGCTGCGCCTCGGTCATCCCGAACTGCGGCAACGAGACTTTCAACGACGGCGGCCAGGGTCTCGGCATTCTTCTCAACTCGCCAACTGTTGCAAGACCAGAATGAGGGCCCGGTCGGGTTTCGGCGGACTCGGACAATTCAGGCGGCGGTACTGCTCGAGTTGCTCGGCCAGCGCGATGTTCTCCTCCACGGCTTCCGCCGTCCGCCGTTGGCGGATCTTACCCGCGATCAGGCGGTCGGCTTTGTCAAGCATCGCCCGGACCTCCTCCGGGAGGCTCTCCCGGTCCTCCGGCAAACAGTAATCGAGCGCCTTCCGGGCGCGCTCCACCAGGATCTGGCTCCGCCGCAGGCGCGTGTAGGAGCCCAAGCCGCGGATCATCGGATTCAAACTGATCACTTCCGTCGCCAGCTCGTACTGCGCGCGGCTGCGGGAATCCTCCGGATTCAGAGTGAGGGCGCGGGCGTACGCCGTGCGCGCTGAAAAATAGTGCCCCATGGCGAACTCGGCATCTCCCAGGCCGGCGAAGGCCTCCGCGTCCCGGCGGTCGGCCTGCGTAACCTCCGTGAACACCTTCGCCGCGTTGGCGTAGGATTTCGCGGATAGAAAAAGACGTCCGATCTTCTTTTTCAGTTCCGGGTCTTCGGGAACTTCCTCCAGCAACCGGAGCAGCTCCGCTTCCATTGCCCGCAGCTCGCCGTTTTCTTCGAAAAGGCGTATGAGTTCGAACCGGGTTTGGATACGGTGCTCGAGCGGGTTTTCCGGCCACAGCCCGTAGATTGCCCTCTGGTAATATTGCACGGCGAGTTCCAGGTCCCCCCGCCGCGCGTAGATCCTGGCCAACATCAAGTTCGCGACGCCGTTGGCCGGGTCGGTCCGGGTGAGCTGCTTCAGGTAGGTCTCGGCCTCCTCGGTACGGCCGATCTCGACCAGCGCAAGCGCCAGCGCTTGCAGGTACTTCTCCTCGTCGCGCTTGAGGCTCAATGCCGCCGTATAGAGCCGGATAGCCTCTTCGTACCGGCCGGCCGCCGCCGCCTCTTGCCCGGCCACGTACTGCCGCTCGGCGCGCTCTTGCTTCTCCCGGTTATAGGCGCGGGTGAGGAAGCCCGTCGCCAGAAACAACAAACCCATTGTGGAGAAGGCGACCGCCAGCACACGGGGGGTCGTGCGCGAGAGGAACGGACCGATCTGGTCAGGATGCATCTAACCTAATCCAGGATACAAGGTGTCGCAACGCAGACCGCGTAAAGGCAGCCGAAAACCTGTCTCTGGATCAGTCGGCCGCCGGGCTGGGCTTCGGTTCCGGCGCCCGTTCGGGCTCCTCGATATACGGATAGTGGATGCCGCGCAGGTAAAGTTTCAACGTGTAAATGCTGTGCGGCAGGAGCTGGTGCGAGATGTAGACGCTCCCCACCGTGGCCGTCATCAGCGGCAGGATGATCCGGTAATCGTTCGTCATCTCGAACAGAATCAGGATCGAGGTCGTCGGCGCCTTGGCCGCCGCGGCGAAGAACGCCGCCATCCCGACCATGGCGTAAGCCCCGGATCCCGCTGTCCAGTCCGGAAACGCCGCGTGGATCAGCATGCCGTAGGCGCCGCCGAGCATGGCGCCCATGTACAGGCTCGGGGCGAAAACGCCGCCAGAGCCGCCCGAGCCCAGCGTCGCGCAGTTCGCCACCATCTCCATCACGAACAGCGCCAGCAACAGCTCGAACGAAAAGCGCACCCACAAGGCCGAGTCCATCGCCGGGAATCCAGCGCCGTAGACCTGCGGGAAGAACCGCAAAATCAAGCCGACGAACAGGCCGCCGAACGCCGGTTTCGCCCAGTCCGGGAACTCCCACTGCTGAAACCATTCCTCGGTGCGGTAGAGCAGGCGCACGTAAGCGATGGCCGCCAGGCCCACGATCAACCCCAGGATGAAGTACAGGGGAAGCTCCCGGCTGCTCAGCAGCTCGTAGGCAGTGACGTGGAACGCCGGGTAGTTTCCCAGATAATGCCGGGCGATCACCGCCGAGCTCAGCGATGTCAGCATGACCAGTAGGAAGTCCGCCTGGATGCGTCGCATCAGCACCTCCATGGCGAAGATCGCACCGGCGATGGGCGCATTGAAGGTGGCCGCAATTCCACCGGCGGCGCCGCAGGCCACGAGGGTTCGGATGTTGCGCGACGTGAGGTTGGCCAACTGCCCGATGGTGGATCCAATACCGGCGCCGATCTGCACCATCGGCCCCTCGCGTCCCGCCGCGCCGCCGAAGCCGATCGTCAGCGACGAGGCCACCACCTTGACCATCACCACCCGCCGCCGGATCCGCCCCCCATGCGCCGCCAGCGCCGTCATCACCTCCGGCACCCCATGGCCCTTGGCTTCCTTGGCGAACCTCTGGATCAGCGGCCCTGCCAGCAGACCTCCGATCGCCGGCAACAGCACCAGCTTCGACGGGCCGAAGACCTCCAGCATTCCGGCAATCGGGCCCTGGGCCAGTTCCGTCAACCATTCCAAAAACAAGATGAAGGTCACCGAGCCGAAGCCGGTGAGCAATCCCACCACCACGGCCAGGAAAATCAGATAGTTCTGCGACGGCAAGAACGAGGAGCGGAACCAGCCCGACGGGGCCGCCCAACCCCGGGCCAGCGCCGCTGGCCGCTGCCACATTATCCGTGCCCCGCCGATCCGGTCCCGAAAACGGTCCCAGCCTCCGCCCGTCCATTTCATGACTGAGTCCCCTCGACGACGACGACACGGACGCGGTCGCGGCGCCGGATCAGGAACGCAGTCTTCCGCGGATCGTTCTCGTATCGCTCGAAGGCGCTGGCGTCGCGCTCCCGCAGCCGTTTCCCGTTGACGCCGATGATCCGGTCGCCTTTCGCTAACCCCGCTTGGGCCGCCGGACTCTGCGGCCGCACCTGGACCACCAGCCAACCGTCGCCGGACCACTCTGTGTGAAGGCCCAGCCGGGGATACAGGCGCAAACGCGGCTCCACCGGGCGACAATGACTGTCGGGGATTCGGGTGCCGCCCGCCACCCGGCGGCCGTCCCGGATCACCCGGTACCGGACCAACGCTCCCGGCTCTTGTTCCCGGTAGAGCCGATTGAACTCCTCGGCGGTGCGCACGGGTTTGCCGTCCCAGGCCACCAGGATGTCTCCCTCACGGATCGAAGGCTCGGGCACGAAAGCGTCCGGCCGCACCCGTTCCACCAGGACTCCCTCCCGCACTCCCAGCAACTCCCGCGCATCATCATCCAGATCGCTCACCTCGATGGCCTGGCAAGGTGAGCCGTGCGTCAGCCGGTCCACCAGCGCCGGAATCGCGTCCGCCGGGAGGATGCGGTATCCTTCGGCCGTCTTCACGGCCACCCCAACCAATTCCCCGTCGAGATCCACGATGGCCGCAGCCTCGCAAGACTCGGGAAACGGCAGCGCGAACTCGACCTGGCTGGCATGCTCCCCGGAACGCCGCGTGAACCGGGTGACATAGCCCGGGATTACTTCGACCTGGTCCTCCGGCAGGAGGCTGACGGCCACCACGTAAGAGCCCGGCCGCAAACCCGGAAACTCATGCAGGTTGAAGTTGCCCACGCCTTGCGGCTGCTTCACCGCGAACAGCGCCACGTCCTTTTCGGTGTCCACTCCCAACAAGCGGTAGGCCGGTGACGAAACCGCGGGCTGTTCGGAAACCGTCAAGGCCTCTCCTTCTCCTGTCGCCGGTACGAACTCGGCCTCCACCTCGTCGGCGGCCTTGGCCGTCGTCAGGGCCACGCCGGGCGCGATCATGATCCCAGGGTGATTGCCCGGCCCGATCAGGACGAGTTTATTCCGCACGATCTCTGCCACCTGCCACCAGTAGTCAGATTGGTACGTCAAGGGGCTTTTCTCCAACGACGGCCGCAGTGACGGAGCCGTGATCGGCGGCAGCGGAAGATCAAGGCGGGGCGGCTCGGAACGCGGATTCTCTTCGGTAATGGCCCCGTGGATCAGGACCGCGGCGACCACGCCCACGACCATCACGGGGAACAGCAAACGGCGCTCGTGCAACCCCCGGACGCCCGGCAGGGCAAGCAAACGGGAAACAAATCGTTTCAACAATCTCAGTATTCATGATATTGCAGCCCGCGGCGCGGAGCGCTTTTTCGGCGGAAGGGGCGGTGGAGGGCCGCATCAGCCCGGCTACACTGAAGGATTCACCCATGGGTTGGACCTTGGATTCTTCGGTAACGACGCTCGTACTCATCCGCCATGGCCAGGCTTCGTATCTCGAGGGCGACAGCTACGACCGGCTGTCCCCTCTTGGCGAGCGCCAGGCCCGGCTTCTCGGTGAGTATTGGGGCCGGCGGGGCGTCCGGTTCGGCGCGGTTTACTCCGGGCCCGCCGAGCGCCACCGCCGGACCGCCGAGATCGCTGCCGCAGCGGCTGCAGCGCAAGGGACGAAATGGCCCGCCGTCACGATCCTGGACGACTTCGACGAGTTCCCCGGCGAAGAGATCATGCGTAGGCTCGGGCCGGTTCTCGTGGAACGCCATGCCCACATCCGGGAAATGTTCACGGCCTTCGAGAACGCCTCCAGCAAAGAAGAGCGCAAGCGCGTCCTCGACCGGCTGTTCTACGAAGTGGCGGTCCGCTGGGTCGAAAGCGAAGTGACTTCACCCGAGGTCGAAACCTTCGAAGACTTCTACGCGCGGGTCAAACGGGGGGTGGATCGTATCCTGTCCGGCGCGGACGAGAGCCTCCGGGTGGCGGTCTTCACCTCCGGCGGCCCCACTGCGGTGACGGTCTCCCTCGCCCTCGACGTCCCGCCGCGCAAGACCTTGGAGCTTGCCTTCAGCCCGCGGAACGCCTCGTTCACCGAGTTCTACGTAGTTGGTGGCTCCCTGCGCTTGAGCGCGTTCAACTGTTTTCCGCATCTGGACGGCCGGCCAGAACTGCTCACCTACCGCTAGCCGCGGCCCCTGGAGACGCACCAATGAGCTTCCCCGAAACCCTCCTCGAACAGCTCGTCCGCCCGTATCTCACCGAACCGCCCCGGGGGTTCCGCTTCCACCGCATCCCGACCGGGAAGTTCAACACCTCCTACTTCGTCGAAGCCGGCCCCGGCGAGTATGTCCTGCGCATCGCCCCGCCCTCCGACGCTGTGTTCTGCTTCTACGAGCGGGGCATGATGCGGCAGGAGCCGGGGCTCCATGCCCTGCTCCGGGAGAAGACCCGCGTGCCGGTCGCCCGGGTGGTCGCCTTCGACGACTCCCATTCCGTGATCCCCCGCGACTACATCCTCATGGAGCGGTTGCCCGGCCGCCCGCTCACCGAAGCTTGGGGCGTCGATACCGATCACGTGTTCGGCCAGGTGGGCCGCTGCCTCGCCGAAGTCCACGCCCTGCACGCCGAACGCTACGGCTACCTCGGCGAGCACCGTCCCATGGAGCCGCAGCCCACCTGGGCGGACGCCTTCCACGTCATGTGGAACACGCTCATCGACGACATCGTCGCTGTCGGCTATTACGGCGACGAGGAAAGCGGTCACTTGCGCCGCCTGCTTGACGGCTCCATCCGCTTCTTCGACCGTCCCGTGCCCGCCAGCCTGCTCCACATGGATATCTGGCACCAGAACCTTCTCGTGGACGCTTCGGGCGCGCTCACCGGAATCGTCGATTGGGATCGCGCCCTCTGGGGCGACCCCGAGATCGAGTTCGCCGTCTTGGACTACTGCGGCGTCAGCGTCCCCGCCTTCTGGGAGGGCTATGGCCGCCCGCGTGACCTCTCGCCCGAAGCCCGCCGCCGCCAGGTCTTCTACCTGCTTTACGAGCTGCAGAAATACATCGTCATCCGCGCCGGCCGCAACCGCGATCCCGCCGCCGCCCGGCGCTACAAGGCGCAGGTGATGGACCTCGTCCGCCGCGCCTTTTCGTGAAGCCCGCCGCAGCGGTCCCGCCGCGGGACGCTTCTGATACGCTGATTCCTGCTATGAGGACACCAGCTACTTCACGGCGCAGCTTTCTCGGTATGTTGGGAGCCATGGCCGCCGCTGCGCAGTCCGACATTCCCCTCCCGTCGGGCAAGGTCCCGATGATCCTCGACACCGACACCTTCAACGAGATCGACGACCAGTTCGCCGTCACCTACGCCATGCTCGCGCCCGAGGCGCTCGAGGTGAAGGCGATCTACGCCGCTCCGTTCCTGAACCGGCGATCCAAGAGCGCCGGCGACGGCATGGAGAAGAGCTACGAAGAGATCCTCCGGGTGCTCGACCGTTTGGGAAAGAAGGGCGCCGTCGAGGTCTTGAAAGGCTCGGGGAGGTTCATGAAAGACGCCGGCGGACCGGTCGAGAGCCCCGCCGCCCGCGACCTGATCGAGAAGGCCTTGGCGGCCGACGAGATGCTCTACGCCGTTGCCGTCGGCGCCCCGACCAACGTCGCTTCGGCCCTGCTGCTCGAGCCCAAGATCAAGGACAAGATCACCGTCGTCTGGCTTGGCGGGCGACCTTACGAGTTCCCCACCGCCCACGAGTTCAACCTCCAGCAGGATCCCCCCGCCTCGCAGACCCTCTACGAGTCCGGCGTCCGGCTCATGGTCGTGCCCACCACCAACATCAGCGAGATGCTGCGCACCACCGTGCCCGAGCTGGAGAAATGGATCAAAGGCAAATCGAAGATCGGCGACTACCTTTTCGAGATCTTCGTCGAGCACGCGCGCGAGAACAACCGGGACTTCTCCAAGCCCTGGTCGAAGGTCATCTGGGACATCTCCGCCGTCGCCTGGCTGATCAACCCGAAATGGATCGGCTCCAAGATCGTCTCGGCGCCGGTGCTCACCGATGACCTGCACTGGGGCCTCACCCAGGGCCGCCACCCAGTGCGCGTCGCCACCCACGTGGACCGCGACGGCATCTTCGGCGACCTGTTCGCCCGCATCGCCCGCGCCGGGTGAGCTTGGGTTCGCGGGCGCGCCCGGGCTTGCCGCCGCGAAGAAAATCGGCTACATTGGCAAAGAAAAGGCGAAGAGAAGCGCCGTGAACAACCTCTCTTTCGACTTCGGCAACGGAACTCTGGAAACCGCCCTCACCCGGCGGGAAGATCTCGCCGCCGCAGTGGCGCGCCTGGAGAAGTGGCGCGCCGATCCTGACTCCCCAATTCGCGAGATCCGCCGCCAACCGGCCCGCGACGCCGACCTGCGCCCGATCCCGGACTCCGTTGATCCGCGCCTGCGCGCCGCCCTCGAAAAGCGCGGGATCGGCCAACTCTACACCCATCAGGCCCAGGCCTTCGAGCTGGTTCAGGCGGGCAAGAACGTCGTCGTCGTCACCCCCACCGCCAGCGGCAAGACTCTCTGCTACAACCTCCCCGTCCTGAACCGCCTGTTGGCCGAGCCCGACGCCCGCGCCATTTATCTGTTCCCCACCAAGGCGCTGGCCATGGACCAGCTCCATGAGTTCCACGCCGCCGTCGAGGCCCTTGGCTCGGACATCCGGGCTTTCACCTACGACGGCGACACCCCCCAGGACGCCCGCCGGGCCATCCGCGAGCGAGCCAACGTGGTGCTCACCAACCCGGACATGCTCCACACCGGCATCCTGCCGCACCACACCCGCTGGGCGAAGTGCTTCGAGCGGCTCCGCTACCTCGTCATCGACGAGCTGCACTACTACCGCGGCGTCTACGGCTCCCATTTCGCCAACGTCCTGCGGCGGCTCGAGCGCATCTGCGCTTTCTACGGCTCCGAGCCGCAGTTCATCTGCTCCTCGGCCACCATCGCCAACCCCCGGGAGCTGGCCGAGGCCCTCACCGGCGAGCCGTTCGAGCTGGTGGACGACAACGGCGCCCCCAGCGGCGAAAAGTACTTCGTCTTCTACAATCCGCCGGTGGTCAACCGCCAGCTCGGCATCCGCCGCAGCTATCTGCACGAAGCCCGGCGGCTGGCCATCGAGTTCCTGGACCGCGGCCAGCAGACGCTCGTCTTCGCCAACAACCGCCTGGCCACCGAGGTCCTGGTCACCTATTTGAAAGACGCAGCGGCGAAGCTGCGGCTGGGACCCGACGCCGTCCGCGGCTATCGCGGCGGTTACCTGCCCAAGGAGCGCCGCGAGATCGAGCGCGGCCTCCGGGAAGGCAAGATCCGCGCCGTCGTCGCCACCAACGCCCTCGAGCTGGGCATCGACATCGGCTCCCTCGACGTCGTCATCATGGCCGGCTATCCCGGGGCCATCGCCTCCACCTGGCAGCGCGCCGGCCGCGCCGGACGCCGCCAGTCCACGTCCGTCGCCGTCCTCGTCGCCTCCAGCGCCCCCCTCGACCAGTACATCATCGAGCACCCGGACTACTTCTTCGGCCAGTCGCCCGAGCACGCCTACATCAATCCCGACAATCTCGAGCTGCTGCTCAGCCACCTGAAGTGCGCCGCCTTCGAGCTGCCCATCCGCGACGGCGAGAAGTTCGGCCCGCACGACACCGCGGATCTGTGCCGCTTCCTCGAAGAGCTGGGCCTGCTGCACCATTCCGCCGGGGCCTGGCACTGGACCTCGGACAGCTACCCGGCCGACGCCATCAGCCTCCGCGCCGTCACCAGCGACAACTTCGTGGTCATCGACACCACCGGCGAGCCCCGCGTCATCGGCGAGGTGTCCTTCCCCGCCGCTCTCACCACGCTGCACGAGAAGGCCATCTACCTGCACGAGGCCCGGCAGTACCAGGTCGAGCGCATGGACTACGAGAACCGCAAGGCCTACGTGCGCCGGGTCGAGTGCGACTACTTCACCGACGCCATCGACTACACGCAGGTCAAGGAGCTCGACCGCTTCGAAGAGCGCCCGGTGGGCGGCGCCGCCGCCGCCCACGGCGAGGTGCGCGTCAACACCCAGGTAGTCGGTTTCAAGAAGATCAAGTTCTACACCCTGGAGAACGTCGGCGCCGGCAACCTCTCCCTGCCCGAGCAGGAGATGCAGACCACCGCCTTCTGGCTCCACTTCCCGGCCAGCTTCCTCGCCCGGTTCCCCGATCTATCCCCCACCGAGAAGCAGGCCGGACTCACCGGGCTGGGCAACGTGTTGCGCGCCGTCGCCGCCCTGCTGCTGATGTGCGATCCCCGCGACCTTGGCGTCGCCATCACCGAGGACGTCTCCGGCGGGCTGGCCTCTTACGAACCGGACCTGTTCCTCTACGACAACTACCCCGGCGGCGTCGGCCTCAGCCCGCCGCTCTTCAAGCTCACGCCGCGCTTGCTCAAAGGCGCCCGCGAACTGATCGAGGCCTGCGTCTGCGAGGCCGGCTGCCCGAGCTGCGTGGGTCCCGTGGGAGAGGTCGGCGAACGCGGCAAAGAAGCCGCCCGCCGCATCCTCGAGGCACTCGCCGTCCCGTCCGCGGAAGGAGCGCGATAGAATGCTTGCGCTATGGCCTGCAAGCTGCGCCGTTTCCCGCTCTTGGTCTCACTGCTCCTACTGTTTTCCGCCGGCCTCGTCGCTGCGGAAGGCCGCCCGAACTTCGTCATCATCCTCGCCGACGACCTCGGCTACGGCGACCTGAGCACGTACGGCGGCTGGATCGAAGTCCCCCACCTGGACCGCATGGCCGCGGAGGGCTTGCGCTTCACCGATTTCCACTCCAACGGCGCCGTCTGCAGCCCCACCCGCGCCGCCCTCGTCACAGGGCGCTACCAGCAGCGCGCCGGCATTCCCGGCGTCGTCTTCGCCGACCCCCGCCGCCCGGAGCACGAAGACGGCCTCCAGCCTGTCGAGGTCACCTTCGCCGAGCTGCTTTCCGAACACGGCTACGCTACCGCCATCTTCGGCAAGTGGCATCTCGGATATCTGCCCCGCTACAACCCCCTACGCCACGGCTTCCAGCTCTTCCGCGGCTACGTCAGCGGTAACGTGGACTATTTCTCCCACGTGGATCAGGCCGGCGCCCACGACTGGTGGCACAATGACAAGAACATTGTCGAAGAGGGCTACTCCACCCACCTGATCACCCGCCACGCGCTGGAGTTCATCGAAAGCCACGCCCGCGAGCCCTTCTGCGTCTATGTCGCCCATGAAGCGCCCCACTACCCCTACCAGACCCCCGATGACGATCCCCGGGGCTTCCGCCGCCCGGGTGAGCCGTCCGTGCGGCAGAAGCTGGACGAGGCGGAGATCCGCCGCCGCTACCGCGTCATGGTCGAGGAGATGGACGCCAGCACCGGCCGCATTTTGGCGCTGCTGCGGCGCCTGGGTCTCGAACGGCGCACCCTCGTCTTCTTTTTCTCCGACAACGGGGCCACGCCTCGCGGCAGCAACCGGCCCCTCCGCGGCCATAAGGGAACTGTGTGGGAAGGGGGCCACCGCGTCCCGGCGATCGCCTGGTGGCCGGGCAAGATCCGCCCTGGCCAGGTGACGGACCAGCTCGCCGCCGGCTTCGACCTGATGCCCACCATGCTCGAGCTGGCCGGCGTTGCCGCCCCCAAGGAACGGCCCCTGGACGGCGTCAGCCTCGCGCCGCTGCTGCTCGAGGGCCGCGAGATCGAGCGCGGCCCGCTGTTCTGGTCCACCGGGCGCGCCCTGGCCATGCGCGAGGGTCCGTGGAAACTCGTTCTCGGGGAACGGGACGCCAAGAAACCCGCCCTGTTTCACCTCGGCGAGGATCTGGGCGAGGCGAACGATCTCGCCGCCCGCTACCCGGAGCGGACGCGGAAGATGACCCAGACCGCCCGCCGCTGGCTCGAAGAAGTACAGGCCACGGCCACGCCGCAGCCCTCACAGAAGAAACGCCGCGCCCGCCGGTGAGTTCCCGTCCGTCCCGCAGCCGTCAAACCACCGGCGCGTCCGGCGGGAGGTCCGTATCCTCGATCGCCTTCAAGTCTTCCGGAAACACCGCGTAACCCGGCGGCGGCGGGCAGATTGCCTGCAGCAGCTCCAGCCGCCGCCGCAGGTGCCGGCTCGGCAGTTGCCGCGGACCGGTCTCGATGTCGATGTCGCAGCAGATGCCGTGCAGGTAGAGGCTCAAGGTGTCCGTCAGCGCTTGCCGGGCGTACTGTGTGAAACCCTTGGTGCGGCGATGGTACCGTTTCTGCCGCCGCTGCAGCGCCCGCTTCAGTTCCCAGCTCTCCTCGTCCACCTCACCGTGCACACCGGCGCTCAATTCCTCGCGCACGACGTTGTAGAACGGTTCGCACAACTCCCCTTCGAGCCGGGAGACCGCCACCTCGGCCAGCCGGTGGAACAGCCGGTAATGGTATTCCGCCACGTCCTGCCCTTTAATGCCGAAGGCGAGGTAGACCCTTTCCGGCGTCGTGACCACGGCGTCGAGAATCTGATCGCGGCCGGGTTCGTCGAAACACACGACCTCTTCGGAAACCGCCGCTCCGTCTTCCTCCCGCCGCGTCTGCCGTTTCAAGTACGGCACCAAGAGAATCGCGATTTCCGGCAGCGCATCCCGGAGCTTCGGCGGCAACGCCATGACGGGCTCTTCCAGGTACTCTTTCACGTCGTCTTCGGCCAGCGGGATCCCCGCCGCGAAATAGGAGAAGCGGCTAACGATGGGAATGAGCTGTTCACGCACCTGGTGGGCGAATTCCGCGACGGTAGGTTTTTCGGCGACGGCCTGCTGTGACATGGATGGGAGACTTTCCAAACCGGGAGGCCCTTCGGTCGCCGCGGCTCCCCTCTCATGGGATGCGCCATGCGAGCGCCCGCGGAGCCCTGCCCCTCGTGCTCTCTGAGAAGGCTCGCTCTGCCGGCCTCCTGCAACTATCTTAACAACCGCCCCCGCCCATGCACGGGGACTTTACCCGGCCGCTCTGACGTGGAAGCAGCCGTTCCCATATAATTGCTACCGAGGGGACTTTTCTTGCATCTCTCCACCATAGGGAACTGATTTCATGTCTGTTACCGACCTCAGCCCGCTAACTGCGGGCGAAGAGCAATCACGTAAAGAGATCATCAACGACTTCAGCATTCAGGTCGCCACCGTCAACGGCTCCGGCAGCCAGACCGCGAATCTGGTCTTGATGCGCTCCATCTTTCAGATGGGCGTCCCGGTGTCCGGAAAGAACCTGTTTCCGTCGAACATTCAGGGCCTGCCCACCTGGTTCACCATCCGCGCCTGCAAGCACGGCTACATCGGGCGCAAACGCGAAGTCGACCTGCTGGTGGCGATGAACCCGGAGTCGGTCCACGAGGACATCGAAGGACTGCACCCCGGCGCCGCGCTGGTCTACGACGCCGGCCTGAAGCTGCCGGAGCTCCGCAGCGACGTGCACGCTTACGCCGTGCCGTTCGACAAGCTCGTCGCCCCGGTCTGCCCCGAGGTGCGGCTCCGCAAGCTGGTACGGAACATGATCTACGTGGGCGTGCTCGCCCACCTGCTGGGAATCGACCTTGAGGAGGTTCACAAGGCCCTCTTCAAGCAGTTTGGCCCCCGCAAGAAAAAAGCCGCCGAGCTGAACTGGGGGGCCGTCCAGGCCGGCGCCCAGTACGCCGCCGAGAACCTTCAGAAGACCGATCCGCTGCGCATCGAGCGGATGGACCGCACCCAGGGCAAGATCATCATCGAGGGCAACGCCGCCACGGCCCTGGGAGCCATCTTTGCCGGCGCCACCGTCGTCACCTGGTATCCCATCACCCCCTCCACCTCTCTTGTGGAAGCGATGATGGGTTACGCCAAGCGGCTCCGGACCGACCCGGAGACCGGCAAGAGCACTTGCGCCATCCTGCAGGCCGAAGACGAGCTGGCTGCCATCGGCATGGTGATCGGAGCCGGGTGGGCGGGCGCGCGGGCCATGACCGCCACCTCGGGCCCGGGCATTTCGTTGATGTCGGAGTTCGTCGGACTTGCCTACTTCACCGAGGTACCCGCGGTTATCGTCAACGTCGAGCGGGTAGGACCTTCCACCGGTCTGCCCACCCGCACCCAGCAGGGCGATATTCTCTTCACCGCGGTTCTGTCGCATGGCGACACCCAGCACCCGATGCTGTTCCCTTCCGGTCCCGAGGAATGCTTCTCGATGATGAGCGACGCCTTCGATCTGGCTGAGAAATATCAGACTCCGGTCTTCGTCGTCACCGACCTCGACCTCGGGATGAACTACTGGATGTCGGATCCTTTCGAGTATCCGGACAAGCCGATTCGCCGCGGCAAGGTCCTCAGCGCCGAGGATCTCGACCGCCTCGGGGGATTCGCCCGCTACCGGGACGTGGACGGCGACGGCGTGTGCTATCGCACGCTGCCTGGCACGCCACACCCCAAGGCGGCCTACTTCACCCGTGGCAGCGGCCACGACGAAGAGGCCAAGTACAGCGAGCGGCCTTCTGATTACATGGGCATCCTCGATCGTCTGGCGCGCAAGTTCGAGAACCTGAAGGGCGACGTGCCCCCTCCGGTGGTGGAATACAACGAGCATGCTTCCATCGGGCTCATCTGCTACGGCACGTCCGTCTACGCCACCGAAGAGAGCCGCGACCAGTTGAAGCAGGAGTATGGCCTGGAGACCTCTCATCTGCGCCTCCGTGCCTACCCCTTCACCGACCAGGTGCTGGAGTTCATCGACCGCCACGCCCGCATCTACGTCATCGAGCAGAACCGCGACGGCCAGATGCGGCTGTTGATGAAGATGGCTTTGAACGCCGAGCGGGCCGCCAAGCTCCGCAGCGTCTGCTATTACGGTGGCTTGCCACTAGACGCCCGCACCGTGACGAACGCGATTGCAGCGCAGGAGGGTTTATGAGCACCACCGCCACTCGCCCGCCCCGGGCTCCGAAAACAAACCGTATCGGCCTCACCGTAGTCGATTACAAGGGCGCCAAGACCACTTTATGCGCCGGCTGTGGACACAACTCCGTCTCCCAACGCATCATCGAGGCGTTCTTCGAGTTAGGGATCGCCCCGTGGAACGTGGCCAAGTTCTCGGGCATCGGCTGCTCGTCGAAAGCGCCGGCCTATTTCCTCGGCCTTTCCCACGGCTTCAACGGCGTGCACGGCCGCGCCCCCGCCCTGGCCACCGGCGCCATGCTGGCCAACCACAAGCTGATCGGCCTCGTCACCTCCGGCGACGGCGACACCGCCTCCATCGGCCTGGGCCAGTACATGCACATGCTGCGGCGCAACGTGCCGCTCGTCTACATCATCGAGAACAACGGCGTCTACGGCCTCACTAAAGGGCAGTTCTCGGCCACCGCCGACATCGGCTCGAAACTCAAGAGCGGCGCCGCCAATGACCTGCCGCCCATCGACTGCTGCCTGATGGCCATCGAGACCGGAGCCACCTTCGTCGCCCGATCTTTCTCCGGCGACAAGAACCAGCTCAAGGCCGTCCTCGAGGCCGCTATCGCTCACAACGGGCTGGCCGTCATCGACGTAATCTCGCCGTGCACCACCTTCAACGATCATGAGGGCTCTACCAAGAGCTACGCCTACATGAAGGAGCATGACGAGCCCTTGCACGAGGTCGGCTTCGTCCCGGCTTTCGAGGAGATCGAGATCGAGATGGAAGAAGGCTCGGTCCGCGAGGTCGAAATGCACGACGGCTCGAAGCTCGTGTTGCGCAAGCTCGACCGGGACTACGATCCCACCGACAAGCTGGAGGCCATCCGAAGACTGCATGAGGCCGCCGGCAAAGGCGAAGTCCTTACCGGAGTCCTCTACGTGAACGAGAACGCGCCGACTCTCATCGACCTGCTGCACCTGGTGGACGAGCCGCTGGCGACGCTGCCGGAGTCCAAGATCCGGCCGTCGAAAGAGGCGCTGGAAGCGGTTATCGAGGAGCTTCGCTGAGCCGGGAACCCGCTGTCGCCGGACGCTCGGCGTCCCAGGGCGCGCCGCCGGTCGTGTCCTTGCTATCTTGAGGGGCGATGAAGACGCCGGTGGCTCCGGTGGAGGCCGACACGTTCCCGCTGGACGAGCTCCGCGTCGTCCTCGTCTCGCCCCGCAATCCCTTGAACATCGGAGCCGTCGCCCGCGCCATGAGCAACTTCGGCTTCTCCCGCCTCCGGCTGGTCAACGCCTACGACGTTGCGTTCCGGGAAGCCCGCTCCGCCGTCCACGCCGGCCACGTGCTGGAGCGCGCCGAGCTCTTCTCCAGCCTCGCGGAGGCCGTGGCGGACTGCAGCCTCGTCGTCGGCACCAGCTCGGTCGGCGCCCGCGAACTCCACCACCCGCTGCGGCGCCTCGAACAGGCCGCGCCTCTCATCCGCGCCCACGCCTCCGCTGCTCCGGCGGCCCTCGTTTTCGGCAGCGAGAAGTACGGGCTCACCAATGAGGATCTCAGCCATTGCCACTGGCTGCTGCGCATTCCCACCCGCCGCGAGCACGGCTCGATGAATCTCGGCCAAGCCGTCGCCGTCTGTCTCTACGAGCTGATGCGGAGCGAGACGGCCGCCGCCGCGTCCCCGGTCGCCCCGCGCCCGGCCTCCGCCGGCGACCTCGAGCGCCTGACGGCTCTGCTCTTCGAAGTCCTCGCCGTCTCCGGCTACGTGAAGCCTCGTATCGGAGCGTCCACCCAAGAGAAGATCCGTCGCCTAGTCCGCCGCATGAGCCTTAGCGCCCGGGACGCCGAGATCTGGCTGGGAATCTTCAAGCAGATCCGCTGGAAACTCGACCACCCATCCGGCGAGTGAGGCGCGCTCGGGCGCCGCCGGCTGGCACTCGCGGTTCTCCGTCCGTGATGCCGTACACTGGAGAGAGCGGAAGGGACCGCTCACCCAATTATGAAGATCCTCGTCACCGGCGCAACCGGTACTGTCGGCAGCCGCGTCCTGGCCAGGCTCATTCGCACCGGCCACGCCGTACGTGCTTTAACGCGTTCGCCGCACAAGCTCACCAAGCACAACAGCAAGGTCGAGATCACCGAGGGCAGCCTGGCCGACAAGAATGCCGTGGCCCGGGCCATGGCCGGAGTGGACGCCGTCTTCCTGCTCACCCCTCTCGCCCAGGACGAGACCGAGCAGGGAATCAACGGCGTGGAGGCGGCCATGGCCGCCGGCGTCCGGCGCATCGTCTATCTCACCGTGCATCGCCTGGAAGAAGGCCGTCACATTCCCCACTTCGGTTCCAAGATCCCGGTCGTCGAGGCTATTCGCGCTTCCGGCCTCGAGTATACGTTCCTCGAGCCGAACAACTTTTTTCAGAACGACCTCTGGCTTGAGGACCCCATCCGGCAATTCGGCGTCTACCCGCAGCCGCTGGGTTCCATCGGACTCAGCCGCGTGGACGTGCGCGACATCGCCGACGCCGCCGTCAAGGCTTTGACGGAAGACGGGTTCGCGGGGAAGGGATACCCCATCGTGGGGCCGGACGTGCTCACCGGCGAGGAGTGCGCCCGCATCTGGAGCGCCGCCCTGGGATGCGAGATCCAGTACGTAGGCGACGACCTGGATAACTGGGAAAAACAGGCCGAACTGATGCTGCCGCCGTGGCTCGTCCATGACCTCCGCATCATGTACGACCATTTTCAACAGCACGGCCTGAAAGCGGGACCCGAGGAGCTCGTCCAATCCGAGGCGATCACCGGACACCCGATGCGGAGATTCAAAGATTTCGCCGCCGAGGTCGCGGCGCAATGGAACTAACCCGAACCACGACGACAGGAGGGACTCCAGGTGCGGATTTTGATCGTTTCTTTATGCCTGCTGGCTGCGGCCGGCGTTGCCGCCGCCGCCGACGGAAAGCTGATGCACTGCTTCTACTTCACGCCCCAGGAAGGCGCCACCAGCGCGGACTGGCAGGCCTTCTACAAGGCCACCAGCGAACTGCCGTCCAAGATCCCCGGCTTGCTGAATGTCTGGTACGGGGACCTGCGTCGGCCCATGCGGCTAATCACCGCTGACAGGGCGACGGCCAAGCGGCTCCGGGGTGGGGAGAAAGACGTAGAGGGCAAGGTGAACATGGTCGTGCGCCGCCACGGCGTCTGCATGGAGATGAAGGACGAGGCTGCTCTGACGGTTTATGCGGACCACCCCGCCCACAAGGAGTGGGAAAAGGTCTATTTCAAGGTCCGCCAACCGGGCACCACCGGCGTGGACATCCTCGCCAAATAGTCGGCCGCCAAAGCGCGCGGCCTGACCGGAGTCCGGTCCCATCGAGTCCCGGGGCACCAGCGCCGGCCGCCTCAGATCAAGGCCGCGAGATTTCTAGCACCTCGCTTGGTATAATCGCTGTCGGCGGAACGGGCCGGTCGGCCGACATTGGTGAGCTGAGGCGCACAGAGGCGACGTAACGGTAAACGTACGGTGACCACTCTGCCGGCCCGCCGGGCCGGGTCCGGCGAGAGCATGACCGATAAGCGCCAGCGAGCCGCTTCGCCTCCAGGGGGCCACGCGAGTTCCGAAAAGGAACCCGCGCCAGGCCACGTCCCCAAGGCACGGGTACGGGCTGAACTCCAGGCCATCCTCAGCAGCCGGGCTTTCGCCCACTCAGAACGGCTTCGCCGCTTTCTTCGGTTCGCCGTCGAACAGGTGATCGAAGGCCGGGGCGACCGGCTCAAGGAATACCACATCGGCCTCGAGGTCTTTGACCGGCCGGAAAGTTACGACCCGCGAATCGATCCCATCGTCCGTGTGGAAGCCAGCCGTCTGCGCACCAAGCTTCGCGAATATTATTCCAGCGAGGGGCGCCGCGCCGACATTTTGATTGACCTCCCGAAAGGGAGTTACGTCCCCGTATTCCGCCAACGCGCTGCGGAGGATTCGTGGTTCGGGAGGCTCCTGCGTAGCGGCGCCTACCTCAAAGATCCCCGGAACCTCGCGATAGCCATCCTCGGGCTCTGCGTTGTGGTCTTGCTCGTCTGGGTGAGTTCATTCCGCGGGACGGCCACTGCGGCGCTCGAGGCCCCTCGGTCCGCCGTCGTGGAGAGTTTCGACCCGCGAACGACGCCGATTTGGGGTCCGTTCTTCTCCGAAGGCGCCAAGAACTACGTCATCTTCGGCAGCCCGATCTTCTTCGCCTCCCAGAAAGAGAGGCTGTTCCTGCGGTGGCCTGAACTCAACAAGGCCTTGGATTTTCAGAACGACCCGATGTTCCAGAAGATGCAGAGCCGTTTCGGTCCGCTCTCCGGCCCACGTTATGACTACGCCCTGACAGGCGATGCGCTGGCTGTCCAGCGTCTCACTAGCTTCTTCGGCCGCTTCGGGGGGGAGCTCGATGCTCTCCCGGCCCACCGGGCGGACTGGGAGGAGATCCGGAGCGCCAACATTATATTTGTCGGGGCGCCACGGATGATCCCTCTGCTGGACCGGCTCCCGGTGCCCCAGGAGTTCGAATGGGACGCCGACCAGAACGTGGTCAACCGCAATCCCCAGCCCGGAGAGCCGGAGAAATTTGTCACGCCCTCGCATTGGGAAGAGCTGAGCTATGCCATCATAGGCTGCTTTCCCGGCCTCAAGACCGACCGCCGAATCCTCCTTTTGACCGCCCACAGCGCGCCCGGCGCCCTCGCCGCAGTGGAATACGTGACCCAGTCCGACAGCCTGCGCCAGCTAATGTCGCGGCTCGCGGTTCGCGACAGCGCCGAACCGGTCTACTTCCAGATGGTTTTGCGTGTGGTCGTCGATCAAGGGGCTCCGGTCAAGTCCGAGTACCTGACTCATCACGTGCTCAGCGTTCCCGGATCCTGAGCCGGGGTCCCGGGGTCTCTATTCGTCTCATTGCATTGCTGATCCCCCACCGCCTCCCCCGGCTGCAACCGCCTGCCGCCTCGGCCCCTGAAACCGCCTGCTAACCGTTACGGTTACCGTTGGGTTGCCGCAATACACTTCCCCTTGACCTGCGCCGCCGCTCATTCTGAACCCGGAGAGTAGAGCCGCCTGCTTCGCGGCTCGATAGCAAGGAGGTTCGCATGAGATTTCTCACCCTCGCCGGCGCTTGCCGGGGTCTCCGGAGCGCGCCGGCCTTCGTCTTTCTGATCCTGGCGGCGTGTACGCCGCTGGTTGCCCAGACTACGGGCTCGATCTACGGAACGGTCACGGACGAGAGCGGCGCTGTCGTTGCCGGCGCCAATGTGACCGCCGTCAACACGCTCACCAATGAAGAGCGGTCCACGGCGTCGAACGAAGTGGGCTTCTTCAATCTGCCCGAGTTGCCCGTCGGCCTCTACACGGTTCGCGTGGAGTTCGAAGGATTCCGCACGGCGGTCCGCGACGGCATCGAGCTCTCGCTCAACCGGCGCGCCCGGGTGGACATCCAGCTTTCGGTCGGATCGCTCACCGAACAAGTCAGCGTCACCGCCGA
>CAYWXL010000009.1:84692-101250 GCA_964461995.1 uncultured Solibacteraceae bacterium
TGGACATCCAGCTTTCGGTCGGATCGCTCACCGAACAAGTCAGCGTCACCGCCGACGCGCCGCTCGTCGAGACAGCGACCAACGAAATGGGCGGGCTGGTGGACGCCCGGCGGGTCGTTGAACTCCCGCTGAACGGCCGGAACACCCTCGCGCTTGTCAGCCTGATTCCGGGCGCTCAGCAACTGCAGACCGGCAACGCGCAAGGCTTCATCGAGAACAAAGCCGTCGTGAACGGCCAGCGGGAAGAGCAAAGCAACTGGCTCCTGGACGGCGGCGACAACACCTCGCCGCTGCGCAACTATGGCAACGACGTGCCGAATCCCGACGCCATTCAGGAATTCCGCGTCATCACCAACAACTACGATGCCGAGTTCGGCCGCTCGGTCGGCGCCGTCGTCAATGTCATCACGAAGTCCGGGACCAACTCGTTTCACGGGAGCCTGTTCCATTTCCTCCGCAACCGCCGGTTGAACGCCAGGAACTTTTTCGAACCCGACACCACGCCCCTCGTCCAAAACCAGTTCGGCGGCTCCTTCGGCGGGCCCATCCTCGAGGACAAGACCTTCTTCTTCGGCAGCTACCAAGGATTCCGCCGCCGCGTTCGCGACTTCCGCAATACCGCCCTCGTGCCGACCGAAGCCGAACGCCGGGGAGACTTCTCCAAGTCGGTCGATCGCAACGGAAACCCGATCATCATCATCGACCCGCTCAGCGGCCAACCGTTCCCCGGCAACGTCATCCCGCCCGAACGGCTCAGCCAGGTGGCCCAAAACTACCTCGATCTCGCCATCCCCCTGCCGAACTATCCGGCCAACGGCCCCAACGGCCTCTACCAGAGCGCCAGCGAAGGCCGCAGCAACGACCAGTTCCTGGTCAAAGTAGACCACCTGTTCTCCTCGATGCACAAGCTCTCCGGAGCCTACTTCTGGAGCGACTCGATCGACGAGCAGCGCTTCATCAAAGAGATCGATTTCGCCCGGCGCAACATCAAGTCCCGCCAGCACAACTTGAACATCCATGAGTACTGGACGATCAGCCCGACGAAGCTCAACCACTTCCGGGCCACTTACTCGCGTAGCGCCGGCAACCGCAAAGTCCTTCCCGACGACGTAAGCATGAACGATCTCGGTTCGAACTTCGCGCCACTGCCCGCCGGACCCCAAATGCCGCCGGATGTGGACGTCGCCGGATATTTCGACGCCGGCGCCGCCTATGGCGGTCCGAAAACCGCCAACCACTACACCATCGCCGACACCTTCAGTTGGGTGAAGGGCAAGCACGACCTGAAGTTCGGCGCCGAGGGCTGGCTCCGCAAACTGATGGACGTCTCCACCGCTCCGCGCATGGGGGGCGAGTGGTTCTTCGAGGGCGCTTACACCGGCAACGCCTTGGCGGATCTCCTCCTCGGACTCGTCGATCACGTGGGCGTCCAGATCCAGACCTACAAGAGCAACAACTCCTGGGCCTGGTACTGGTTCGTCCAAGACCGCTGGCGCGTCACCCGCAAGCTCGCTTTGACGATCGGCGTCCGCTACGAACTGAACACGTGGCCGGTCCACCCCATGGATCAGATGATCGCCTGGCGGCCCGGCCGGCAGTCGAGCTGTGTGCCCCAAGCTCCCGTGGGAATCCTCTTCCCCTGCGACGAGGGAATCCCCCGCGGCACTATCGGCAACGATTGGAACAATTTCGCGCCCCGCTTCGGTTTCGCTTACGATCTGTTCGGCGACGGCAAAACCGTCGTCCGCGGCGGATACGGCGTCTCCTACTCCTTCACGATCTTTAACGCGCTGCAAGGCATGCAGGTCTCGACTCCCTTTGCCTACCGGGACACGATCCGCGACACGACGCTCGAAGACCCCTACGCCCCCATCGGCGGCTCCCCCTTCCCCTTCAGCAAGAATCCCGAGGACTTGAAGTTCCCTCCGAAATCCAACTATGACTTCCTCGACCCCGGCATGCGCGTCGGATACGCGCAGCAGTGGAACCTATCGATCCAGCGCCAGATTGGCCGCGACTGGTCGGCCGAAGCCGCCTACGTCGGCAACAACGGCCATAAACTGCTGGGCGCAACCGACATCAACTCGCCCCTCCGCACCCCGGACGCCAGCAAGAAGAACATCGACCAGCGCCGTCCGATGTACCCGACATTCAAACGGATGCAGCAGATAGGAGGGTTCGTCAACTCCAGCTACAACGCGTTCCAAGCCCGGGTGGAGAAGCGCTTCAGCCAGGGATTCACACTGCTGGGTTCCTATACGCTCAGCAAGTGGATCGACGATGAGAGCTGGTACAGCTCCCGCTCTCGCTGGGCCGATCAACGCAACATCCGGCTCAACCGCGGCCTGGGCGAAAATGACCGCCGGCAGATGCTCGTGGTCTCCTGGGTCTGGGAACTGCCCTTCCTGCGGAATGCCTCCGGCGCCGCCGCAGCCATCCTCGGCGGCTGGTCGCTCAACGGTATTGCCACTTTCTATGCCGGTGCGCCGGTTTGGGTGCGAAGCGGCAAGGACAACGACTACGATGGCAACTCCGGCGGCGACCGTCCCGACGTCATCGGCGCGTGGAAGCTCGATCCAAATCGGCCGCGGGACCAGGTCATTCAAGCCTGGTTCAACCCGGACGCTTTCGAGCCGAACAAGCCCGGCCAGTTGGGCAACCTCGGCCGCAACGTCGTCATCGGTCCCGGAAGCAAGAACGTGGACCTCGGCATCCTGAAGGACTTTCGCTTCACCGAGAACCACAGGATCCAGTTCCGCTGCGAACTGTTCAACGTCTTCAACTGGGTCAATCTCGGAAGTCCCGAAGGGAGGGTCAACAAGAGTACTTTCGGCAAGATTCGTGGCGCCGGCGCCCCGCGTATCCTCCAGTTCGGACTGAAGTACATCTTCTGAGCCGCGGGTCTGAAAAGTTCACCCTCAGGCTAGGATCAGGCAACCGGTTGTGGCTCGCCACCCTGCGAGCCACGACCGGGATTTGTAGTCCCGACCGTATAGGAGGTTCGTTCTCATGAAACGCAGGCAGTTCGTTCGTACCACGGCGGTAGCGGCCGCGGCCCCATACCTAGCCCTCGGTCTCAGGCAGCCCAACGACACGATCCGTCTCGCCGTGCTCGGCGTTCACGGCCAGGGCCGCAGTCATATGCACTACTTTCAGAAGCTCCGAGGCGTCGAGGTCGCAGTCCTTTGCGATCCCGACCGCAACGTTGTCGCCGAGCGCGCCGCCGAATTCGAAAAGACCTACGGCCGCCGGCCGCGCACCGAAACGGACCTGCGCCGGGTTCTGGACGACCAGGAGATCGATGCTGTCTCCATCGCCACGCCGAACCACTGGCACGCGCTGGCGACCGTTTGGGCCTGCCAGGCCGGCAAGGATGTTTACGTGGAGAAGCCCGGCTCCCACAACGTCTGGGAAGGGCGGAAAATGATCGAAGCCGCGGTCAAGTACGGCCGCATCGTACAGCATGGCGTCCAGCTCCGCAGCTCGCCCGCGCTCCAGGAAGCCGTCCGCCGGCTCCGTGAGGGCCTCATCGGCAAGGTCTACCTGGCCCGGGCGGTGATCTTCCGGTGGCGCCCCTCGGTCGGCCGCTTTCCGGATGAGGCGCCGCCCAGCTCCCTCGACTGGGACCTCTGGCAAGGCCCGGCCCAGCGCCGCCCGTTCTCGCGAGGGCTCGTTCACTACAACTGGCACTGGCATTGGGACTACGGCAACGGCGATATCGGCAACCAGGGCATCCACGAACTCGATATGGCTCAATGGGGTCTGGGCGTCGGGCTCCCTGAAGAGGTCGCTGCCATGGGCGGGAAGTTCCTCTGGGACGACGACAAGGAAACCCCGGAAATCCTCACCGCTCTGTGCCGGTACCCCCGCCAGAACAAGATGATCGAGATCGCCGTCCGTCACTGGTGCACGAACCGCGAAGACGGCGTGGATGTGGGCAATGTCTTCTATGGCTCGGAAGGCTACATGGTCATCCGCCATTACGAGGCCTATGAGACCTATCTCGGACGCAAGCGCGAACCCGGACCGTCCGGCAAACAGGCGGGCGACCACCGCGAAAACTTCATCCGGGCCGTGCGGAGCCGAAAGAAGGAGCAACTCAACGGTCCCGTGGAAACCGCGCACGCCTCTTCCGCCTTGGCGCACCTGGCCAACATCTCGTTCCGCCTCGGGCGCCGCCTCAGCTTCGACCCAAACGCTGAACAGTTCGTCGGCGACGAAGAAGCCGACCGTATGCTCCGGCGGCGCTACCGCCCCCCGTTCGTCGTCCCCGACAAGGTGTGAGACTCGGCTATCGCCGATCGGCGCCCGCTGGGCCTCGTCGCCTCCAGGGCGATAATGATGGAGTGTGGGCTGTGGAGCAGGCCATCGACGCCGTGATCTGGAAGCCCGAGTACCTGTTCGGCGAGCACGGCTCCGGCACTAGGATCAGTGGAATATGACCCGGAACTACCCACGCCTGAACGAGTTCCCGGAGTGGTTTCCCGTGGAGCGCGACCATACCTATGTCGTCCGGGTCAACCGCGGAAGGCCGCGCCGCTACACGGGAACCGATCCCATCGCCGGCATCCCCTTCGCCATCGACGCCGGGAGTGAGATCGTGATGGAGATTTCGGAAGGAGGTTCGCCGCCTTATGCAGTTCCTTGATCGATGGAGGTTGGCTGCAGGGCTTCTCTTGGTATCCGCCCTGGCAGGAGCCGCCCAGAGCAACGGCCCTACGGCCGCTCCCCCACGGGCCAAAAACGTCATCCTCTTCGTCGCCGACGGCACCGGCCTGCCCACCGTCCACGCCGCCAGCATCCTCGCCCATGGCCGTCCCCAAGCCCTCTACGTCCACCGCATGCCCTTCGTCGGCCTGTCGGAGACCTCGACGGCGTCGAACTGGGTCACCGATTCCGCCGCCGGCATGACCGCCATCGTCACCGGCCGCAAGACCCACAACGGCGTCGTTTCCCAGGGCCCCGACGCCGTGCGTGGGAAGCGGGATGGAACCGCGCTGAAAACCATCCTCGAGTACGCTGAGGAGCACGGCCTCGCCACCGGCGTGGTCACCAACAGCGCCGCCGCCGACGCCACTCCGGCAGCCTGCTACGCCCATTCGAACGACCGCGGCAAGTGGGGCGAGATCTTCCTTCAGATCCTCGAGCCGCGCTGCGGCGACGGCATCGACGTCGTCATCGGCCGGGGCCGCGATCGCATCTTCAGCGAGACCGCTGCTCTCGGCGTCGAAGACCTCGCCGCCCGCTTCCGCGCCAAGGGCTACCTCTTCCTCGACCGGCCCACCGGCTTCGAAGGCGTCCCCGGCGACACCCGCAAGCTCGTGGCCCTCTTCGAGACCCCCAGCCCTTACGAGTTCGACCTCGCCGCGGCCGTCGATTGCGCCATCCGTATCCTCGAGCGCGATCCCGACGGCTTCTTCCTGATGGTCGAATCCGACAACCACCTCGGCGACATCCGTCAGTCGGTCGAGAACATGGCCCGGTTCGACCGCATCATCGAACGCGTCGCCGACCACTTCCGCGGCACGCTGACCTTGCTCATCTTCACCGCTGACCATTCTTACGACCTGCACTTCCCCAAGGGCACACCCATCGGCGAGGACATCGTCCCGGCGCTCAAGGCCGCCGGCCATCACAACGCCGAAGAGGTCCTCGTCACCGCCGAGGGGCCTGGAGCCGATCAGGTCCGCGGCTTCTTCCCCAACACCCGCCTGTTCCACATCATGATGTCCGCCTTCGGCTGGACGCCGGACTGATCCGCGCTGCCGGGGAGACCGCCGCTCTTTACTTTCCGTTAACCTGTTGATTCTAAATGACGTGTTTGAGTTTTATCCTGCCCTCCCGGGGACTTGTTGGCCGTCTTCTCCTTCGAGCGGTCTCTGGGTTCCATATTCGCGGCTGACCACAACATGGCTGCCCGAGCTCTCTATATTAATGCCAGCCTTGAATATGGACGCTGTCGCGTCCTATGTTAAAGGCAGGGGCACATATGGCGGCCGCACGCAGGCAGACGTCTATCAGGGCTGGACAATACGTCTCCCAGCCTGCCGGTTACGAGGCGTTCATCCCCGCGCCGCTCCCACCCGACCCGCCTTTGCGGTCCGTCCCCGAAATCCAGAACCGCCTCGAGGCCGCCAGCTATGCGCTGGGACGCCTGGACGGCGCGGTCCTGACCCTGCCGAACCCAGACTTGTTCGTCGCCATGTACGTCCGCAAAGAGGCGGTGCTTTCAAGCCAGATCGAGGGGACACAAAGCTCGCTGGAGGATGTCTTGGCGGCGGAAGCTCAGATTTATTCCCCCGACCGGCCCAAGGACGTAGAGGAGGTGTTCAACTACGTATCGGCGATGAACTACGGCCTGGACCGCCTCCGAACGTTGCCGGTTTCCGTCCGCCTGTTTCGGGAGATCCACGCCCGGTTGCTCAAGGGCATCCGCGGAGGCGACCGCACGCCGGGAGAACTCCGCCGTAGCCAGAACTGGATCGGCCCGGGCGGTTGCACTTTGAACGAAGCCGTGTTCGTCCCGCCGCCACCGGATTTAGTGCCGGATGCGCTGTCGGACTTGGAGCGCTTCCTGCACTCGTCCCAGGACCTGCCCTTATTGATAAAGATCGGGCTGGCTCACGCCCAGTTCGAGACGATCCATCCGTTCCTCGATGGGAACGGACGGATTGGTCGCCTGCTCATCACCTTTCTTCTCGTTGCCAGCGGCGCCCTTCACAAACCCGTCCTGTACCTTTCGCACTACTTCAAGCGGCGCCGCAACGAATATTACGAGCGTCTCCAGGCGATACGCGATGCTGGCCAGTGGGAAGAATGGCTTTCGTTTTTCCTGGCCGGAGTCGCAGAAGTCAGCGACCAGGCCGCTCAGACGGCTCGTGAGATCCTGAGTCTGCGCGAAACATTGCGGGAGCGCATCACGCTGAGGCTCGGCCGCTCGGCGGGCAACGGTCTCAGGACCCTCGAATACCTCTTCGAACGGCCCATCGTCCGCGTTAGAGAGGTGAGCGATCTCCTGGCATTAACGTTTCCAGTGGCCAACGAACTTATTCGACGTCTCGTGGAGCTCGGTATCCTAACAGAAATCACCGGCCGCAGACGCAATCGGCGGTTCCGCTTCGACCCGTACATCCGCCTTTTCGCTGACTGACTTTAGAAACGCCCCCGTGGGAGGCCTGCAGAAGTCGGGCGGCGCAGGGTTTCGGTTGAGCAATCATAACCCAGTCGGGACTCAGCAGAAAGGGAAGTGGTCAGCTTCCGGAAAAGACCAAGAGTCCGCGCCGGCACGCCCTCTTGACCTTCTCGCCTGGACCGCTGGCATCTCGATTCGGTCGTTGTTTCCGGACCAGGCGGTTCATCGCCTCGTTTTCCAAAACCTCCCTTCCGCGCGCCGCCCGCAGTCCCGGAGAATGAGGATGCCGGCCCCGGGAAATCGGAATGGCGAGAGCCGCCTTTCCTTAACAGCCGAGTCTCTGGCGAGTCGTCAGAAGACGAGCTGGGAGGCTTTCATCCCTCCGCAACCGTCCTGTCGAAACGGGCGCTGACACCTTCCGGTGTAGCAGGCCTTTCCACTGAAGC
The DNA here is from genome assembly GCA_964461995.1 of uncultured Solibacteraceae bacterium. GTDB lineage: Bacteria > Acidobacteriota > Terriglobia > Bryobacterales > Bryobacteraceae > JALSRK01. The sequence goes on from CAYWXL010000009.1 coordinate 92,271, forward strand.
CGTTGGGATTGATATAGGCGATCCATTCCTTCGCCTTGGCCCGCACGGCCGTCGCATCGGCGCCCTGCTTGGCGATCATGTAGTTCGCCAGTCCCCATATGCTCCTCGACATGTTGCACGTGCAGCAACAGGTATAAGCTGACTTATCGCTGCAACACGGCGCCGGAATGGCGGTCAAGGCTGCTTTCTTAATCTTTTCCTGCTCTTTGTCCAGCCGAATTTCTCGTTCCCACTCCATGAACTGGCGGGTCTGGGCCTTGACGTCATGGAACACAATGCCGCTCGCTGCCTCGGACTCATTGAATCCCCAGGAGAAAAAGACGGCCAGCAAAACGCCGAAGACGATCTTTCGGCGCCTGGGATGTGGTTTCGCTAATGACTGTTCCTTCCAGATCACTTGATTACCTCTTTGTTTGAGTTCTTGCGTTTCGTAAATCAGGTTCAGGGGCCCCGTCGTTCTTCGCTGCCCCTTCCGTTCGCTGCTGCAGACGGCGAATATACGCCACCAGGTGCTTTATCTCTTCCTTCCGGAACGTTTTCCCCCAAGGAGGGCAAAGATCGGACTTGCCGATCGAGGCGCTGCCTCCTTGGATCGCCCGGAACAGGTCCTCATCGGATCTGCTCTCGACGAAAGACGTTTCGGTGAAGTCGGGCGGACGAGGCTCCAGAGACGGCGCGTAGAAGCGTCCGTCGCCCTGGCCGAGCTCGCCGTGACAGGGAGCGCAATAGGCCCCGTAAAGACGACGGCCATCTTCCTCCGCAAAAGACGGGGACGATTCCCCCGGGATCTTCCTATCCGCGGCAGCCCCATTGATGGCGACGAAGGCGAGAGCGGACAGGGCGGCCAAGGCCACTGGCGGAAAAAGACCGCTTGTGCCGAACCGGCGCGGATGATTTACAGGAGCACGCATGGACAGATTCTCCTACGGCCGGCCCGTCCGCGAGGCCAAGTAGGCGGCCAGCGCATAGGCCTCTTCTTCGCTGAAGCCGTAACGGGGCTCGACGATACGGGGCACGAAGCGATGAGCGTCTTTCGTGCGCTCCAGCAGATACCCTGAGGTCAAACGGTCTCCCACCGCGGTCAGGTCGGGTCCGACCGCGCCTCCATCCTGATCCATCTGATGGCAGGCGCGGCAGCCCTTGTCGGCATAAAGCCTCCGGCCGGCCTCGACCGCATCCGCAGCGAACTCGATTTCAGTCACTTGAATACTAGTATCCCGCAGGTTCGTGACAATGTAATCGGTGAGAATCTCGGCTTCGCGCTCGCTCAAGCGGAAATTCGGCATCTGTTTCGACAACGGCCGGATTCGATCGGGCGCGAGGAGATAACTCCTGAGCCAGTCTCTCTTCACTGCGCTCCCTTCGAACGTCAAGTCCGGCGCAAACCGCGCGCCGCGCCCCTTGATGGCGTGGCAGCTCAAACATTTCAGTTGCTCGAACAGCTCCGCGGCCCGGCCGCCCGGCTCATAATCCGGCTTCGCCGTCTCGACGCGGTATTCGCGCGGCGCCGTGCGTCCATCCAGGCCGAGGAGAAAGATGGCCACCCGCTGCGCCTGCTCATCCGACAGTCCGAAATACGGCATCTTGGGATCGTCCGGGAACATTCGCGGCGTCCGCACCTTTTTGAAGAGCCACGCCGCCCGGCTACGCTCCGTGTCGAGCCACTCGAAGTTGAGCTCGGCCAGCGGCCGGGCGCCGATCGAACTCAGATCCGGCGCGATTTCCCCACCCCGCTCAAGGCCGGGAATGTCGTGGCAGCCGACGCAACCGGACGTCTCTACCAGGCGTTTGCCCTCGGCGATCGATGCCGGCGGGATCGGCTCCGGCTCGATCAGCAGATGGGCTTCGAGCTCCGGGTTAACGGATTCGGCGGCAAGGAATGCCGCGAGGTCCAGCCGCTGTTCTGGCGAGAAGCGGAATTGGGGCATGGTGGAATTCGGGTGAAGCGCCCGCGGATCGGCCAGCCACTCCGTAATCCACTCGATCGACCGCACTTTGGCGCCGATCATATTCAGGGCGGGTGCGTAAGCCTCGGCGAAAGCGCCGTCCCCGCCACCGGCACGATGGCAGACGCTGCAGCCGGACGCATCGTACAGCCTGCGTCCCGCCTCCCGGGCCTCGTCCGGGAATCCGCGGGCAGCGGCATCCACCCGCTCCCTGCGGGTGAGGCTGAACAGGTAGTCGGCCACGCTCGCCGCCTGCCCGTCGTCGAAACCGAAATTCGGCATCCGCGCTTCGGCATCGAGCTCTCGGGGGTCTTTGAGCCACTTCACGAGCCACGTATAGTTGAGCTTTTCGCCGGCGTTCCCCAGCGGAGGCCCCGCCGGAGGCAGCTCCTCAAACCCAGGAGTGAGATGACATCCGTAGCATGCAGAGCGGCGGTACAGTTCGATGCCCTCGGCCAGCGCCTCGGCTCCCCTCAACGTTTCCGCGTCATCGTGACACTTCAGACAGGAGGCGGCCGTGCTACCGCGCGGCAAGATCGGCGACGGCCAGTGTTCAACCCGGCCGTGAGCGTCAGCGCGAGTCAGCGCGCGACCCTGGCCCTGGTGACATGACGTGCATCCGAAACGCTCGATTGGGTGTGGTTCAACGAAAAGGAACTGAGCGGGGTGAGCCGCGAACGGCTCGGTCTCGATTGGCGAAGCCGGCCAATCCGCGGCCACGTGACAGCTCTCGCAGCGATCGACCAGGTCTAGTTGGGGCACCGTGGTCTGACGGATCTCGACCGCGAAACGCTCAGCGGCTTGTTTCTGGCGCTCGTCTCCGGCGCTCGACTGGAGGAGACGGCGGAATTCCTGCTGGTACACGCGCCACTCCGCCGTGAGGTTCTCCTCTATCGCCGAGGCCGTCAGGAACGCCAGCGTTGCGAGGCTGGACAGCAATACGGTCCACTTCGCCGCTCGAGAAGGATCGTCATTGGGTCGTCTCATACCGCCGCCTTTCCTAGTGACCGGGCCACTGAGTGGGCCACCAATAAAACTCCCAATTGGGACCACGAAAGACGGACCCCATCACAGTCAGCGCAACGAAACCGCACAGGAAGCACGTGAACAGGGCGATGGCTGACAGCCGAATGTTGCGCCGGCGGCGGAGCACACGCAGTGAAAACCAAACGTACGCCGCCACGATCAACGTGCCCGGATTGATCAGCGTGATGATGAGTTGCGGGATCTCCGGGAACCAGTCCCGCAGCCAGCCGAAATTGACCAGGAATGCCAAAGCTCCGATCACACTACTCAAGCCGAATGCGATGGATTGCCAGAACACGACTTTGCCTTCACGGCCCCCGAACCATTTGCCGACGCCGGCCGGATCGCGATCGACATAGGGAATCAAGCCGAGGCCCACGAGGGCGAGCAGCGGAACGCCCACTCCCCCCATGAAGGCCGAATACGACACCAGCTCCTGTAGCCCGAGAAAGTACCATGGGGCTTTCGCGGGGTTTTCGGGCAAGTCCGGGTTCGCGGGCTCACGAAGCGGCGCGTCGAAGAAGTAGGCCAGCGCGACCGTGGCCGCTGTGGTCAGCATAAACAAGGCCGCTTCCGCCCACAGTAGGTGAGGCCAACTCGGCAGCGTCGCCTCCGGCGCCCGGCCGACAACCGGTTTGCGGCCCCGCACAATCGCCATCAAACCGTAAGTTTTCGTCGGGGCCGGCTCGAATACGGCTATCTTCCGGCCGCCGAGCTCAGCGGGCTCCGCCGCGCCGGTCTCCTCTCTGGAAAGGCCTCCGTCCTTGTGGATACGCCAGAAATGGACGGCCATGAAGATTGCCATCACCAGCGGCAAGGCGACGACGTGCAAGACGTAGAACCGGATCAGTGTTTCCTGCCCGACGTGGTTGGCTCCCAGGAGCAGCTCCTTGATGAGGCCGCCGGGATCGAAGTAGGCTGTTATGCCCAGCGAGTCCGTCACCTCTCGAGGGGAACTGGCAATGTTGACGCCGATCGTGGTCGCCCAGTAGGCAAGCTGGTCCCAGGGCAGCAGATAGCCGGTGAAGCTGAGAGCGAGCGTCAACACCAGCAGCGCCAGTCCGACCAACCAGTTGAACTCACGGGGCGGTTTGTAGGCCCCGCTATAGAACACTCGCGCCATATGGAGGAACGCGGCCACCACCATTACATGCGCCGCCCAGCGGTGAATGTTTCGTACCAAACGTCCGGCCGGGACCACGAAGTGGATGTCCTTGATCGAGTTGTAGGCCAGATCTGTTGACGGCTTGTAGTACACCATCAGCAGGATTCCCGTGATCGTGAGCAGGATGAAACAGGCCGTAAGGATGACGCCCAGCCCAAAAGAGTACGTAAAGCGCAAGGAGTTGCGGTGCGTGCGTACGCTCTGAATATGGAGAAATACGTTTTCAAACACGGCCTGGGACCGTTCGCGGTCCGACGACGGGCGCAGGCCGGTGCGAAAAATGGAATCGCGGATGTTACGCAGCAGTGCGCGAGAGCGTCGAACGAGTTCCGCCATCGTCAGCATGCCCCTAGATCCTGAGCTTCGATCCCCGGGGAACCTCTTCGGCGGCGTCGATTTCCAATTGGCCGTTGGCCCGGAGCGACACGCGAAGCCACGGCAGGCCCCGAGGGGCGGGCCCGCGAACAACACGGCCTTGGGCGTCGAAGTATGATCCGTGGCAAGGGCATGACAACCGGTCCGGGCCGCTCCGCTTGACGCGGCACCCCAGGTGAGTGCAGATGGCCGAAATCGCGTAGAAGCCTTCCTCGTCCCGATGCAGGAACACGGAGCCCGTGCCAATCTCGGTGACCGACCCGACTTTTAACCTCTCAGGAGAGTCGATTCGGTAGACTTGCCGGGGCCCCGGCATAACGGCCGGCTTGGGGAACCTCACGATCCCCACCGTCGCCGCACCGATCGCGGCAAGGAAGCTCCACAGGGCCGACAGCCCCAGCAGGTCACGCCGGCGGGCGGAGGTCTCGCCGCGTGGCGCAGGGTTGTTCGTCAGTTCTGGACCGGTGCTGGACATGGCTTCCACTCCTGCCGAAACTGGAATCTCTCCATCGTAATGGCGCCAGTGGGACAGCGCCGCGCGCACAGCGCGCAGCGAATGCAGCGCTCCTCGTCCTTGAGGATCGCCGTGCAATCCATCCGGTCTCCGGTGGCTTCGGCTAACGCCTCGAGTTCGTCGCTGGGATCCAGTTGCTCCAATCCCACCAGCTTGAGGCAAAGCGTCGGGCAGACGTCAACGCACCCGCCGCAGAGGATGCACTTGTCGCCGTCGAAAATGGTGTTGACGCCGCAGTCCAGGCAGCGCGAAGTCTCGAGCCGGGCCTGCCGCTCCGAGTATCCGAGCTCCACCGGGAGACGTGCGTCCCGGAGCCGGCGTTGGGGCGACGCCCGCGGCGGGGTCACCCGCCGCCGTTGCTCATAGCTGCGTTCGCGCCGATAGTCCCCGAGACTGACGTGGAACTGCGCCTCTTCGAACGCGACCGAGATCCCCGTCAGATGACGGTAGACGGCGCGCGCGACCTTCTTGCCTTCGGCGATCGCCTCAATCATCAGCCCGCCGCCGCGCAGAACGTCGCCCACCGCGAAGACCCCCGGCGCGGTCGTCTCGAAGGTCTCCGGATCGACGATCGGCAACCCCTCCTCGGAGAGCCGGATCCCGTCGCGGCGGCCATCGAGAAAGCTCAGGTCCGGGGTCTGTCCCACCGCGAGCAGAACGGAGTCCGCCGACACGTCCGTCGTTACGGCTTCGTCATAGCGCGGGGCAAACCGGCCATCCCCGTCAAAGACCCGTAGGACCTTCCGGAAGCGGACTCCCGTCACGACTTTGCGACCCTCGCGTTCCTCCCACAGGAACCGCTGGGGGGCCCAGCGCGTGTGTAGCCGCACCCCTTCCTGCTCGCCCTCGATGATTTCGGATTCGCCCGCCGGCATCTCGTGCCTCGCCTCGAGGCAAAACAGATCCACTCGGGCGAGGCCACCCTGCTGCTGCGCGCCGGACTTCCCCTGGGAGCCCAGCTCGGCTGAAGACGTATGGTCGTCCGCCGCCAGCCGTAGCGCCGTCCGCGCAACGTCGAAGGCGACGTTGCCGCCCCCGATGACAACCACGCTCCTTCCCAGCCGAACGGGCTCGCCCCGGGCGACGGCACGCAAGAAGTCCACACCGCCCCGGATTCCCGCGGCGTCGGCGCCCGGCAACGAGAGCATCCGGGGCCCCCTGGCGCCGGCGGCGATAACCACAGCATCGAACTCTTGCCGCAAACTCGAGAATGAAATGTCCCGTCCAACCTGGACCCCGCATCGGAATTCGACTCCCAGGGAGCGGATGACGTCGATCTCGGCGTCAATCAGCTCACGGGGGAGGCGGTGCGCCGGCACCGCGTAGAGCGCGCCGCCTGGGCGCCGCTCCATCTCGTACACAACCGGCCGGCATCCGAGGAGGGCCAGGTCGTGGGCCGCCGCCAAACCCGCCGGGCCCGAGCCGATGATCGCCACCCGGCCTCGATTGGGGCGCCGATAGTCACGGCTGGCAAGAAAGACCGCGAGACGGCTCATTTCCTCGGCGCCCTGGCAGTCGCCAGCGGCCTCATAGCGGGGCAGTCCGGGACCTCCACGCTCCGCGGCAAATCGCTTCAATGCCCGGATCGCGACAGGTTGGTCAATCGCACCTCTGCGACATGCCGCCTCGCAGGGGGCGGCGCAAATACGCCCGCAAATCGAGGCCAACGGGTTGGGTCCGCGAGCGATGGCATAGGCGCGAGCGTAGTCGCCCTCGGCGATTGCGCGGACGTATCCGCGAGCGTCAGTGCCGACGGGGCAAGCGTTCTGACACTTGATCTGTTGCCGCCAATATTCCCTGTCGGGGACTTGAACCCGGTAGCGCCCGGCCGGCATCGCCATTTGCTCTCTCACGTCAGAACGCGTTCGACCCGGCGCATCAATTCCTGCCCGGCATCGCGCGCTTCCACAATCCTGTCCGCCAGCGCTTCCACCTCATGAGCATCTTTGGGCGCGCTTCTTGCGCTTGAACAGCGTCACCTTCGGGAGGCATATCCATTCAGCCTGCATGCGTCGGACCAAATGACGGCACTCCCATTCCGGTTTCTTTTGGCGCGAAGCTCAATCGGCGCCCGGGCATGCTTACACAGCCGTTGAGCAGCGGGATAGGCGCCCATTGAGCCCAGCTTGCAGAGCGTAACAGTTGGGCTTAGGGGAGGGGACGAAAAGGATAATTGGACCTTTTCGGGCGCTTTCGCTAGCGGAAGTGCCCGAAATGAGGCAGCCGGCGCCTCCGCTGCCAACACATCACGCCCCGCCCGGCGCTCCCCGCTCCCGGAAACGGGCGCCCCCCCATCGGCGCGACCCGGCGTGGAGAGTTCCATCCCGCACCTCCCGGCCCGCGCCCCCACCACCGGACATTTCTATTTGGCAGCGACACCTTCCGCCTTCTCGTTGACACCCGCCCCCGGCGGCCGATAGACTGGCGGCGCAGATAGATTGTTTACTTTACTTGATCGAGGAATCATTCATGCCAACCAGCAATCGCCGCAATTTCGTCAAGACCGCCGCCGCGGGCGCCATAGCCGCTGCTCCGGCCGTTCGCCCGTTGTGGGGCCGCAGTAGCCCGAATGACACGATCAATGTGGCTGTCGTGGGTATCCGCGGCCGCGGCCGGGCCCACTACCGTGAGTTCGCCAAGATCCCCAACGTCCGCATCACCTACCTGTGCGACGTGGACGAGCGGCTCTTCCCCCTGCGCGTGCCTGAGGTCGAGAAGCTCACCGGCCACCGCCCCAAGACCGAGGTGGACTTCCGCAAGCTCATCGAGCGCGACGACGTGGACGCCGTCTCCATCGCTACTCCGGACCACTGGCACGCGCTCCAGACCATCTGGGCCTGCCAGGCCGGCAAGGACGTCTACGTCGAAAAACCTGTCTCCTACACCATCCTCGAGGGCCGGCGCATGGTGCAGGCCGCCTGGAAGTACGGCCGTATCGTGCAAGCCGGCCTGCAGACCCGCAGCGAGCCCCGCGCCCGCTCCGCCATCCACTTCTTGCAAGAGGGGAAGTTCGGCAAACGTTACCGCGCCAAGGCGGTCATCTACCGCGGGCGCCTCAGCATCGGCCGCGTCCAGGAAAGCTCCGTCCCGAAGGGCGTCCACTGGGATCTCTATCTCGGCCCCGCGCCTTACAAGCCCTTCACTCTGAACCGCTTCCATTACGGCTGGCACTACTTCTGGGACACCTCGACCACCGAGATCGGCAATAACGGCGTTCACATGCTCGACGTCGTGCGCTGGGGCCTCGAAAAGCAGGTACACCCGGTCAAAGTCTGGTGCTCCGGCGGCCTCTTTTTGGAAGACTCCGACCAGGAGACCCCCAACGTCGCCACCGCCTCGTTCCAGTACGCCGACGGCACGATGGTCGATCTCGAGATGACCACCCTCTACAGCCCGCCCTTCGGCGGCATGCGCGTCGGCGTCGCTTTTTACACCTCGAAGGGCTACATCGTGAACGCCGACAACTGGAAGGCCGTGGCCGGCAAGTTCGTGCCCCGCGACGACCCTGATCTGCCCGGCGGCATCTCGCTACAGACCGTCCGCGTCAGCTTCCCGAAGATCTCCTACGAGCCCGGGCCGCCCATCCCCGACCTCGGCTTCGAGGAGAAGTCCCACTTCGAGAACTTCATCGACTGTGTCCGCTCCCGCAAGCGCGAGGACCTGCGCTGCGAGATCTTCGAGGGCCACATGTCCACCTCGCTCTGCCACCTGGCCAACATCGCCCTGCGCGTCGGCCGCACCCTCGAGTTCGACCCGGCCACCGAGACCTTCCGCGACGATGATGAGGCCAATCGCTACTTGACCCGCAAGTACCGCGAGCCGTACGTGCTGCCGAACCCGGTCTGATTCACCCGAGGGGAGGGCGCACCGCACAGGGCAGGGAGGCGGCCCTCTCCTCACCGCAACCGCAGCACCAGCACCCGCGGCAGCCCAGCAAGATCGTTCAGCTTTTTC
>CAYWXL010000010.1:0-19504 GCA_964461995.1 uncultured Solibacteraceae bacterium
CGGCTGATCCGCTCGCTGCCTACGAGGAGCGCGGTGCTCGCCGCGGCCACCTGTGACAAGGGCCTGCCGGCGATGATGATGGCGCTCGCCGGGACGCGGGGCCTGCCTTGCGTGCTGATGCCCGGCGGGGTGACGCTGCTGCCGGAAGAGGGCGAGGACGCCGGACGCATCCAGAGCATCGGCGCCCGCTACGCCCACGGCGAGGCGACGCTCGAATACGCGCAGGAGATGGCTTGCCGGGCCTGCGCCTCGCCCGGCGGGGGCTGCCAGTTTCTGGGGACGGCGGCGACGTCGCAGGTGATCGCCGAGGCGCTGGGGCTGGCGCTGACGCACGCCGCGCTGTCGCCCTCGGGACAGCCGATCTGGCTCGACATGGCCCGGCGCTCGGCCCGGGCGACGCTGCGGCAGCTCGAGCGCGGGCTCACCGTCAAGGACGTTCTCACCGAAGCCGCCATCCACAACGCTCTGGTCACGCACGCCGCCTTCGGCGGCTCGACGAACCTCGTCATCCACCTGCCGGCCATCGCCCACGCCGCCGGACTGCCCCGGCCGACGGTGGAGGACTGGGAAGAGGTGAACCGCCGGATCCCGCGGCTGGTCGATGTGATCCCGAACGGGCCCAAGGGCTTCGCCACCGTCCAGGTGTTCCTGGCAGGCGGCGTTCCCGAGGTGATGCTCCACCTGCGGCGCGCCGGGCTGCTGGAGCTGGACGCGTTGACGGCTACGGGCGAGACGCTGGGCACGATGCTCGACTGGTGGGAGCGCTCCGAGCGCCGGGCGCGGCTGCGGCGCTTGCTCCGGGAGCGTGACGGGATCGATCCGGACGAGGTGATCATGGATCCAGATACGGCGGCCCGCCGGGGGCTGACGTCCACGGTGTGCTTTCCCCGGGGCAACCTGACCCCCGGCGGCGCGGTGATCAAGAGCACGGCCATCGACCCCTCGGTTGTGGGACCGGACAACGTCTTCCGGATGACGGGCCCGGCGCGCGTCTTCCTCACCGAGAAGGCGGCCATCGCGGCGGTGAAGAGCAACGGTCCGGACCGGGTGAAGGAAGGCGAGGTGATGGTGCTGATCTGCCGCGGGCCGATGGGCGCGGGCATGGAGGAGACCTTCCAGCTCACCGCGGCGCTGCGGTATCTGCCGTTCGGCAAGCACATCGCGCTGCTCACCGACGCCCGCTTCAGCGGCGTCTCCACCGGGGCCTGCATCGGGCACGTCACGCCGGAGGCGCTGGCCGGGGGCCCGATCGGCAAGGTGCGCGACGGCGACATGATCGAGATCGTCATCGACCGCAACCGCCAGGAAGGCTCGGTGAACCTGGTGGGCAAGAACGGGCGGGTCGAGGGCCGCGAGGCGGGCGACCGCATCCTGGCCGAACGGCCTCCGCGCGAGGATCTGGCCCCGGATGCCGAGCTGCCGGCCGCGACGAGGCTCTGGGCGGCACTTCAGGAGGTGAGCGGCGGCACGTGGGGCGGCTGCGTCTTCGACACCGAGGAGATCCTGCGAGTCATCGAGGCCGGAAGGAAGGCGCTGGGCCGATAGCCAGGGGGTCCGGGCGGCTCTCGCGGAGGCGCGCCACCAGGGGCTCGTTCAGGAAATCGACGAACTCTTTGAGCGCCCGGAAGCGCTTCAGGACCTCGCGCTGCAGCTCCGGGCCGAGGGCGAGCTCCGGGGGCAGGGAGACGGAGAAGAGCCACTGCTGCTTGCGGAGCAGGTCCACGGCCGGGTGGTCCGGAGAGAAGCCCTTCGGGGCGCGGCTGAGCTCCTCGCCGTAGAGTTCGCCCATGAGGGACCGCAGGCGGCGGGAGCGTAGGATCTTGTCCAGCCGCTCGTGGTTCGCGGCGATGTGGGTGCGGATCGCCAGCAGCTCTTCCCGGCCTGGCCGGTAAGCCCCGCCGGCCACGAGCACCTCCTTGGCGGAGACGTGGAAGTAGTAGCCGCCGCCGACGTGCCTTTCGAGGCCGCGGCGGGGGAAGGTGGCGCCGGTCTGCAGCTTGTAGGGGGTCTTGTCCTTGCTGAAGCGGGTGTCTCGGTAGATCCGATAGATGGCCTTCTTGGGGTCGGTGACGTGCTCGGGGGAGAAGCGCAGCAGCTCCAGGTTGACGGCCTCGACCAGCGCGGTCATCGGCGCTTTGACCTTCTCCTCGTAGAGGGCCTTGTGCTCCTGGAACCACTCCCGGCGGTTGTTCCGCTCCAGCTCGGAGAAGAACCGTATCATTTCCGGTGGGAAGCCTGGAAAGCGCCGCGCCATCGGATGCTCCTCTATAATCGTGATGGATGCCAGCCGTCGAGGAGGCGCTGGAGCGCCTCGCCGCCATTCCCAATGTAACCGTTCATTCCCGGGAACCGCTCAGCCGCCATACGCGCTTCGGCATCGGGGGGGCGGCGGCGGTCTTCGCGGAGTCTCCGGACCGCGACGCGTTCATTGAAGCGCTGCGGGCCGCGCGGGCGACGGGTCTGCCGGCGCTGGTGATCGGCGGCGGCACGAACCTGGTGGCGGCCGATGAGGGCTTTCCCGGCATCGTGCTGCGCTACACGGGCGACCGCATCGAGGCGGCGGACGGGAGCGTCGAAGCCGAAGCCGGGGCGGAGCTGCAGGCGCTGGTCGATTTCACCATCGAGCGCGGCCTGGCCGGCCTGGAGACGATGACGGGGATACCGGGCTCGGTGGGGGCGGCGGTCTACGGGAATGCGGGAGCCTACGGGCGGTCGATTTCCGAAGTGGTGCGGGAGGTCGAGTTCTTCGACGGGGAGCGCATCCGGAAGCTGCCGCGCGCGGGTTGCGAGTTCGCCTACCGGGAGAGCATCTTCAAGCGGCGCAAGGAGTGGGTGATCCTGAAGGCCGCGCTGGAGCTGGAGCCGGGCGACGCCGAGGCGCTGCGGAGCAAGGCGGAGGAGATCCGCGCCGTGCGGGACCGCAAGTATCCGCCGTCGATGCGTTGCGCCGGGAGCATCTTCAAGAACCTGCTCGTCGCAGAGCTGCCGCCGGAGACGGCGGCGCGCATTCCACCTGACGTGATCCGCGAGGGCAAGGCTCCGGCGGGCTATTTCCTGGAGCAGGTGGGGGCCAAGGGGATGCGCCGGGGCGGCATCTGCGTGGCTGACTACCACGGCAACCTGATCTACAACGCCGGGGGAGGGACGGCGCGGGATCTGCGGGCGTTGGCCGATGAGCTGAAACGCCGGGTCCGGGAGCGGTTCGGCATCGAACTCGAAGAAGAGATCCAGTACGTGGGCTTCTGACGGCGCCGGCGCGGGATTCCTCCAGCTCCGCTCTCACGCGGCTTTCGGGCCCTGACCCTTGTAGAGCGACTGGACGACCTTTTCGTGGTTTTTCAGGACCTGGGCCCGGCGGACCTTCATGGTCGGCGTCAGCTCGCCGGCGTCGATCGTGAAGTCGCGCTCCAGCACGTGGTACTTGCGGATGCGCTCGAAGTCGGCCAGTTGCCGGTTCACTCGGTCCACGATCTGCCTGACCTCCTGGGCGACCACCGGTTCCCGGACGATCTCCTCCATCGGCCGCTTGGAGGCCCCCTTCATGCCCGGCAGGGACTCGACGGCCTGAGGGTTCAGCGTGAACAGGGCGGCGACGTAAGGCATCTTGTCGCCGAGCAGGAGCACCTGGTTGATGAGCGGCTCCACTTTGAAGAGCGTCTCGATCTTGGCCGGGTAGATCTTCTTGCCGTTGGAGGCGACGAGGACTTCCTTCTTGCGGCCGGTGATGTAAACGTAGCCGTCCTCGTCGATGGAGGCGATGTCACCCGTGTGCAGCCAGCCGTCGCGCAGGACCTCCGCGGTGGCCTGCGGATCTTTGTAATAGCCGGCGAAGAGCGTGGGGCCTTTGATGAGGAGCTCACCGTCTTCGGCGATCTTGAGTTCGACGCCCGGCAGGGGCTTGCCGATGGAGCCGGAAATGGGACGGTCCATCGGATTCAGGCACACGATGCCACCCTCGGTGAGGCCGTAGCCTTCGTAGATGGGCATGCCGATGGCGGCGTAGAAGTCCGCCAGGTCCTTGCCCAGCGGCGCGGCGCCGGAGATGGGCAGCTTGAGCCGGTCGCCGAAGCGTTCGCGGATCTTGCGGAAGACAAGGCGGTCGGCCAGTTTCAGCGCACGCTGCATCCAGGCAGGAACCGGCTGGCCAGCCTGTTTGCGGCGGGCCACTTCCAGCCCCACGCCGAGGGCGCCGTAGAACATCTTGCGGGTCAGAGTTCCGCGCTTGCGGATTTCGGTGCAGATGCTGGCGTAGATCCGCTCCCAGACGCGCGGCGGCGCCACGAAGAAGGTCGGGCGGACCTCCCGCAGCTCCTGGGGCAGGCGGCTCAGGCCGGCCGAGAACCAGACTGGCACTCCCATTCGCAGCGGCACGAACTGCATCGCGACCCGCTGAGTGATGTGCGCCGAAGGCAGGAAGGCGATGGTCGCATCGTCGGGTCCTAACGGAATCACTTTGGGTCCCATGTCCACGTTGGCGACGATGGCGCCGTGGGCAACGATGCCCATCTTGGGCTCTCCGGTGGCGCCGGAGGTGAGATAGAGGATTGCAGGGTCTTCAGGCTGGACTTCGACGCAGATCGAGGGTAGCAGATCTGGATCCTCCACGATCGCCGCGGCGCCGAGTTCCCGGAGTTTGTCGAGCGTGAGAGCGCCTTCGGCCTCGCCTTCGATGAGGATCCACTTGACGTCGAGGCCGTCGGTGCCCGCCGCCTGGACGAGCGTGCGCATGTCTTCCGGCGTCTCAGCCACCACGGCTTTGGCTTCGCAGGCGCGGATCGTGGTGACCAGCTTGTGCGCCGGATAGCTGGTGTAGAGGGCGGCCGCCACGGAACCGTTGGTCATGATGCCGATGTCGGCAAGGTAGAACTCAGCCCGGGTGTTCGAATGCAAAACGACCACGTCGCCTTTGCCGATACCCAGCCGGCGCAACCCGGCGGCGATCTCCTCGACGGCCTGGCGGTAGTCGATCCAGTTGTAGATGCGGTATTTCTCGGCGCCCTTGCCCCTGGCCGGCTGGTAAAGCGCCGGCCGCGTCCCCCAGGTCTTCGCGGCCTCCTCCACCAGGCTGTAGACAGTGCGATCGCCCATCGGCAACATGCTACCAAATCGGGTCCGGCTCCCTGCGCGAGGGCCATGGAATGCGGGTAGGGAAGGGATGATCGGGCGTTCAGCTTCGGGGCCGTTCCAGGGCCACGACGTCGCCTTCGCTCAGGCCGCTGCGGACGGCGGCATAGAGGTGGTTCCGCAGGCCGAGCTCCACCGGCTGCTTCTCGAAGCGGTCCCCACGTTTTACGTAAACGAACTCCTCTCCGTTCTCCTCAAAGACGGCCGCCAGCGGTACGAGGGTGGCGTTTTCCTCACGCCCGATAATGATGTCGGCATAGGCGGAGAGGTCCGGAATCAGTTTCGGATGGGAGCCTTCGATGCGAACGCGGACCGGCAGGGTTCGGACCCATGGGCTCTGGCGGCTGCTCTTCGCCAGCGCGCCGATGCTGTATACCTCGCCCTTGAGGCGGATTTCCGGGAACGCGTCCAGCCCGATCCGCGCTTTCATCCCGATTTTCACGAGATTGCTGTCTACCTGGCTGATCTTCCCTTCTACTTGCATTGTGCTCGTGTCCATCACTTTGAGGAACACGAGGCCCGGATGGAGTCGGTCACCGTTCTGCACCAGGCCGAACTCTCCGTTGCGGAAGATCTGTTGCCGGACGACCATCCCATCCACGGGAGCCTTCACTGTGTAGCGCTGCAGGTCGTAAACGTGCCGGTCGCGGTGCCGCTTGTGCCGCTCCGTCGTCAGCTCCAGGATTCGGATCTCGGCGCGGTGGGCCGCTTTCTTGAACTCGAGGTCTTTCAGTTGCTGTTCGTAGGCGGCCCGCGTTTCCTCGACGCCGATGTTCAGGATCTCCTGGTCGATAAAGGTTCGGATTTCAGCAGCCCGAGCCTCGGTGACCCACTTCTGCCAATTCGCCTTGGCCACCGTGACGTTCTGTTGAAGGCTGGCTAGTTCAGCTTCCTGTTCCGCCCGGCGTTTCCGGATGTCGGCTTCCGAGGCTACGACGATGGCGTTCACGTCGTCGATGTGGTCCCGTAAGCGCCGGGCGTCGATGCGGGCGATGACCTCGCCTTTCTTGACCATCTTGCCGGAGGGCGCCAGATCGAGCAGGATCATGGCCATCCGGTCCGGACCCCGCTGCCGCGGCGCGGTGATATTGACGAAGCGGATGGAGGACGTGGTGCCAGCCACCCGTACCACCTGCTCGAGCGGGCCGGTGGTGACCGATGCAGTCCGGATCGTAGCGGCCTGGGGTTGGGCCGGTCCTTCACCCAGGGGCTGGAGCCAGGCCCAGGCGAGGTATACTCCACCCCCCAGGAGCGCTGCAACCGTTGGCCACAGCCACCAGCGCCGGCGCTTTTCCCCCGGACCTGGGCGTTCCTCTCCGGGTTCCCGGGCAGGCGCGGGAGTGGGGTGGGGAATCGTTGACATCGAACCCTGCGATCGTCTCCAGGATACAGGAACCTTGCTGGTAGTGAAGACGATCTGCCTCCGGCAGGAGGTTACCGCCAGCCCGCTCCAGGGGGGTGAGAACTGGCTCCCGGGCTGTGGCTTGTGGCGGGTGATAAGGAGAGAGTCCGGCCCCGAGGTTTCCCATTAAGGAGGTCGCCTGGGTTCCGGGAGTTCGCCAAGTACGGTAGGCTGGAAGGGACGATTGATGAGCCCTTTCCGCCTGTTTCCCATCCTTGCCGGTGTGGCGTTATTTTCGTGTACGCCTGTCGCCGACGAATCGATCCGCGAGGCCGTTACCTTCTACGCGTCGTTCGACCGAGGGACCGACGCCGATTTCGGCGCCTTTCCCGAACCTGACTCCTCGTTTCACGCTGCGCCTGTTCTGGTTCCTGGCGCTTACGGCCACGCGCTGAAAATCGAAGATCCCGCAACCGCCGCCGTCGTCTACCGCGCTCAGGGCAACCTTCGCGACCGGCGGGGCTCCTGGAGCGGCACCCTCTCTTTCTGGATCCAAACCGACGGTTTGGCGGCCGCCGGCGGAGAAATCCGCGCGCCGGTGCAGATCGCCGCTGAGTGCGGCTCGCCGAGCGGGATCTGGGTGGACCATCTTGGCGGGCCCTCGCCCGAGCTTCGCCTCGGCGTAGTTCTCGCACGCAGCGATCCAGCCCAGCCTCGAGCCGCCGTTGCCGCACGCCTCAGGAGCTCCACGGCGGGGTCTTGGCGGCACGTGGCAGTCACGTGGGCCAACTTCGATTCAGGCCGCAGCGATGCCTGGACGGCGCTTTATCTCGACGGCGACATGGCCGGAACGCTTACCAACAAGCCCCTTCGCTCGGGGTGGGACGGGAGCGATGCCTTCTTGTGCGTCGGGGTTAACTATACGGGCGCCATTGACGAACTAGTTGTGCTTAGTCGGCCGTTGAGCCAGAGGGAAATTCGCCGTTTGCGGTCCCAGCCGGCGTTGCTAGCCGCTTTGAAAGGCGGTCCGGGCGAACATGCAGCTCTCCCGGTACAAAGAGATCCATGGCTCCGATACTCCGCCTCGCTGCGGCGCTAGAATAAAAATTTCATGCGTACGAGCTGGATTGTTGTTGCCTTGCTGACGGTTACAGGCGTTGGCCCCTTGTTCGCCCAAAGAGCTCACGCTGGCGGTTCGGAAGCCCCCGCACAGGAACCGTCGGCTCAAGAGCTTCCGCGGGTTCCGACTCCCCCGGGTATCGAAACGGCGGAGGAAGACGAATACGGCCACGTACACTTCCATGAGCACCATCTGGGTCTCTTCATCGGCGGCAGCCGCTTGAAACAGGAAGACGGCTTCACTGTCGGCGGCGAATATGAATACCGCCTCCACCAGTTGCTCGGTCTGGGTTTCGAGGCCGAGTACGCCGGCGGAGACCTCCGTGAGACCGTGGCGGTCTTTCCGGTTTTCTTCCACCCGGGCGCTGGGCTGAAGCTCGCTGCGGGTCCTGGCTTTGAACGCGCTACCGAAGAGGTGACCGGGCCGGAAGCAAACACCGCGGGGGAGAAGCGCACGAACTTCCTGTTCCGGGTGTCGATCTTGTATGACTTCCCGGTCAAGGAGCGCTGCATTATCAGTCCGGGTCTCTCGCTCGACTTCGTTAATGGCCGCCAGGTCTGGGTTTACGGTGTGACCTTCGGGGTGGGCTTCTGACCTGCCACGGCCGGTGTTCCGAACGAGCTGAATCCAAAGCGGTGGCGCAGGATTCTTCTGGGGGTAGGTGCGCCGCCGTCGCGAGTCTCGTTGGAACGATACGCTGGAAAGACCATGCCAGTGTGTACCCGCCTCATAGCGCTCGTCCTCTTCTTGATCCCCGCGTGGGCGCAGGTTCCCGGCCCAGCCGGGCCGCACAGCGCCGAGGAGCGCTTGGAGATGTTCCGGCGGCACCTGGCGCGGAGAGCGGCGGCGATCACCCAGGGCGCGCCCGCGCCGGCGAATCCGGATGAGTGGCGGCAGCGGCGGCCGGCGCTCCGCAAACAATTGCTCTACATGCTCGGGCTGGACCCGATGCCGCGAAAGACGCCGCTGGAGGCGCGGGTCACCGGCGGGTTCGAACGCGAGGACTACCGGGTGGAGAACATCGTGTTCCAGAGCATGCCGGGGCTCTACGTCACCGGCAACCTGTACTTGCCCAAGGGACGGACGGGCCCGGCGCCGGCGGTGCTCTATCTCTGCGGGCACTCGCCGTGGCCCGAAGGGGCGAAGGTGGACTACCAGCACCACGGCATCTGGTTCGCGCGCCACGGCTACGTGGCGCTGCTGATCGATACCATCGAGTTTGGTGAGCTCCGGGGGCTGCACCACGGCACCCACGATCTCGGCCGGTGGTACTGGCACTCGCTCGGCTACACCCCGGCGGGCCCGGAGGTCTGGGACGCCGTGCGCGCGCTGGACTATCTGGAGACGCGGCCGGAAGTGGACGCGGACCGCGTGGCGGTGACCGGCATCTCCGGCGGGGGCGCGATCACGTGGTACGCAGCCGCGGTTGACGAGCGCTTCCGGGTAGCCGTGCCCGTCTGCGCCACCTGGACGGTGGCGCACCAGGTGGCGCTCCAGACGGTGCAGGGCAACTGCGACTGCATCTACTTCACCAACGGGCTCCAGTCCAGCTTCGCGTTGGCCGCCGCGCTAATCGCTCCGCGGCCGCTGAAGATCATTAGCGCGCTCCGAGACTCCATGTTCCCTCCGGCGGGCTACCGGCGGATCTACGAGCTGGCGCGGCCGTTCTATGAGATGTTCGGGGCGCCCGAGAAGCTCGGCTTCTACGAGCATGACGCCCGGCACGCCGACATCCTTCCGTTCCGCAAAGAGGCCGACGAGTGGATCAACCGGTGGTTGAAGAACGACCTCACGCCGTTCGAGGAGGGCGAGATCCGGCCGGAGCCCCACGGCCGCCTGCGAGTGCTCCGCACTCTGCCGCCCGATGCCGTGAACGGCCACATCGACAAGCGGTTCATCCGCACGGCGGAGCTGCGCGAGCCGGCGACGCTGGAGGAGTGGCGGAGGCGGCGCGAGCGGCTGCTGGGCGAGCTTCGGGAGAAAGTCTTCGCCGCTTTTCCAAGAACCCAGGCGCCGTGGGATGCGTGGAAACAGGAGAAAAAGGGCTGGCCGAGCCGCTACGCAGCTCGCTACGAGGTCGAGTTCTCTACCGAGCCCGGCGTCCGCGTCCGAGGTGAGCTGTTCGTCCCCCGAGGCGCGCCGAAGGCCCGGCCGGCCCTGATCTACGTCCGGCGGGCCGGGGACATCGTCTGGAGCATGGCCTATGACTTCCTGCTGCCGGCCCTCGACAACCACGTCGTGCTGGTCCTCGATCCAAGGGCGGTGGACTACCCGCTGAGCAACTATGAGGCGGCCACACTGAAGCGCACTGTCGCTCTGGTGGGAGCCACCCTCGAGTCCATGCAGGTCTGGGACATCCTGCGGGCCGTCGATTACCTCACCGGACACGAGAAGCTGGAGCTCAGCGCGGTGTCGGTCTACGGGCGGGGCGAGATGGGCGCGCTGGGGCTCTACGCAGCGGCTCTCGACGAGCGGATCAACCGGGTGATTCTGGACGATCCCCCGGCGACGCACTGGCAGGGGCCGGCGCTGCTAAACGTCTTGCGGATCACGGACTTGCCGGAGGCGGCGGCGCTCGTCGCTCCCCGGGAGATCGTGTCGCTCACGCCGCTGCCGGCGGCCTACGACTACACCGCCTCGATCTACGCGCTGTACGGGCAAGCGGACCGCATCCGCCACGCCGGCAGCCTCTACGATGCCCTCGAGGTCTGGAAGGCCGCCCGGTGAGGGCCACGCCCCCGGAGCAGGCCCGCTCAGCCGTTCGTCACTCGAAGACCTGGTCCACCGGGATGATCTCGAAGCCGTCCTCGCGGAAGGGGATCTTCCAGCGCTCGACGATCTTGTCTTCCTCGAGAATCTCCTTCGGTTTCGGCGAGTTGTACTTCATCGGCGAGGGCTCGCCGCTGAGGAACTTGCGCTTCAGCTCCTCGCAGCCCTTGGCCACTACGGCGATCCAGAGATCGTCCGTCCGCAGGTGCTTGCGGATGGCGCGGTTGACGTCCTCGCGGGTGAGCTTCGCCAGGCCCCGTTTCAGGTACGAGTTGTAGTCCGGGATCCCGTACCAGAGGCTGTCGATGGCGTAGCCGAGCTCGGCGTCCTTGGTCTTGGTGAGGATGTTGACGTACTTGGAAAGGAAGCTGCGGGTGCGCTCGAAGTCCTCCTCGGGGATGCCCTCGCGGATCAGCTTGTCGAGCTCGTACATGGCCAGCCGCAGGGCGAAGTGAGCCGTGGGCGGCTCCACGGGCCGGATCCAGATCTGGAAGATCTGCTGCGGCCGGGCCAGGTTCGGGTCTGGTTCGAACTGGAACATGCCCCGGGGGAAGTACTCGATGTAGGAGTAGTCGCCGTAGTTCAGCCCCCGTAGCTGCCGCATCCGCTGGAAGAGCCGGCCGCCGCTCGAGCGGTGGTGGCCGAAGTAGGTGCTGGCCACCAGCAGGGGGATGTAGTCCGGGTGGCCGCGGGTGACGCCGATGGGGAAGCCGATCGAGTAGGCCACGCTGCGGGTGTTCTTCTCGATCATCCGGACGTGGATGCCTTCGATCTTCTTCGGGGCCGGCCGCTTCACCTCGCCGCGCTTGCCCTCCGGGAGACTGGCGAAGTCCTTCTTCACCCGGGCCAGGAACTCCGGCGAGTAGCCGCCGGCGATGCCGAACACCAGGTTGGCCTGGGTGTAGTGCTTGCCGTAGAAGGCCTTCAGATCGTCCAGCGTGATGCGCTTCAGACCGGAGACCGTGCCGGCGTTGTGATGCCCGTAGGGGTGGCCCTGGTAGATGGCCTGATAGAGGACCTCCTTGCCCAGCTCCTCGTCGTTGGCCCCGCGCAGGCTGACGCGGAGGAAGTTGATCTGCTGGTCCCGGAGCCGCTTCAGGTCACTTTCGCGCCAGCCAGGATCGAGCAGCATGTCGCGGAAGATTTGGTAGAACTCATCGAGGTTGTCCACGTGGGTCACGGCCGAGAAGGCGGTCATCTCCTTGTCCACCTGGTAATGGACCGAGGTGGCCATGGGGAACATGCGCTCGAGGATCTCCTCGTAGGTCAGTTTCCGCGTGCCGCCCTCGGCCAGCATCGCGGCCGTAAGCGATGCTAAGCCGGGCATGTCCGCCGGGTCGGAGGCGGCTCCTGTCAGGAATACCACCCGGAAGGTGACCAGCGGCGAGTCTCCGGGCATCTCGACGAACTTTGGCGCCGCCACTGCCATCGCCGTCATCATCAAACCCGCTGCCAGAATGCGGCCCGTCATTTCGATTCACCTCCGCTCAGCGTCACGATCGTGCGCCTGCTCTCTTGGAAGTACTTCCGAGCGACGCGCTGGATGTCTTCGGGAGTGACCTTATCGTAGAGGGCGTAGAGCTTGTTGATTGTCTCGGGCGTCCGCCGCAGCCCGATGTAGGCGGCCAGGGTGGAGGCGATGGCCTCGCTGTTGTCCAGGCTCAGGGCGAAAGAGTACCGAAGGTGCCGCTTGACCGCTTCCAGCTCCTTCGGATCTACCGGTTTCTCTCGGAATTCCCGGCACTTGGCGAGAATCTGGTCGCGGACATAGGCGACGTCCTCAGCCTTCTTCACTCGGGCGATGACGGTGAACAGTTGGGGATCGACGCGGTCCGGGTTGTCCACGCTGAAGACGTCCACCTTTTGCTCCCTGACAAGCAGCTTCTTGTAGAGGTCCGAGTTTTCCGAAAAGCCGAGGAAGCCGATGATGTCGAGGGTGACCTGGTCGGGCTCGGTGTCGGAATAAGCGGCGCCCTTGAAAGCCACGGCGATCCACGGCAGCGTCGGCGACGGCCAGCCGATGTGCTTGGACCGCGGCTCCTTCTGCGGGGGCTCCTGCGGAATCTTCGCCTTGTAGCCGCCGCGCTTCCAACCGCCCCAGTATTTCTCGACCAGCGCCCGGACGGCCGTCGGCTCGACGTCGCCGGCGACGATGATGGTGGTGTACTCGGGCCGGTACCAGCGGTCGAAGAACTTCAGGCTGTAGTCGTATTCGTTGGGCATGTCCTGGATGTCTTCGAGGAAGCCCATGGTGGTGTGCTTGTAAGGGTGGACGTCGAAGGCGGTATCGCGGAGCACCTCGAAAAGCTTCCGGATGGGGAACTGGCTGTTCTTGTTGTACTCGCCGAGCACGGCGAGGGCCTCGGTGCGGAAGACGGTCTCGGTGTACTTCAGGTTCTGGAAGCGGTCGGCTTCCATGGCGAGGATCTGCTCGAAGTCTTCTTTTGAGAAGGTGGTGTGGTAGACGGTGCGGTCGTCGGTGGTATAGGCGTTCGAGGCGGCCCCGGCCTGTTTCAGCACGGCCTCGTAGCGCTCTGGCGGGTATTTCTCGGTTCCCCGGAACATCATGTGCTCGAACAGGTGGGCGAAGCCGCTCTTTCCTGGCTCGACCTCGTTGCGGGAGCCGGCGGCGACGACGATATAGAGGGCGACGACGTTGGGGAAGTCGGTCGGCACGGTCACGAGGCGGAGGCCGTTGGGGAAGTCGTGCTGATCGTACTTCCAAGGGAAGGCTTTCTTCGCCGGTCCCGCTGCGGCGAGGACGGCGCCTGTCAGTAGAAGGATCGGCAGTGCTGCGGTTCGGAGCATCACTTCTCATCATAGGGAAGGCGAAAGCGGTGCGGCGGCAGGCGGGCCGAATCGACAGGGGGACAAGAGCGTCGCGAAAAAAAGAACCACCTCGCGGTGGTGCTTCCTGCAGCCAATATGTGTCTAGGACCGGGCGGCTCCTGAGCCGGGAGTGCCGCGGTTACTGGAACAGGACCCGCCGGTTGGAGTCGCCGATCTCCACGCCCTCCAGCCAGAGCTTGCCGTCCTTCTTCTTGGAAATGATGGCGGTGAACAGGTGCTTCCGCTTGACGGTCTCGACCCGGCCCTCACTAATGACTACCTCATCACCGCGTTTCAGGACAGCCTTGTCGCCTTCAATCTCGACGGTGTAAACGCCGGGCTGGAGGATCTTGTCCTTGACAACGTAGCGGTCCGCTAGAGTGATCGAGTGCCGCTCTACCGCCGCGACGGCGGAGATCGCGAGCGACAGGACGAGGAATACCGCAATCCCGATTCGCATGGCTGACCTCCCTTCCGTCGGGCCTCCCGTCTTCACGGGGAACAACTCGAGGATTTCAACTGCAGAGAGACGGGAGGAAATTGTCTACCAACGTGCCCTGAGACTTGGATTTGGCCGGGGGGCGACAGGGAATGTGCCCCGGCGACCCCCCGGTCGGCTGGAAGCCGCTACTTGGCCTGCTTCTGCTCTTGTTCCCCCTCACTGAACACGACCCTCAAATCGGTGCCGCCGATCAGGATCGCCTCCAGTTTCGGGGTGGGTTCAGCCGTCTTGGACAATAGTCCCGTGTACGAGTACTTACGGTCGGCTTTCTCGACCTTGGCCGTGGCGATCACTTCCTGCTTGCCCTTCATCAGCTTGGCTTGATCGCCCTCGATCACGACCTTGTAGGTACCCGGCTCCAGGACCTTGTCCTTGAGAGCGTACGGTTGCCGGATGGTCACCTTGTGCTTTTCAACGGAAGCGAAAACGGGAACGGCAATCAGAAGGCAAAGAGTTACCGCCAGGATAGCTCGCATCGCTCACCTCCTGAACTGGAGTCTGTTCACTGAAATTGACGCATGTTTTCGGCGCAGGTTTCACTCAGATTTAGCGGTCTGTCGTTTCCCGGTTCGCCGAGTCTCCCGAACGAGTCAGTCCCCAACCACGGTTACGGTGACCTCGCGCTCTCGGGGCCGGTCGTCGAAATCGCATAGTACTACCTGCTGCCAAGTACCAGTGGCGATCTCCCCGTTCCGGACCGGGAAACTTTTCGACGTCCCTACGAGGGCGCTCCGGAGGTGAGCGTAACCGTTGTTGTCGCCCCACCGGGCATTATGGGCGTAGTCGGAGGTCGGCGGAGCGATCTTGTCCAGGGCCCGCTGCAGGTCAGCCACGCAGCCCGGTTCGTATTCCAGTGTCGTAATGCCGAGGGTGGAGCCCCGGCCCGACACGTTCACAATCCCCTCCCGGATGCCGCTTTCCCGAACGATCCCTTGCACCCGGGCGTCGATGTCGATCACGTCGCAATGTCCTTTGGTGGAAACCGAGAACGTCTTTTGATAAGTCGCCATGGCTGAAGCTGTCTATGCTATCGCGAAACGCCGCCGCCTCATAGCTTCCGCCCGCTGAATTCGTGTACAGCGTCGATCATGGCGACGATGTTCTCAACTGGAGTGCCGGCCTGGATGTTGTGGATCGAGTTGAAGACGAAGCCGCCGCCCGGCGAGAAGACCTCGCACCGCCGGAGCACTTCCTCCCTCACCTGCCCCGGCGTACCGAAGGGCAGCGTCTTCTGGGTGTCCACGCCGCCGCCCCAGAACGTGAGCCGGTCGCCGTAGGCCGATTTCAGGTGTTCAGGCTCCATGTGGGCGGCCGAGCACTGCACGGGATTGAGGATGTCGAAGCCGGCCTCGATGAAGGAGGGGATAAAACGTTCCACCGACCCGCAGGAGTGCTTGAAGCATTTCCACGAAGTGTTGGCGTGGATCCAGTCGTTCACCTTCTTGTAGTAAGGAAACCAGAGATCCCGGAAAGTCTCGGTCGAACAGAAGGTGGACTTCTGGGTGCCGAAGTCGGTCCCGCAGAGAAAGACTGCGTCCACGTTATCACCCACTGCTTCATGGATCCGCCGGAGGTTCTCGAGGGCGATCTCGCACTGGCGGGAGAAGATCTCATGGACGTAGTCCTGGCGGATCTTGGTGGACATGTACCATTCGGCAATGTCCCGGATGCCCTTCGGGTGTTTCAGGAACGGGGCGGGTACCAGGGCAATGTCGCCGAATGCGGTGCCGCCGAAGGTGGCCATCACGAAGCGTCCTTTGGCCCGGGCCGCGGCGGCCTCGCGGCGGAAGTGCGCGAGGTCCGCTTCCTCGATCGGTTTGAACTCCTCAAGGTTGTCCTCGACGTTGAGGTTCTCCTCATCGAAGGGCTCCTGGCGGATGATAGTGTCGAAGAAGAAGCCCCCTTTGGGCATCTTGCCGCTGGGCGGGGCGGAGGTGTCGCCTTCGGGGTAGATGAGGATGTCGCCGTTCTCGTCTACGGTGGTGCGGAAGTCCTCGGGCACGAGCACGGTGAGTCCGTTGAAGTCCCACTCCTTCCAGTTCTTGTTCTCGAAGCCGAACATCGTCTTGCGCGGGAAGACGCCTTCGACGTCGATGCCCATAGCCTCTTTGAGGTCGTCCTCGACGAGTCCGAGCATTTGATACGGCTCATGCACTTTGACCGGGCGCCGTTCGAGGCTGTAGTACTCGCGCAGTGCCGCGACGCAGCTGACATGAATCCCGGTCACTGCGGTCGAGCCGAAATCGACAGGGATGTGGTCTGGTTCTTGATGTTCGAGAGTGGTGAGTACGCGTTCCCGGCTTTCCATCGATCGTTCTCCGGCGGTGCTTCGTTCGGTATCCAGCATATGACGGACTTCGGGGCGGCGTCTCCGGAACATGAGCCTCAAACGCTGTCGCAGCGGCCGGCGCCTGGAACTGTTTCTTCCATCTCAGGGTTCCTTTTTCGGCCCCGATCTCTTATGCTGAACCCATCGAAGGAGAAACTCCCATGTCTCAACCCCCACCTGTGAATCCACAAAGTAATGCATCCGGACAGAAGAAGACCAGTCCTTGGCTCTACATTCTCATCGGTTGCGGGGGACTCATCATCGTGGCGGGCATCGCCATGGTGGCTCTAGGAGTCTTCGCTGTCCACAAAGCCAAGGAGGCCGGGCTGGATCCCGAATTGCTCCAGGAGCAGCCGGCATTGGCGGCGGCCAAGATCTACGCGGCCTTGAATCCTGATGTCGAAGTCGTCGAGGTGGACGAAGACGGCGAGCGGGTCACCTTCCGCGAGAAGAGCACTGGTAAGGAGGTGACCGTCACCCTCGACGAACTCAAGCAGGGGCGTGTCGTGTTCGAATCCGAGGAAGGCGGACGCGTGACCATCGGGGGCCAGGAAGGATCCATCGTCGTGGAGTCCGACGAGGGAAATGTCACGATCGGGGCCGGGGCGGAGGTCGAATTGCCTTCGTGGTTGAAGCTATATCCCGGCGCTGAGGCACAGGGCACGATGAGCAGTAATGCTCCCGGCAAACGTGGAGGCTCGGTGGGGTTTACGACGGGCGACTCGGTGGATAAAGTCGTAGCCTTCTACGAACGCGTCTTCAAAGAGGCCGGCCTCGCCGTGAACACTGTGCGCCGGCAGAGCGCCGATGTCTCGGGAGCGATGATCAGCGGCGAGTCGGCGGATGGCAAGCGCAGCGTCCTCCTGACGGTCGGTAAGGAGGAAAAAGGCACGGCGGTCACGCTCACGTTCGCGGAAAAAGACTAACCTCCACAGCCGCCGGGTAGCGGGCAACCACGGGATACGCCCGCCCAAGCATGCTGGCACGCCGGCCTGCGGTCTTATATGATCACACAGTACCGCTTCAACCGCGGGAGGGCGAAGATGATCAAGACCAGCAGGCAACCGATACACACGAAGGTCGGGCGCAGGGCATTCTTGGGCGCCGGCGCCGCCCTCATGAGCGCGAGCTTCTGGGCCGAGGAGGACCTCGAAGCGGCCACCGCCCAAGTGCAGACCAACTCGAAGCCGTCCCGGCTCAAGATCACCGACATGCGGGTGGCGATGGTGAGCAAGGGCGCCGGCCGGGGCATCCCGATCATTCGATTGGATACGAACCAGGGGATTCATGGCTACGGCGAGGTGCGCGACGGGGCCAGCAAGACCTACGCCTTGATGCTCAAGAGCCGCATCGTCGGCGAGAACCCCTGCAACGTGGACAAGATCTTCCGCAAGATCAAACAGTTCGGCTTCCACGCCCGGCAGGCCGGCGGCGTCTGCGCCGTGGAGATGGCGCTGTGGGACCTGGCGGGCAAGGCCTACGGCGTGCCGGCCTACCAGTTCCTCGGCGGCAAGTTCCGCGACAAGATCCGCATCTATGCCGACACGACCGAGTCTCACGACCCGAAGGTCTACGCCGAACGGATGAAGAAGCGGATCGAGATGGGCCTGACGTGGCTCAAGATGGATCTGGGCATCGACCTCATCGCCGACACGCCGGGCACGCTGACCAAGCCGCTCGGACTCAGCCTCAAGGACGTCACGCACACCCAGCACATGTTTACCGGGATCGAGATCACGCCGAAGGGCATCCAGATGATGGCCGATTACGTGGCGGCGATCCGGGAAGTGATCGGCATGGAGGTGCCGCTGGCGGCGGACCACTTCGGCCACATCGGAGTGAACTCCTGCATCAAGCTCGGCAAGGCGCTGGAGCCGTATAACATGGCCTGGCTCGAGGACATGATCCCGTGGCAGTACACCGAGCTGTGGAAGAAGATCACCGACTCGATCGACGTGCCCACGCTCACCGGGGAGGACATCTATCTGAAGGAGCCGTTCCGGGTGCTGTGCGAGAACCACGCCGTGGACATCATCCACCCGGACCTGGCGAGCGCGGGTGGCCTGCTCGAGACGAAGAAGATCGGCGACATGGCCCAGGAATACGGCGTGGCAATGGCGATGCACTTCGCCGGAACTCCGGTCTCCTTTTTCGCTAACGTGCACTGCGCCGCCGCGACGGAGAACTTCCTGGTCCTTGAACACCACTCCCTTGACGTGCCTTGGTGGGATGACCTCGTCACTGGCCCCGCCAAGCCCATCGTCCAGAAAGGGTTCGTGCCGGTACCGGAAACGCCGGGACTCGGCGTCGAACTCAACGAAGAGGTCGTCAAAGAGCACCTCACCGAGCCCGGCTACTTCGAGCCCACGCCGGAGTGGGACAACGAGCGTTCCTGGGACCGGTTGTGGAGCTTCAACCCGCCCCGGCGGCCGAAGAAGCAGGTTTCGAAACTCATGAAGGCGTAGGGGAGCGGTCCGGTCAGGTAGGCTCCCATGGAAGGAGAGGGCGATGAAGATCTCACGACGCGCTCTGATGGCCGGTTTCGGCGCCGCACTCCCGGCGCTTGCCAGACGGCGGCTGCCCGTACCGGTCGGGCTGCAGCTCTATAGCCTCCGCTATCTGGCGAAAAGGGATTTGCCGGGAATGCTGGCGATGGCCCGCAAGTTGGGTTTCGAGGAGGTGGAGACATCGGAGTTCTACGGCCGGAGCGCGGCCGCGTTCCGCAAGATGCTCGAGGCAGAAGGGCTGAAGGCCACGTCCATGATGGCGCTCTATGACCAGCTCGGCTCCGGGCTCGACAAGGTGATCGACGACGCTCGCGAATTGGGCGTCGCCTACGTCGTTTGCCCGGTGATTCCATACCAGCGGCATCTCACGGTCGAAGAGATCCGGCGCGCGGCGGCGGACTTCAACCGGTGGGGCGAGAAGATCGCCGCCGCCGGCCTGAAGTTTTGCTATCACGCCCACGGGATCGAGTTTGAGCCCTCGCCCGACGGTACCGTCTTTGACACCTTGGCCAAGCTGCTTCCACGCGAACGCGGAAACTTCGAGATGGACGTCTTCTGGATCGTCTATGGCCGTCAGGATCCGGTAAACATGCTGCGGCGCTACCGGGGCCGGTTCCCGCTGATGCACCTGAAAGACATGCGCAAAGGCCTCGAACTCGGTGGCTTGCCGTCTGAGGTACGCGAGGAGGACAGCGTTCCGCTCGGCCGAGGGCTCATCGACATCCCCGCGGTGCTCCGGGCAGCCAGGGAGACAGGCGTCGAGCATTATTACCTGGAAGACGAGGCTCCCGACGCGGACCGCCAGATCCCCGCGTCGCTCCGCTATCTAGAAAGCATCGAGCTGTAACAAGCTGGCGGAGCCGGCGTTTTGCGCCGCCATGGCCGGCGTGAGATCCTAAGAAAAAGAAAGCCCTGCCTTCTTTACCCCGGAAGTGAAAGCGTTGAGAATCGGATTCGTCAGTTTAGGCTGCCCGAAGAACCT
>CAYWXL010000010.1:19604-30484 GCA_964461995.1 uncultured Solibacteraceae bacterium
GGCCAGGACACGACGAGCTACGGCGAAGACCTGGGGATGCGGGACGGCCTGGCCACGCTGCTCGAGCGCTTGGCGGAGCTGCCGACGCCCCACACGAAATGGATCCGGTTCCTCTACGCCTACCCGAACCGGATCACGCAGCGGCTGCTGGATACGATCGCCGCCCACGAGGCCGTCGTGAACTACATTGACCTGCCGCTGCAGCACGCCAGCCCGCGGATCTTGAAGCGGATGAAACGAGGCGGCGGCGCCGGGCAGTTCCTGCGGCTGCTCGAGCGCATCCGCAAGACGATTCCCGGGGTGGCGATCCGGACGTCGATGATCGTCGGCTTTCCCGGCGAGACGGACCGCGATTTCGAAGAACTCTGCCGGTTCGTCGAGGAGGCCCGGTTCGACCACCTGGGCGTTTTCTCGTACTCGGACGAGGAGACGAGCGAGAGCTATCATTTCGATGGCAAGGTCAGCCGCCGGACGATCTACAATCGCCGGCGGCGGCTGATGGCGATCCAGCGCCGGATCTCCCGGCGGCGCAACCGGGCCTTGGTGGGCAAGGAGTTCGTGGTTCTGGTGGAGGGACCTTCTGCAGAGACGGAACTGCTGTGGCAGGGGCGCCAGCCGGGACAGGCGCCGGAGATCGACGGTGTCTGTTATATCACCGACGATGACGGCTATCGACTCGCCCCTGGACAGTTGCGGCGGTTCCGCGTTGAGCGGGCCTCGGACTATGATCTGGTCGGGCCGCTCCTGGGCGCCCCGCTAGATTCGGGAGCGGCGCGTGAAGCGAACCTGTTGCCCGTGCTGCCCATGGCTGGGGGGCAGCCCGCCGTTCGTCGCCTATGAAGTGTCCGATCTGCAAGAAGCCGGTCAAGTTCGGCGATCCCTACATGCCGTTTTGCAGCAAGCGGTGCAAGCTGATCGACCTCGGCAACTGGGCGTCGGAAAAGTACGTGATCTCGACGCCGATTGACCCTGACGCTGAAATCCTCCGCGAAGATCCGAGCCGGGAGCAAGACGGTGAAGACTGATCTTGCTCGGTGGCTCGCCACGTGGTTCGGGTGCGGCTATTGCCCTGTCGCGCCCGGAACAGCCGGTTCCACCGCCGCGCTCGCTATTGCCTGGGGCTGGTCGGGCGCATTCGGGTGGTCGCAGTGGCATTGGCTGGCCGCTGCCGCGGCGATCGTGCCTGTCGGCGTCTGGGCCTCGGGCGTCGTTGCTCGCGACACCGGCCGTGACGATCCGGGTATAGTGGTGATAGACGAGGTGGCTGGGCAGTGGCTGGCGCTCGCTGCCGTACCCATCCTCGGCTGGAAGAGCGGTCTGGCGGCATTTCTCTTGTTCCGGCTGTTCGATATTTGGAAACCCCCGCCCCTCCGCTGGCTGGAGCGGCTCGGCGGCGGTCTCGGTATTATGGCTGATGACGTCGCCGCCGGCCTCTACGCGGCGACGGTGCTGCTGGCGGTAGGCGGCTGGTTGTGGTGAACATGGCGATCAGGAAGCGAGGAGACACCAACCCTGAAATCACTGCTGTGATACCGGCGGCCGCGATTCCGGGTGGTGAATTCCAGATTCGCGGCAAGGGCTTTTCCCGCGAAGCGCGGCCGACGGTACGTATCGGCGACCAGCCGGCCCCGGTGGTGATCGGCTCCGACACCTTCATCATCGCGAGGGTTCCGGAGGGCGCCATCGTCGGCGAACTCACTGTAGAGAACGGCAGCGGCGGCAGCGCCGTCTGGACGTGCGACATCGGCCTGCAGATCGCCGATTCTTTGCATCCCGTAGCCAATCCCGCCATCGATGCCCAGGGCAACATCTTCGTCACCTTCAGCGGCTCCCGGGGCCAGAAGACGCCCGTGGCCGTCTATCGGGTAGATCTCAACTACAACATCCAGCCGTTCATCACCGATCTGATGAACGCCACCGGCCTCGCTTTCGACCGCCAGGGCATGCTCTACATCTCCAGCCGCCACGACGGCATCGTCTATCAGGCCACCGACCAGGGTAGTCTTTCCGTGTACGTTGAAGGCATGGGCGTCGCCACCGGACTCGCCTTCGACGAGGAAGAAAATCTTTACGTGGGCGATCGCAGCGGCACGATCTTCAAGATCAGCCGCGACCGCCAGATCTACGTCTTCACCACGCTGGAGCCCTCGATTTCCGCTTACCACCTCGCCTTCGGTCCCGAAGGTTACCTTTACGTGACTGGTCCCACGACTTCAAGCTACGACTGCGTCTATCGTGTCTCGCCCGCCGGCGAGGTCGAGGTCTTCTACCGCGGCCTCGGCCGGCCCCAAGGGATGGCCTTCGACATCGAGGGCAACCTTTACGTCGCTGCTTCCATGGGCGGGCGCAAGGGCGTTGTCCGGATTGACCCGGACCGAAACGCCGAACTGTTCCTCTCCGGCCCCAATATCGTCGGCCTGGCTTTCACCCCGTCCCGGGCGATGATTGTCGCCACCAACAACGCCCTCTATCGAGTGGACGTGGGCATCCAGGGGCGCCCGCTGCCCTGAGTCGCTGGTCGTTTGCTTATGAACGCGGAAATCATCGCGGTCGGCTCAGAATTGCTGACGCCGGCCCGTATCGACAGCAACTCGCTTTATCTCACAGAGGAGTTGAACAACCTTGGTGTGGAGGTCGTGGCCAAGGCGGTCATTGGAGACGACCGGGCGCGGCTGGCCGAAGCGGTGCGGTCGGCGGTAGGGCGTAGCGAGATCGTGATCACTACCGGCGGGCTCGGGCCTACCGAGGACGACGTCACGCGGGAAGCCGTCGCCGAAGCTCTGGGCAAGAAACTCGTCTATCGTCAAGAGATTTGCGACGCTATCGAGGCCCGGTTCCGTCGCCTGGGCCGCAAAATGGCCGAGATCAACAGGCGCCAGGCGTGGCTGATCGAAGGCGCCGAAGCGCTCGAGAACTCCGAGGGCACGGCGCCGGGGCAGTGGGTCCCTCTCGGAGACCGCCAAGTCGTGGTGCTGTTGCCCGGCCCCCCCAGGGAACTCAAACCGATGTTCACCAATGCCTGCCTACCGCGCCTGCGGCAGATGGTCCCGCCCCAGGTGATCCGGGTACGGCGTTACCGCGTCGCGGGGATGCCGGAGTCGGACCTCGACCAATTGATTTCGCCGGTCTACAAGCGGTACTCGAACCCGGTAACCACCGTGTTGGCGGCTCCCGGCGACATCCAGATCCACCTCCGCGCCCGGTGCGCTACCGAGCAGGAAGCCAAGCGACTCCTCGACGAGGTAGGCTCACAGATCGAGGCGTTGTTGGGAAGCCGCATCTACTCGCGGGACGGCGAGCCGTTGGAGGCGGTCGTCGGCCGCCGTCTGGCTGTGCGGGGCGCTTGGCTGGCGGTGGCGGAAAGCTGCACGGGCGGCTTGCTGGCGCAGCGGATCACTTCCGTGCCAGGGGCGTCGAAGTACTTCAAAGGCGGGTTCCTCGTCTACACGAACGAACTGAAACAGGAGCTGTTGGGGGTTCCACGGGATCTCCTCGACCGTGAGACGGCAGTGAGCGAGGCCGTTGCGCAGGCCATGGCCTCCGGCGTCCGGGAACGGACCGGAGCCGACTTCACTGTGGCCGTCACTGGAGAGGCTGGGCCGGACACCGGTTCCGGCCGGCCGGTGGGCGCCGTCTGGGTAGCGGTGGTCAGCCCCGAGGGAATCCGTACAGAATACCGGCAGTGGCTCGGCGACCGCGACCGGATTCGCACGCTGGCTGCTCACCAAGCCCTCGATCTGCTGCGCCGGGTATTGGAAAACTGCTGAAGACGTTTGTCTTGATCTTGCGGCGGGCCGGACGGGCCGGCAACGCGGCCGACTCAGTCCGCACGAACGAATTCGTACCGCTCTAACGTGGCAGCCATGGCGATCCCTGCCTCTTCCTCGTCGTCCCCGGTGTGGTGGTGCCTTACCACCTTGCCCACACAGTGGAGCTGGATGCCGTTTTG
The DNA here is from genome assembly GCA_964461995.1 of uncultured Solibacteraceae bacterium. Classification (GTDB taxonomy): domain Bacteria; phylum Acidobacteriota; class Terriglobia; order Bryobacterales; family Bryobacteraceae; genus JALSRK01. Next base: position 23,554 of record CAYWXL010000010.1, read on the forward strand.
CCGGTTGCCTCCTGGCTGGAGCGTAATCAGATACTCGATGGGAGAGCCGATCTGAAGCTTCACGTTCGAGCGGAACAGCACGCCCGCAGAGCTGAGATTCATCGTTTCGCCTTCCTCGTCCAGGTGGCGCTCACCCTCCCGGACCAGCTTAATCGGCAAGCGCAGATCGAATCTCTTGCTTTTTCGCTGATCCGACATCTCCATCTCTTTGACTCTCCTCCAACTCTATTCCCTAGGCTGCGGCCGGTCAATAGGAGAGTTCAGGCGATAGTCCTATAGAGTTCTGGTACGCTGTGGCGGGATTCAGGGTTTTTCCTTAGTGTCCACTCCTGCCAGGGCGATTCCCCTGGCATTCCTCCCGTGGGCAGCTCTCGGGGCCAGGATTGAGTTGGCGCCACTCCGTTGGCAAAATGTACTTCATGATGATGTTTGCGTCGAAACCGCTCGAACCAGGCACTCCCGCTCCACCGTTCATCTGCCCCGACGAGCGGGGGCGCGTATTCATCCTGAATCAGCAGAGGGGCAAGAAGGTCGTTCTCGTCTTTTACCCGGCCGACGACACGCCCGTGTGCACGAAACAGCTCTGCGAGCTGCGGGATCACTACGAGGAGGTCCGGAAGGCCGGGGCGGTCGTCTACGGGATCAATCCCGGCGACGGCGAAAGCCACAAGCGTTTCCAGGAGAAGCACAAGCTGCCCTTCCCGCTGCTGGTCGATGCCGGCAAGCGGGTGGCGAAGCTCTACAAGTGCGGCGGCTGGCTGGTGAGGCGCACGGTCTACATCATCGACGAGAAAGGCGTGATCCGGTACGCCAGGCGGGGCCGCCCGCCGGTTTCGGAGCTGCTCGAGGCGCTGCGGTCGATCGGGGCTTCGGCGGCGGCGTAAGCCGCGTGGGGGAGCCGGGCGGCGGGGCGGCGCAAAGAGGATCGCTATACTGAGGGTTTGGCCGGCGGATGCGAACCGCCGTCCATCAAGCTGAGGCAGGACCACACCGTGAACACCGATCGCAAGCCCGTGCGGGTGCGCTACGCCCCGAGCCCCACGGGAGACTTCCACGTCGGCGGGGCGCGCACCGCGCTGTTCAACTGGCTCTTCGCCCGCCATCACGGCGGACGGTTCATCCTGCGCATCGAGGACACGGACCGCAAGCGCTACAACCCGCAGGCCCTTCAATGGCTGCTCGACGGCCTCCGCTACCTCGAGCTCGACTGGGACGAGGGCCCCGAGGTGGGCGGCGGCTACGGCCCGTACGTACAGACCGAGCGGCTGGAGATCTACCGCGAGCACTGCGGGCGGCTGCTCGAGGCCGGGGCCGCCTACCGCTGCTTCTGTACGCCGGAGCGCCTCCAGGAGCTGGCCAGGCAGGCCCAGCAGCGGGGCGAGCGGGGCGGCTACGACCGCGCCTGCCGGAATCTCGATCCTGAGGAGGCCGCCCGTCGTGCCGAGGCCGGCGAGCCCCACGTGGTCCGGTTCAAGATGCCGCTCGAGGGCGAGACCACGGTCCACGACGCGATCCGGGGCGACATCACCTTCCCGAACGCGGTGCTGCAGGACACCGTGCTGATGAAATCCGACGGCATCCCGACCTACCACCTGGCGAACGTCGTCGATGACCACCTGATGGAGATCAGCCACGTGCTGCGGGGCGACGAGTGGGTGAACAGCCTGCCCCTGCACATCCACCTCTACCGGGCTTTCGGTTGGGAGCCGCCGGTGATGGCGCATCTGCCGCTGATCCTCAACCCCACGGGCAAGGGAAAGATGAGCAAGCGCGAGGAGCGCGCCCCGGACGGCAGCGTCCGGCCGGTCTTCGTCCGCACCTTCCAGGAGCTGGGCTATCTGCCCGAGGCGCTGATCAACTTTCTGGCGCTGCTCGGCTGGAGCTACGACGACAAGACGGAGATCATGAGCCGCCAGGAGCTCATCGAGCGGTTCACCCTGGAGCGGGTTCAGGCTTCGCCGGCGGTGTGGAACTACGACAAGCTCGACCACATGAACGGCTACTACATCCGCCAACTGGCCCCGGAAGACCTGGCCGGGCGGCTCGTCCCGTTCTTCGAGAAGGCCGGCTGGAAGGCGGACCGCGAAAAGGTGCTTCAAATCGTGCCGCTGATCCGCGAGCGCATCAAGCGTTTGAGCGACGCCGTGGCCGTGGCCGACTTCTTTTTCCTCGAAAAGCTCCCGCCTTACGACGCCGCCGAGCTGATTCCGAAGAAAGGCGACGCGGCGATGGCCCTGGCGGCCCTCGAGCGCGGCCGTGAGGCGCTCGGCAAGATCGAGTTCACCCGCGAAGCGATCGAGGCGGCGCTGCGGGGCGAGGCCGAGAGGCTGGGTATCAAGGCGGGGCAGATGTTCCACCCGATCCGGGTGGCGATTTCCGGCCGGAAGGTCTCGCCGCCGCTGTTCGAGTCCCTCGAGGTGCTGGGCAAGGAGACATCGCTCGCGCGGATCGGCGAGGCGATCGCGAAGCTGCGGGAGACGGCCGGCTGATCCTCCGGGCCCTCGGCTCCTAGTCGTATCTTCGCCCGCTGCGGCGGAACCGTTTGATCTTGCTCAGGTCGAACTGTCCCAGATAGACGGGCGACGAGTAGCCCGGCGTGCGGGCGGCCGGGCTTCGCGGATAGCCCAGCTCGTCGGTGGGGAAGCCCCAGACGTCGCCGGTCTCCAGATCGATGGCCACGCGGCCGAAGACGTTCGAGGAGCCGTCCGGCGCGGCGATCTTGGTGACGTCCGGATCGAACTGCAGCCGGGGCGTTCCCGAAGGGGCGGCTGCGGCCGGCTTCGGGCGGGCGATCCGCTCCCCGGCGATCACCACCAGCGCCGCGGCGATCACGCTCAGGACGGCCTTCGTGTAGAGGTCGCATCGCATGGCTTCCGTCTCTCCCCGCAATAACTGACGCCGCAGGCGCTGCGTGCGTGGATAGCCCCTGATACCCCCTGTGCGGCCGCGGCGCGAAAAACTCTCAGCGGGCTCACGCCGTGAGCCAGCCGCCTCCGCACACTGAAGCTGGACTCCTCGGACGGGGCGCGCCTCCGGGGCCGTACTGCTGCCGCCCGGTCCGGGAAACGCCCCGCCGGGGAGTACTCCGATCACCGAAGGTGCTGCCATGCGGGACGTGAGGACGGGACTCTGTGAGGCGAAGCGGCTTATAGCGTTGATCGTGTGTCTGCTGATTTTCTACGAGCCGCTCGCGGCCGGCGTCGGCAAGATGAACGTGCGCTACCTGGGCGGCTCTTGGACCGACGTCCGGCCCGGGCAGGAAGGCAAGTTCTACTACACGGACGAGGGCGTCGTCTTCCAGTGGAAGGGCGTGGCGCCGCACCTGCTGCGCTACGACGCGATCACCAGCATCGAGTACGGGCAGAAGGTCGGCCGGAGGATCGGCGCGACGATTGCGCTGGGGGTCACCACGCTCGGCCTGATGGCCTTGCCGCTGCTGCTCTCGAAGAAACGGAAGCACTTCGCCACCATCGGCTTCCGGGACGAGGACGGCGAGCGCCAGGCGCTGGTGCTCGAGTTCGGCAAGCGCGCCACCAAGGCGGCGCTGAACACCATGGCGCTGCGCTCCGGCGTCGAGATCGAGTTTGAGAGCGAGGAAGCGAAGAAACACTTCCGGCACTGAGCGCGTCGCTTCCGGCGCCACTGCGCTAGGGATCCGGCACGTATCGGTGCGCCGCTGCAAGCCAGTTTCCGGGCGGGCCTGGCGGGCCGTCGCGGGGATGCCTTCCGGAACTGTTGATTCGGCGCTTCGTCGTTAGTGAGAATCGAAGCATGCCTGCAACAGGCTCCTTCGTCCTCGGCATGGGCCAGATCTTGGTGGAGGGCGGTGAGCCCGAAGCGAATCTGGACCGTGCTTGCGAGATGGTGGAACGCGCCGGACGGCAAGGTTGCTCCATCGTCGTTCTGCCGGAATGCCTGGATCTCGGCTGGACATGGCCGGGCGCCCGGGAAAAGGCCCAGCCCATCCCGGGGGGCCATTCCGGCCGCCTGTGCAGCGCTGCGCGAGAGGCGTCAGTGTACGTCGTCGCCGGGCTGGTAGAACGGTCCCGCGACCGGCTCTACAATGCCGCCGTTCTGATTTCGCCCCAGGGGCGCATCTTGCTGAAGCATCGCAAGATCAACGAACTCGAGATTGCTCACGGCCTGTACGCCACCGGCGACCGTCTGCTGGTGGCTCGCACTGCCCTGGGTGTGATCGGCGTGAATATCTGCGCGGACAATTTCCCCAACTCGTTGGCGCTGGGCCACGCCCTGGGGCGCATGGGATGTCAACTGCTCCTGTCGCCGTGCGCCTGGGCAGTCGATGCCGACCACGACAACAGCAAGGAGCCCTATGGCGCGCTTTGGAGGCAGGCCTATGCAACGCTCGCGCGCCTGTATGACATTACCGTCGTCGGCGTCAGCAATGTCGGATGGCTGCGTGCGGGGCCGTGGAAAGGCCGGAAGTGTATCGGGTGTTCCTTGGCGGTAGGGCCGGGCGGCGAAATGCTGGCCCAGGGGCCGTACGGCGTGGATGCGGAGGCGTTGGTGAAGGTCGAAGTCACTCCGATGCCACGCCCCGCGCGGGGCACGGGTTGGGCGAAAGTGTTGCGAGACCGGGGCTACGAAGGACCTTGACGCCCGGCTCAGAGCCGCACTCTGAAAACGAGGCGGCAAGCGAGGAACGGCGGCCGGAGGCTCTAGCGGCCATCACCGGTGCGTAACACGTCCCCGGTGTGGGATCTTACGGGAGAATGAAGCGGCGAAAGTTCCTTCTTTCCGCGGCCGCCGCGGCATCTTCGGTCTTTTCGACGCGTTGCGCCGGCCCGTCCGAGCCGGTCGGCGGCCGCCTGGAGCTCGACGGGGAGTGGCGCATTCACCTGGGCGCTTTCGAGCAGGCGCCGAGGGGCGAGTGGGAGGACCGCATACGGCTGCCCGGAACGACCGACGAGGCCGGCTACGGCTCCCAGACGAAGGGCGCCCATCTGGGCTACCTCACCCGCGCTTGGAAATACATCGGGCCGTGCTGCTACCAGCGCGAGTTCGAAATCCGAGCGGAGTGGGCCGGCCGCTCGGTGACCCTGTTTCTCGAACGCTGCTTGTGGCGCACGCGGGTCTGGCTCGATGGGGAGCCCGTGGGCGCGCGCGACAGCCTCACGACGCCCCACGAGTACGAGCTGGGTCGTCTGGATCCTGGCCGCCACCGCCTCGTTGTCGAGGTGGACAACTCGCCGGCGGCCGTCCTCGGCCTCTACGGGCATTCCTACACCGAGCACACGCAGTCGATCTGGAACGGCATTGTTGGCCGCATTGAGCTATGCGCCCGCGGGCCGGCGCGGATCGGGCGGCTGCGGATCGATCCGGACGCGGCTGGGCGCGAGGTGCGAGTGCGCAGCCGCATCCGGGCGCTGGACGCGGTTCCAGGTGCGGTTCTCCTGACGCTGGCCGTGCGGGAGGCGGAGACGGGCCGGACGGTGGGCGAGCTGCGGCAGGCGGTGGAGCCGGGAGGCGAGTTCATCGCCGCCGTTCCGATCGAACGGGACGTCCGGCTCTGGGATGAGTTCTCGCCGAATCTCTACGAATTGGAGGCGCGGCTCACGGGCGAAGGCGGCAAGGAGTTCGACCGGCGTGCGGAGCGATTCGGCTTCCGGGAACTGGCTACTCGCGACGGCCAGGTGACGCTGAACGGGCGGCCGCTGATGCTGCGCGGCACGCTCGAGTGCTGCATCTTCCCCCGCACCGGCTATCCGCCCACCGACGTCGAGTCCTGGCGGCGGCTGATCGCCAAGGCTCGGGACTACGGCCTGAACCACCTGCGCTTCCACTCCTGGTGCCCGCCGGAGGCCGCTTTCGATGCCGCCGACGAGGCCGGCTTCCTCTTGCAGGTGGAGACGCCGCTGTGGATCGACAAATGGATGGGCGAGCGCACGATCCTGAAGACCGAGGAGCTGCCGGAGCGGCTGCCGAAGGCCTTCGGCGAGGATCCGGAGGTCGTCGAGTTCATCCAGGCCGAGTTCCGCCGGATCCTCGAGACCTACGGCAACCACCCGTCGTTCGCCATCCTGTGCGTGGGCAACGAGATCTACGGCGACTACGAGCTACTGGGCCGGATGGTCGGCGAGGCGAAGCGGCGGGATGCGCGGCGGCTCTACACTTGCTCTACCGCCCGCCGCCACATGCCCCAGGACGACGTCTACGTCACCCACGCGACAAAGGGGGGCCGCGTGCGGGGCATCCTCGGCAAGGGTACGGCGGGGGATTTCCGCCAGGCGGCCCAAGCGGTTTCCACGCCGGTGATTTCGCACGAGATCGGCCAGTGGGTGACGCACCCGGACTACAGCGAGCTGCCCAGCTACACCGGGCCGCTCCGGCCCCGCAGCCTGGAGCTCTACCGCAAGCGGCTGGCCGAGAACGGAATGCTCGAGCAGGCCGCCGACTTCCAGCGGGCCTCCGGCCGCTTCGCCTGGAAGCTGTACAAGGAAGAGATCGAGGCGGCGATGCGGACGCCGCTGGCCGGGTTCCAGCTCCTCCAGTTGCAGGACTATCCCGGCCAGGGCGAGGCGCTGGTGGGCCTGCTCGACGCCTTCTGGCGCTCCAAGGGCATCCTCGAGCCGCAGGAGTTCCGGCGTTTCTGTTCGGCTACGGTCCCTCTGGCGCGCCTGGAGAAGTTCCTGTGGCGGGGCGGCGAGCGATTCGAGGCCGGGGCCGAGGTGGGCCACTACGGGGCCGCGGATATCGAGGACACCGTAGTGGACTGGAAGATCCGCGACGGCTACGGAGAAGTCACCGCCGCCGGCGCTTTCCCGGCGCGGAACCTGCCCACCGGGGCGCTGACCGCCGTGGGGCAAGTGCGGTTCGAGCTTCCTGAGGTCGCTTTCGCTGGCCGGTGGAACCTGGAGCTTTCGGTCCGGGGAACCGCGGCGGCGAACCGTTGGGACTTCTGGGTCTTCCC
>CAYWXL010000010.1:30584-65408 GCA_964461995.1 uncultured Solibacteraceae bacterium
AGCTTTCGGTCCGGGGAACCGCGGCGGCGAACCGTTGGGACTTCTGGGTCTTCCCAGACCAGCTCCGGACCGCGGAGGGCGACGCCGTCATCGCCCGCAGCTTCGGCGCCGCGCGCCAGGCGCTCGAGGCCGGCCGGAAAGTGCTGCTAGTGGCTGCGGGCTTAGAGAAGAGCGAAACCGTCCGGCCCACGCGCTTCCTGCCGGTTTTCTGGTCCTTCGCCATGTTTTCCTCGCAGCCCGGCGTGCTGGGGCTGCTGTGCGATCCCCGGCACCCTGCCTTGGCCGGCTTCCCCACCGAGGACCATTGCGACTGGCAGTGGCGCGAACTGATGGACGGGGGCCGCTGCATCGTCTTGAACGAAGCGCCGGAGGATCTGCGGCCTATCGTTCAGCCGATCGACGACTTCCACCGGGCCGACAAGCTCGGGGCGGTCTTCGAAGCGAAAGTGGGCGCGGGCCGGCTGCTCGTCTGCGGCTTCGACATCGAGAGCGATCTGGAGAACCGCCTCGCCGCCCGGCACCTCCGCCACAGCCTGCTCAGCTACATGAATTCGCCGGACTTCGAGCCCCAGGCGGAGTTGGATGCCGCCCTGCTGGGGCGTCTTCTCTCTTGACGGGCGACGGCGGCTCTGGCGCCGCCCGCGCTGGGCGGTCAGCGGCCCCGATGGCGTACGCCGCCGGCTCAGCAGCCGCCGCAGGTGAACTTGCCGCAGCCGTTGCCGGCGGCCGGCAGCGGCGTGGAGAACTCCTTCTCGATCTTCTCGCGGAAGGTCGGCCCGCCGTTGTAGGCGCAGAAGGGATAGATGCGGCCGTTGGGGGCGGCGTAGTGGATCACGCAGCGCTTCACCCGCTCGATGTCGTAGTTGTAGTGGTCCATGAAGTGCATCCCGGCCACCATGAGGGTCTTGAAGGTGAAGCCCTTCTTCTCGGCCTCGCCGCGCCCGTAACGCTTGTCCGTCAGGCCCTGCAGCGTCTGGAGGAACTTGGTGAAGGTGAGGCCCTCGGGGGCGCGGTCCTCATGGAAGTGCCGCTTGAACTTCGACCAGAGGTTGATCTTGGTGAACAGCTTCACCCGGGCCTTGGAGGCCTTCCGGGACATCAGGTCCATGTCCTGCAGGAAGGCGCCGACGTCCACGAAGCGGGTGACCGGGGTGGCCCGCTTGTGCTGGTCGACGAACAGATAGGTGCCGAGCGAGCAGTGCGGGTGGGGCGTCAGGTGGGTGGTCATCTCGCCCCGGAGCGCGCTGACGAGTTTCGAGAAGGGCGCCACGCAGGCCAGCGGGAACCAATCTTCGTATGGATCGCAGATGCCCGTCTGCCGGTGGACGTCGTGGGCGAAGTCCGACATCGTGTAGCGCTTCTGCTCCAGCTCGCGGCGGTTGATGCGCCCGGTGAAGGAGACCGGCTGGTAGCTGATGGCGCTGATGACGTCGATGTTGTCGATGGCGAACTTGAGGATGTCGCCCACCTGATGGTCGTTGAAGCCCTTGACGATGGTGGGCACCAGGCAGATCTTCATCCCCGCCTTGCGGATGTTCTCGATGGCCTTGAGCTTGGTCTCCATGAGCCGCTGGCCGCGGGTGCGCAGATAGATGTCGTCGGTGACGCCGTCGAACTGGAGGTAGATGGTGTGCAGCCCGGCCTCCTTGCTCTTCTCGGCGAACTCGAGGTCGGCGAAGAGGATGCCGTTGGAGGCGCACTGGATGTGGGAGAAGCCCATCTCCTTGGCCATCCGCAGGGCGTCGAACCAAGTGGAGGCGATGGTCGGCTCACCACCGGAGAACTGCACGATGCGGCCGGCCACCGGGCGCTCGTCACGCAGCGCCTGGAGCATCTTGCGGACGTGCTCGGCGTCCGGCTCGTAGAGGTAGCCCTGGACGTTGGCGTTGGCGAAGCAGACCGGGCAGGTGAGGTTGCACCGGTTGGTCAGGTCCACGTTCGCCAGACCGGTGTGGGAGGTGTGCATCGAGCAAAGGCCGCAGTCGGTGGGGCACTCGGTGGCGTCCGGCACCGCCGGGTTCTCCACGCCCCGGTTGTCGCCGAAGGTCCATTCCTCCATCTTCCGGTAGAGCTTGGCGTCCGAGTACACGGTGTCCTTGAAGAAGCCGTGCTCGGGGCAGGTCTTCTCCATAACCACCTTGCCGTCCTCTTCGCTGAGGACCGCTTCGATGATCTTCGAGCATTCCGGACACAGTGACTGCGTCATCTTCGGCAGCCCCTTCGGTACTGGCTTTATCGGGGCGCCGGAGTAAGTCGTCTCGGGCTGGAGAATGTGAAAACCTTCGGCCTTCTTCGGGGCGAATGCTTGCGTGCTCATGTTCGAACCTCCGCTCGTCCAGGGTTCCGAATGTGGTTTTTCCCGTCGCTGAGTGGCCGGGGCAAGGTACAAGTCCCAGCCAATGGTTAAGTCTAATCCAGTAAACGCCTTAGGCCAATGGATCCGCAGCCAGCGGCAGGATTCCGGAGGCGAATTGCGAGAATCGGGCCTGAATAGAGATTCTTTACGGCCAAGTACAGTTTCTCGCGAGACGACCTTCTCTCCCAAGCACACTAGGTTGCTGCATGAACCTCCCTCTTCCAATAGACTGTACGCTGTATGGCTCGCTTGATTCTTACTTTTGATCATGGCTGCGTCGGCGTGGCTTGCTTGGCGGCGGCTCTGCTGCTGCCGGTGCCCGCTCCCGCCCAGCAGCGCCAGCCCCGGGACCCTTGCGCCCGGACCGCTCCCCGGGGCTACTCGGACACCCCGCTGCTGCCGGGCCAGAAATGGAAAGTCCACGATATCGAGCGGCCCACGCCGCCCCGGGTGACGCCGGGCGACATTCCACTTCCCGTTCCGCCACCCTCGGACGCCATCGTGCTGTTCGACGGCAAGGACCTATCGACGCACTGGCTCCAGCGCCCCAAGCGGGGGCCGAATCGGGGGAAGCTGGTCGAGCCGAACTGGATAGTCCGCGACGGTTACGCCGAGGTGCGCCCCGGCTCCGGCCACTTGATCAGCAAGGAGAAGTTCGGCGACGTTCAACTCCACGTGGAGTGGATGGTGCCGGCCAAGCCGTGCGGCTCCTCGCAATGGCGGGGCAATAGCGGCATCATGCTGATGAGCCGTTACGAGATCCAGATTCTGGATTCGGTGGACAACCCGACTTACGCCGACGGGCAGGCCGGCGCGATCTACGGCCAGTGGCCGCCGCTGGTGAACGCCTCGCGGCCGGGGGGCGAGTGGCAGAGCTTCGACATTGTCTTCGAAGCGCCCCGGTTCGACGGCGGCAAGCTCGTCCGGCCCGCCTACGTTACGGTCTTCCACAATGGCGTCCTCATCCACCACCACCAGGAAATTATCGGCCCAGTCGCACACCGCAGGTGGCGGAAGTACGAGCCCCACGCGCCCGAGGAGCCGCTGCTGCTGCAAGATCACGGCGTGCCGGTGCGGTTCCGGAACATCTGGGTCCGTCGCCTGAAGAGCCGCGACGAGCCGTAGATAGGCCCTTCATTCGGGCGGGAAGATCTCTCGCGTCGGATCCTCTCCGGGGCTCTTCGGCCGGCGGGAGAGGAAGAATCCGGTCGCCCAGGCCGCCGCCGAGACGCCGTAGGCAAGGCCCGCAAAAAGGTCGGCGCCCGCTCCCCACTGGAGAGCCGCCGCCGCCACCAGCGTCCGGATGGTCCAGCTCATAACGCCGGTACCCCGCCGGGCCGGCCGTGCAGGCCGTCCCACTGCCCGCCCCCACATGTAGGCGAAGCCGACGCACATCAGGCCGAGGAGCGCCCGCAGGATCCAGTAGCGTGCCGGCATGTTATTACTCTACGCCGCCCGCCCTTGGCGCGCCAAGAGAAGCCCGTGGCCGGACGGCGGGCCGGCGTATGGTGACGCTTTTCTGTTGGCGCGCCGCATCGCAAAATAGAGAAGAATACTCAGTGTTGGATCGAGTGCGGCACCGGATCATCCAGGTGCGGTTCCGCGCTGACGCATGGCGGAGCCGCCTTCTACGCCCCGGTACGCCTGAGTACCAGCGCCGGACCGGCGAGGAGATTGAGCATTACTGCGAGAAGTTTTCCACCGCCGGCCGCCTCTTCGAGCCGGCGCCGCCTGTTTGGGACGAATTGCAGCGCCGCGTCGCGGAGCTCATCCGCCGAGCCACCGGGCATGACCTGCCGGGCTACGTCGCTTCCCGTTTGGCTATGCGCGAGAGGCCGCGGATGATCTCCCTCGGCTCGGGCGCGGGCGGCGTGGAGCTAGCTATCGCTCGTCAAATTCCCCAGGCTGAGATCCTGTGCCTGGATCTGAATCCCGAACTGCTCGAGATGGCGCGGAGCGCCGCCCGGCGAGAGGGGCTGAATCTAGAGGTGCAGCAGGCGGACTTGAACCTCGTCGAGCTCCCGGAAAAAGCGTTCGACCTGGTCTTCTGCCACGCCTCGCTCCACCACGTCCTCGAATTGGAGCACGTCGTCGAGCAGATCCGGCGGGCGATGCGGCCCGGAGGGGAACTGGTGATCGTCGAGATCGTCACCCGTAACGGCTACCGGATGTGGCCCGAGACCCGCCGCGTGGCCCAGGCGATCTGGCGCACCCTGCCCGAGCGATACCGCGTCAACCACACCGCGTATCCGGAGCCGCGCGTGGACCAGAGGCTTTGGGAATGGGACACCCGGGCAACGGGCATGGAATGCCTCCGCTCCGAGGAGATTACGCCCCTGCTGGACCGAACCTTCAAGCCCGTGCATTCGGTGCCGCACTTCTCCCTATGCCGGCGCTTCTTCGACACCATGTACGGGCCGAACTACGACCTCGCCCGGCCTCTCGACCGGGCGATCGTCGATTGGATCTGGGAACTGGACCGCCACTACTTGGAATCGGGGCGGTTGCGTGGAGAGACGCTCTTCGGCGTCTGGCGCCGCTGCGATTGAGCGCTGCGCCGCGGACGCCTCCGAAGGCCGTCCCACCAGCCGCACACCGGGGTGACTTCTTGAGCTTCAGAGCGTCTTTAAATAGGCAAGCAGATGCTTCTTCTCTTCGCCAGTGAGGAGGTCTTCGTAGGCGGGCATCCCGTTTCCGCCCTTGTTGATCACCTCCATCACGTTCTCTTCGGTGGCCGGCTTGCCGTTATGTAGTTTCTCCTTGCGGAACAGCCCCTTCAAGCCGGGCCCCATCTTCTTTTCTTCCTTGTCCGCGTAGTGACACACCGAGCATTGTTGAAAAACTTCCTTGCCTTTCTCCACTTCACCGTCGGCGCGCAACGTCAGCGGCACAATGAACAGCGCCAGGGCGAGCACCCCGGTGGGAAGTTGGATTTGATTGTTCAACGCGACTACCCTCCTGATGGGATTTCAGACTTCTTTACAATTGTCGCCATGCGGCCCCTCCTGGTTGTTTTTGCTAAAGCGCCGGCGCCGGGTCGAGTGAAGACCCGGCTGCTGCAGCGCTTGGCGCCCGAAGCGGCGGCAGCATTCCATGTAGCCTGCGTCTCCGATCTGCTGGCCGCACTCCAAACCGCACCCCTGAAGGTGGACCTCGAGCTGCACTGCGACATTTCAACAGATGCGTGGCAGACCGCTCGAGTCGCAAGAAGGTTGCAGGTGGAGGGGGACTTGGGCGCGCGGATGCTGGCGGCGATTACCGCTGGACTGGCGGGGGGGCGCCCGCGCGTTTTGATCCTGGGCGGCGACGTCCCGGACCTTCCGGTGGCCCATCTCGAGGCGTTGCTCGGGATTGATGCCGACGTGGCCTTGGGGCCTACCGAGGACGGCGGCTACTACGCCATCGCCTGCTGCCGTACCGCCCCGAGTATGTTCGCTGGCGTTGAATGGTCCAGCGGCAGAGAGCTGGAGCAGACGATCGCCGCCTGCCGGTGGTGCGGCTTATCGGTCGCCACCGGCCCCGCCTGGTACGACGTGGACACGCCGGCGGATCTGGAGCGCCTCGGGCGCTCCCCGGGGCTGCGTTCGCACACCAGGGAATGGTTCGCGCGCTACGCCCAGGAACTGTTTCGTGAACCGTCCTGAGGTCGTCTCGGCCCCGTACAATGGAAGTATGCGAATCTTGCTGTTCAGCGGCAAGGGAGGGGTCGGAAAAACCAGCGTCGCCGCCGCCACTGGGATCCGGTTGGCGCAGCAGGGCAAGCGGACACTCGTGATGAGCGTCGATCCCGCCCACAGCCTCAGCGACGCCTTCGACCTGGGCGATGAGCTGTTCGCCGGCCAGACGGCCGATCCCTATCAGGTGGCCGACCGGCTCTACATCCAGGAAGTCAACATCCAGAAAGAGATCAAACGGCACTGGAAGGAGATCGCCTCCTACGTCGTGGCCATCCTGCGGACGACGGGCATCAGCGAGGTGGAGGCCGAGGAGCTCGCCATCTTGCCCGGGATGGAGGAGCTCAGCGCCATGATGTACGTCAACCAGTACCGCCGGGAAAACCTCTACGACGTGGTGGTGCTGGACTGCGCCCCGACAGCCGAGTCGATGCGCTTCGTCAGCATGCCGACGACGCTGGAGTGGTACATGAAGCACGTCTTCCCGTTCCAGCGCACGGTGGTGAAGGCGGTGCGGCCCATCGCCAACCGGGTCTCGCCGGTGGAGCTGCCGACGGACCGCTATTTCGCCAATGTCCAGGAACTCTTCGGGCGGCTCGAGGGCATCGACGAGATCCTCGAGGATCCCCGGCGCACCAGCGTCCGGCTGGTGACGAACCCGGAGCGCATGGTGCTGCGGGAAACGCAGCGGGCGTTCGTCTACTTTTCGCTCCACGGCCTGACGGTGGATTGCGTCATCGCCAACCGCGTGCTGCCCACCGAGGTGAGCGACGCCTACTTCGCCGACTGGCAGCGGACCCAGGCCGAGATCCTCGACGAGATGGACGCCTACTTCGCCCCGGTGAAGGTGAAGCGCGTTCCTCTGTTCACCCAGGAGGTGATGGGGCGGGAGCGGCTGCTGCAGCTCGCCGACGTGCTGTACCCGGACGGCGAGGACCCGGCGGTCCCCCTGAACCTCGAGCGGCCCTACAGCTTCGCCAAGGTGAACGGCCACTACGAGATCCGCTTGCGGCTACCGTTTGCTTCCAAGGGCGAAGTCGAGTTATTCAAAAAGGGGGACGAGCTGGTGGTGGAGATCGGGGCGCTGCGCCGCCACATCGGGCTTCCCACGTCGATGGCGGCGCTGACGCCGACGCGCGCCAGGCTGGAGAACCAGTTGCTCACGGTGGAGATGAAGGAGGTCTCATGAGCGAAACCCAGACGCAGCAGGCCGAGAGCCCGAAGCAGCAGGTGAACTGCTTCTGCATGGGAGCCGGCCCGGAGCTTTACTCGTTGTTCAAGAAGTTCGGCCCGGAATCGGCTTTGCAACATTTTCGCAACGCCCGCATAGAGATGCTCAAGGGCATGCGGGCGCTGATCGACCACCGGATCCAGGAGCTCTCGGCGAAGACCGAGAAGAAGGGGACCAAAGTCCCGGTCGAATGATGCGGCCGCTCGGCGGCCCATTTGTCGTTCGAACGAAACCAGGAGGGGAATCGTATCGTGGCGAAGACCGCTCGCACGCTCCAGCCGGGGGACCCGGCGCCTGATTTCGAGTCGCTCACCGACGCCGGGGAAACCTTCCGGCTGTCGGACCTGAAGGGCAAGACCGTCGTCCTGTACTTCTATCCGAAGGCCGACACGCCCGGCTGCACGAAGGAGAGCTGCAGCTTCCGCGACAATATGTCGCGCTTCCGGCGCCGAGGCGTCGTGATCGTCGGCGTTTCGCCCGACAAGGTGGCCAAGCAGGCGAGGTTTAAGGAAAAGTACGGCCTGCCGTTCACGCTGCTGGCCGACGAGGATCACAAAATCGCCGAAGCTTACGGCGTCTGGAAGCTGAAGAAGAACTACGGCCGCGAGTACATGGGTATCGAGCGGACCACCTTCATCATCGGCAAGGACGGCAAGATCGCCCGCGTGTTTCCGAAGGTGAAGGTGGACGGGCACGTGGACGAGGTGCTCGCGGCGCTCGAAGAGGTCGCCTGAGGGGCGCGCCCCCGGTCAATCCTTCAACTCCGCGATGGTGGCTCCAGAGCCGCCTTCGGACGGCGAGGCGGGATAGAACCGCTCCACGTGGGGGTGGCCGGTGAGCAGCTCTGCGATCACTTTCCGCAGGACGCCCATGCCGTGGCCGTGGATGATGCGGACCCGGTCCACCGAGGCGAGCACCGCATTGTCGATGAACTTATCCACCTGCTCGCGCGCCTCCTCGGCGTGCAGCCCGATGACGTTGACCTCGCGCGTGGTGACGTAGGCCCGCGGGCCGGCTTTCAGCGTGACGTTGCGCGGGAGCCTGGCGCCGGTCTCCTGCTGGGGCAGAACCTCGACGACGTCTTCCCGCGAGACGTGGAGTTTCAGCAGGCCCGCTTCCACCTCGATGTGGTCTTCGTTGAGGAACCGTCGCACCCGGGCTGGCTGGCGGACCCCGCGGATGCGCACGACGGCGCCTTCGACGAGATGCTCTCCCGCTGCCTCTACCTCGTCTTCACGCCGCAGCACCGGCTCGAGGGACTCGCGGAACTCGCGCTTGGCCCGGGCCACCTGCTTGCGGGCCGCCGCGGCCGCCTTGCGCTCGGCCGCTTCCCGCTCGATCCGGGCGATCGTCTCTTCGGCCGCCGCCTC
The DNA here is from genome assembly GCA_964461995.1 of uncultured Solibacteraceae bacterium. Lineage (GTDB taxonomy): Bacteria > Acidobacteriota > Terriglobia > Bryobacterales > Bryobacteraceae > JALSRK01. Next base: position 39,216 of record CAYWXL010000010.1, read on the forward strand.
GAAGCGCCGGATCGCCTCCTCGGCCCGCCGCTCGATCTCGGCCAGCCGGGCCGTCTCCCGGCGCCGCCATTCGGCCGCCAGCCTCTCTTCCTTCTCGGCCAGTTCCCGGCGCCGCTTTTCGAGCTCGGCTTCGAGCTGCGCCACGCGGTCGAGCTTCTCCCGGAGCTCGTCGATGAAGCGGGCCAGGTCGCGCTCCCCGGCCGAGAGCTTCTCCCGGGCGCGCTCGATGAGCCGCTCCGGCAGCCCCAGGCGCCGGGCGATCTCCAAGCCGGCGGACTTGCCCGGCGCGCCCACCCGCAGCCGGTAGGTAGGCTCGAGCGTCTCCTCGTCGAAGCCCATCGAGGCGTTCAACACGCCCGGCGTCGTCGCGCCGTAGACCTTGAGGGCCAGCAGGTGGGTCGAGGCGAGCGTGAACGCCCCGGCGCGGCGGAACTCGTCCACCACGGCCACGGCCAGAGCCCCGCCTTCGCCGGGATCCGTGGCTCGCCCCAGCTCGTCGAGCAGCACCAGCGAGCGGGGGCTCACCTCGGCCAGCATCTCCCGGATCCGGGCGATATGGGCCGAGAAGGTGCTCAGGCTCTCCTCGATCGACTGCTGGTCGCCGATATCGGCCAGCACCTCGTCGAAGATGGGGAGTTCGGCTTCGAAGCAGGGAACCGGAAGGCCGGCCTGCGCCATCAAGGCCAGCAGTCCGGCGGTCTTCAGCGTCACTGTCTTGCCGCCGGTGTTGGGGCCGCTGACGAGCAGCGTGCGGTCCTCGCCGTCGAGGTCGAACGAGATGGGGACGATCGGCTTGCCCTGGCGGCGCAGGACGTCTTCGAGCAACGGATGGCGCGCCTCGCGCAAGCAGAGCCGAGGTTTTTCCGGCGGGCTGAAGCGCGGGATCACGGCGCCGAACTCGAGAGCGAAGCGGGCCTTGGCGAAAATGTACTCCAGTTGTCCGCAGACGCGCCGGGCCGCCTCGATTTCCGGGGCCGCCGCCCGCAGCTTCTCCGTCATCTCCCTGAGGATGCGGTGCTCCTCGCGGAAAACCTCCTCGGTGAGCCGGACGAGCTCGTTGTTCAGCTCGATGGTCTCGAACGGCTCGATGAAGAGCGTATGGCCGGTGCCGCTGGTCCCGTGGATGACGCCTTCCACGCGGCGCTGCTGGCCGGAGACGATCGGCACCACGTAGCGGTCGTTGCGGATGGTGACGAACTCCTCCTGAAGGATGCCCTCCTCGCGGTGCCGCCGCAAGAACGCTTCGAGCGATTCCTGGATGCGGCGCTTCTGGTGCTCGACCTCCCGGCGCAGGCGGCCGAGAGCGACGCTGGCCGAGTCGGCCAGGGAGCCGTCCGGCAGCAGCTTGCCGGTCAGCTCGCGCACGAGGGGGCGGAAGTCGGCGATGCGGCGGGCGTGGGCGGCCAGACGCGGGTAGGCCTCTTCGGAGAAGACCAGGGCGGTGCGGATTTCGCCCGCCTTTTCCATCAGGCGCTTCAGCTCGAGGATCTCGGCGCCGTCGAGCACCGCCCCTTCGATCCGCAGCCTGGCCAGCGCCTCGCTGCAGTCGGGCAGGCCGGAGAACTTCACCCGGATGGCTGAGCCGCGGGCGGCGGGCTGAGGGCGCTCGAGGGCCCGCTCGTGCTCGATGGCCTCTTCGAGGTCGCTGAAGCACTCCTCGAGCGCGGCGCGGTCGGTGGTGGGCTGTGCCGTGTCGAGTTCCGCTTGCCCGAGCGGGCTCGAGACGTACCGCCGCAGAAGATCTTTCAACGCGTCGAATTCGAGCAGATCGCCGCTGGTGACCCTCATCGCCTTCGAGCTCGCAGGAGAAAGGCTTTTTCGATCACTTCGCGGGCCCCTGAAGTGAGGGGATAGCGGCCGACATCTTGCCGTCGCACCCATTCGGCGCGAGCGACGTCGCTGCCTGCTTGCAGGCGGCCCCCGCGCGGCTCGCAATAGTAATCGAGAAGCACGTAGTGGTATTCCGGCCGGTCCTCGGCGTCGCGCTGGATGCGTTCGAAGACTTCGATCAGTCCGATCACCTCCACCTCGAGCCCGGTTTCTTCTTTCACCTCACGGCGCAGCGCATCTTTGACCAGTTCGCCGACCTCTACCACGCCGCCGGGCAGCGACCAGCGGCCTTTCAGCGGCTCGCGGCCCCGCTCCACCAGGACGACCTTGTCGCCCTCGAGAATCACGGCTCCTACTCCCAGGATAGGGCGGTCGGGATAGCGGCGGTCGTCGCGGCTAATACTGCAGCGCTCCTTTCACGCCCAGGCGCACGGCGTAGACCGAGGTCCGGGCGGTGATGAAGAGGATGGAGAGGTCCGGCCCGCCGAAGGCGCAGTTCGAGGGGCGCTCGGCGAGTTCCATGGTGTGCAGCAGCTTGCCGGCGGGCGAATAGATGGCCAGCCCATTGGCCGCGATGTAGATGTTGCCCTTCTCGTCCACGGCGATGCCGTCCGGCGGCCCGTCGATACCTTCGATCAGGACCCGCTCGTTCGAAGCCCGCCCCTTGCCGTCGAGGTCGTAGGCGTAGAGCCGGCGCTCGTCGGTGTTCGAGACATAGAGGATGCGGCCGTCCGGCGAGAGGCCGATGCCGTTCGGGCGTGTCTCCCACCTGGCGACCAGCTCCGCCTCGCCTTTCGGCGTGATGTGGTAAACGCCGTAGAAGTCCAGCTCACGCGTGTCCTGGGCGCGGCCAAACGCCGGGTCCGTAAAGTAGATGTGCCCGTCGCGCCGGACGACGACGTCGTTGGGCGCGTTCAGGCGCTTGCCCTCCCAGCGGTCCAGGAGCACTTCGACGCGGCCTTTCTTGTCCGTGCGGATCAGCCGCCGCCCGCGCCCTTCGCAGGTGTAGAGCCGGCCCTTGTGGTCGAAAGCGTTGCCGTTGGCCCCGTTGGAGTTTGCCCGGGACAGCTCTGGGTTCTCCACGCCGGGGATGAACTTCCAGATTTTCGAGGCCGGGATGTCGCTGAATAGCAGGTAGCCCTCGCGCGACCATGCCGGCCCTTCGGTGAAGGTGTAGCCGGTGGCGATTTTCAGGATCCTGTAATCGGAGAAGTCCTGGGCCGCGAGCAGGCCACAGGCGGCGAGGGTGGCAATGAGGAGTCGCACTGATACCCATAGTAATGAAGCGGACCCCGGGATGGTACCGGTTTCGGGCCGCGCGCCGCTCACAGTTCGATGGCGTGCTCGAGGTTCTGGGAGAGGGAGCTCGACGGGTCGGCCCGGAGGCGGTCGAACTCTTCCTCGGAATAGATCAGCGTGTCGGTGGGGATCGCCGGCGTGTGGATCTGGTAGCGCGAGCGTTCCAGCAGGTCCTTGGGCGGGTTCCGGACGACGACGATGAGGTCGGCGTCGCTGTCAGCCGTGTAGTTGCCCCGCGCCAGGGATCCGAACAGCAGCACCCGCACGATTTCCGGGTGCGCCTTCCGCGCTTCGGCAGCCGCCCGGCGCAAAGCGCGGAGCACGGCGTCGTAGTCAAGAAATCTGACCGCGGCAGAAGGTGACGATGGTCTCGGCATAACGGATCAGCAACCGTGCTGTGGCCTCGGGCAGGTGGAACGCAGCCCGTCGATGTGTTCGTGGAGATCCGACGAGACGGCTCTCCACATCGGATCGAGAATGAAATCGATCCCTTCGCGGCGAGCCAGCTTGGCTGCCGGGACAAAATCGGAGTCGCCTGCGAACAGGACGATCTGATCCACCTGTCGCTTAAAGGCTAAGGAGGCGATGTCGAGGCCGATACGCATATCGACGCCCTTTTGCCGGGCACTGTAGTACACATCGCTTTCCGCCAAATCTTCCACGGTGATCTCACCTCTGAGCAGCCGTTTCAACGGCGTGGGACGGATCCGCCAGCCGCCGAAATCTCCGAGACGACCGAACCTGAGAGCAACTTTGCGCAACTTGCGGAGCTCGTCGTGAAGCTGAGACCGGAAGCAAAAAGTAGATGTCTTGGCGAAGTCGATCGCCTTGCCAGTAAGGGGGTGGTGTGCCTTCTTCGCTAAGGGATGACAGTCGTAATAGAAAATGCGATAGAGGTCGCGCTTGCGGCCATCCTTATCCTTGAGGTGGGCCAGAGCCCAAGTGAACAGGTTCTTGGCAACTCTCGCGGGTTGCTGTTCTGCAGGACTAGTGATTACTGCTGGGTAGCGCTTCAGGAAATAAGCGCCATCTATCAAGATCGCCGTCCCCATAAAGCAAAAGGCCTCCGGGCTCGGCCGTCCCCGATCATGGGTAGGCGTACTGCCGGAAGCCGGATTACATCTTCAGGATAAGGCACGACCTCACGCATGTCAAGACTTTGGTTGCCACCAGCAGTATAGTGCTCTTGGGAATCCCGGAATCTCCACCTTTTCACCTGTTCCCCTGCACCGGCAATCAGCTCGACCGACGCTCCGTTCAGCCCGCAAAGTCTACGATCAGCGGCTTGTCCACCTTGCGGTTCAGCAGGGCCAAGGCGGCGCGGATGATCCGCTTCTGCAGCTCGGGATTGTGCGGCTCACCCAGGGGATATCCCAGCGGGAAGTCCGCGAAGACTACGCGCGGCGGCCTCACCTTCCGGGTTACTTCAAGCAGCAGGGAAACCGAAACAGTGGGGATGCCCGCCTTCTCAATGACACTCTGGATCAGTCCCACGGACTGATGGCAGAGCGGTCAAACCGGCGTCAGCAGCACCGCATCCACGCCATCTTGCCGCAGCTTGTCCGCCACTTCCGGCGCCGTCTGTTTGACCAAACGGCCGGGGGCCGGGATCGAGCCCTGGAAGCTGAAGTGGCGGCCGGCGACGCCGCCGATCTCGCCGTTGGCGGCCATCTCCCGCAGCCGGTCGACCGGCAACGCCAGGTTGTAGTCGGCCTGGATGCCGTCCGGGTCGAAGGCGTCGCTGCGGTGAGAGATACCGAGCGTCTTCAGGTCGGCGCCGCTGGGGATCTCCCGGTAGGTGTAGTCACCTCCGCGCAGCTTCTCGTCGAACGGCGGCTGGTGCGGCAGGTAGAACGACGCCGTGGTGACGCAGGCGATCGTGGCTTCCTCCAAAGGCTTGGTGAGCACCGCGCCCGGCCGCCAGTCAAAGCTGCGGTAGAAGTAGCCCTTCATGTAGAGGCGGTAGGAGAGTTTCAGATCTGAAAGCTTCGCCATTGCCGAATGGTTTCCCGTACGAGAGATGCGATTTCCGATCCCCTGGTGACGCTCAGCTCGCACTAGCAGGCGCGCGTCCGCTCCGGGCTGGGCGATCGATTACCTGTATACTAAAAATTAAGGACCAGGCGCAGAGGGCGACATGAACACGTACACCAAATTTACGCTGATCATCGTGGCCATCATCGGCACGCTGGTGTGGCTCGCCGCTGGCGGCATAAACGAAACCAAAACCTATTACAAGACCGTCGCAGAACTGCAACAGATGGGCGACAAAGCCATGGGCAAACGCATCCGCGTGGCCGGGGATGTGGCCGAAGGTTCCATTGTCCGCGAAGGCCGCCAGGTGCGATTCGTCCTTACCCAGGATGATCTCAAGCTCCCGGTGATCTACGACGGAGTCGACCCGCTGCCGGATACGTTCCGTGACGGCGCCCAGGCGTTGGCGGACGGCAGAATGGGGCCGGACGGCGTTTTCCGCGCTAGCAAGATCCAAGCCAAGTGCGCATCCAAGTACGAGGCGAAACCCGGTACGGCCGTCTCGGAAGGTGCGCGGTCGTCGCTGTAGCCAGGTGTCCAGGCGGGTCTATCTATGGAGAATCTGGGTTCCCTGGCAATCATTCTCGCGTTCTGCTTGTCGGTATACGCGGTTGTCGCCTCGGTCACCGGCAAGCTGAGGCGCAATCCGTTTCTGGTCGTCAGCGCTGAGCGCGCCGTTTACGCCATCTGGTTCCTCCTCACCTTTGCATCTGCTCTTCTCATCTACGCCCTGTTGACAAGCGACTTCCGCCTCGCTTACGTCGCCAGCCACAGTAACCGCGCTATGCCGTTGCTCTACAAGTTCGCGGCGTGGTGGGGCGGGCAGGAGGGCTCGCTGCTGCTGTGGGCGTGGATCCTTTCCAGCTATTCGGCGATCGTCGTGTACACGAACCGGCGGCGCTTCCGCAACATGATGCCGTTCGTCACGGCGATCCTCATGGTGACCCAGAGTTTCTTCCTGATCCTCATCGGGTTCCTGTTGAGTCCCTTCGATGTCCTGGCGGTGGGAAAGGAGGTCGTCGGGGTCCCTGACGGTAACGGCCTGAATCCCCTTCTGCAGCATTGGGCGATGGCCATTCATCCCCCGACCCTGTACCTGGGCTATGTCGGTTTCGCCGTCCCTTACGCATTCGCTATGGCGAGTTTGATCACCCGTCAGCCCGGCGACGCTTGGATCCAGACCACCCGCCGCTGGACGCTAATCACCTGGGGATTCCAGAGTGCCGGCATCCTGCTTGGCGCCGGTTGGGCGTATGCCGTGCTGGGTTGGGGGGGCTACTGGGGTTGGGACCCCGTCGAGAACGCTTCACTGCTGCCTTGGATCACCGCCACTGCTTTCCTGCACTCGGTGATGATGCAGGAAAAGAAGGGCATGATGAAGGTCTGGAACATGGTCCTTGTCTCGGCCACGTTCATTCTGTGCATCTTCGGAACCTTTCTGACTCGCTCCGGCGTTGTCAGTTCGGTGCATGCTTTCGCCCAATCGCCTCTCGGCGGGTGGTTCGTCGGTTTCCTGGCGTTGCTGATCGGCGGCACCGCCTACCTGATCCTCGACCGGCTCGACTACCTCAGGAGTGAAGCCCGGCTGGAAAGCGTCGTTTCCCGGGAGTCGGCTTTTCTGTTCAATAACCTGATCCTGCTGGCGAGTTGCTTCGCGGTGCTGTGGGGCACGCTGTTTCCGGTGATCTCGGAAGCCTTTACCGGCGAGAAGATCAGCGTCGATGCCCCCTTCTTCAACCGCGTGAATGTTCCGATCGGGCTGTTCCTGCTTTTCCTGACGGGCGTCGGGCCGTTGATCGCCTGGCGGCGAAGCTCTCTCGAGAGTTTGAAGCGCGCGTTCTTGTGGCCGTCTTTGGGAGGCCTTGTGACGGCTGTCATCCTGGTCGCGGCGGGGGTGCGGCACTTCTACGCCGTAATGTCGCTTGCCCTCTGTGTCTTCGTCGCGTGGACGATTTTCCAGGAATTTTACAAAGGATCGCGCGCCATACGGTCGCGCACCGGCAAGAACTGGCTGGCGGCGGCCGTCGAGCTTACCCATCGCAACACCCGCCGGTATGGCGGCTACATCGTCCATATGGGCGTCGTTCTGATGTTCATCGGCTTCACGGGTGCTGCGTTCAATAGACACAAGACGGTCGAGGTGAACGTCGGCGATCATTTCGAGATCGGGCGTTATGAGTTGCGCGTAACCGATATCAACTCTGGCGAAAACGCCAATTACGCCTGGTCGAGCGCCGAAGTGGAAGTCTTGCAAGACGGCAGGGTGATTGACCGGATGTATCCGGAGAAGCGTTTTTACAAGTCGAGCCGCCAAGGCACATCCGAGGTCGCCATCCGGCGGCGGCTCCATGAGGATCTGTACTTGAACTTTGCCGGTCTTTCTGAGGACGGTGAGAACAAAGCGGTGATCCAGGCTTACGTCTTTCCCCTGGTCACGTGGATCTGGGTCGGCTTCTGGGTGCTCATGGTCGGGACGCTCATTTGCCTGATTCCCAGCAAGACCCGCCTGCAGTTCGCCCGGACCGAGATCGTGGGAGTGGTGAAAGAACATGCGCCGGTTCGGCAATAGCTTAGGGCTCCTGCTGGTTGCGGTTCTTGCGCTCGCGCAGAGTTCTTCGGAATTGATGACCCCTGACGTCCTGCGCGTTGGGTCACACCTTGCCTGTCTGTGCGGTGCTTGCAACAACACGGTGGCGAACTGTCCCATGTTGGAATGCCACTACGCCCGGCCTGCGAAGGAAAGAATCTACCGGATGATCGCCGAGGGGCGTACCGACGAAGAAATCATTCAATCCTTCGTGGACGAGCACGGCCTGCAGGCGCTCGCCGTGCCTCCTAAGGAAGGATTCAACTTGTTAGGCTGGGTAATGCCTTTCGTGGCCATCGCTTTCGGCCTGCTGCTGATTTGGTGGTTCGTACGGCGCTATCTGGGCGTGCGAGTCGCCGCTCCTGGCGCCGATGACGAAGTGCTCGAGCGATATCGGGACCGCATAGAAAGAGATCTGTCGAAACTCGATTCATGATCACATTCATTGCCGCCCTGCTCACGGTCGGAGCAGTCATTTATACCCTGCTGATTCGTCCGAAGGACTTGCCCGAAGAGGCTCCTGCTTCCCCGTTGGAACCTCTCGAGAGCCGCCGGGCTCAGATCTACGAAAGCCTGCGGGATCTCCAGTTCGAATACCGCACCGGGAAGCTTTCGGAAGCCGATTACCAGACAACGAAGCTCGAATTGCAGAAGGAACTCGCTCGAGTGCTCGCCCGAATCGACGAGCTGGGCGGTTCCGCGCCTGCCCGAGCCAAAGCCCGACGCTCCGAGAGGCCTTCCGCCGCACCCGGGGTCTGCTGTCCTCATTGCGGTGCAGAGTTCGAGCGGCCGATGAAGTTTTGCGGTGAGTGCGGAAAACCTTTGGCGGCGGGAGAGAAAAAACCATGACTGCACGCACGCTGCTATCGCCGGGTGTACTTGTGCTCTTGGCCGCCGCCCTGGCCTGGCCTGCGGCCGCCGTCGTCACCGGAACCGTCGTGAACAAGACCACCGAGAAGCCTGTCTCCGGTGTCCTGGTCACGCTCTATACCATCGGCGAACAGGGTATGCAGCCCGTGAAGTCCGTGAAGTCAGACGCCCAAGGGCGATTCGAAATCGATCAGTCGGTGTCCCAGCCGGCCTTGTTGCAGGCGATCTATGCGGGCGTAGTCTACAGCAAGATGTTGGCCCCCGGTAGCCCGACGACCGGCGTCGAGGTCGATGTCTACGAGACGACTTCGAAACCCGACCAGATCAAGGTTGTCCAGCACATGGTTCTGCTCGAGCCTATCGGCGGGATCCTTCACGTGAGCGAGAGTGTCTTGGTTCGGAACTCAGGAGACCGGGCGTTCTATGACGCCAAGGCTGGGTCGTTTCAGGTGTGGGTGCCGGCGGAGACCCGCGGCGAGCCCCGATTGATGGTGACTGCCCCGCAAGGAATGCCCGTGTCGCGCGACCTGGTGAAGACCCGTCAGGAGGGCATTTGGAAAGTCGATTTCCCCTTGAAACCGGGCGAGACGCGATTCGATATTACCTACGTTCTCCCGGAAGCCGAGCCATTGGTTTTCTCTGGCAAAGCGCTGCACGACGGAGCGGCGGTGAGACTCGTCACGCCCGATGGGGTGACTCTATCCGGTGAAGGGATCCGCGCCATCGGCGAGGAGCCGCAGACCCATGCCAAGGTTTACGAGGCCGCGGCCCGCGAATACACGGTTACGATCACCGGTACCGGATCGTTGCGAGTGCCGCAGGAGCAGCCTTCCGGAGGCGGAACCGGCATTCAGCAAATCCGGCCGCGCATCTACGACCGGGTCTTCTGGATTACCGGCCTTGCGCTACTGATCTTGACCGCCGGTTTTCTTCTGCTGTACCGGAAGCCCGCGCCGGCTGCCCCGGCCGATACCACGGCGAAGTCCAGCGCGGCCGCGGCAGACGGCGCCCGGGAGGTTCAACGCCGGGGATGAAGACGGTCGCCGTCGAGAACCTTTGGAAGTATTACGGCGACTATCCCGCCTTGCGCGAAATCACCTTTTCTGCACAGCAGGGAACGTGTCTCGCTGTGCTCGGCCGTAACGGAGCGGGCAAGACGACTTTGCTTCGGATTCTCTGCGGCCTTTCCCGGGCCGCCCGCGGCGAGGTGCTGATCCTTGGCCGCAGCGCCAGACACCCGGAGACCCGCGCGCGCGTCGGTATCCTCGGCCACGGCATTGGGATCTATGACGAGCTTTCCGCCATCGAGAACCTCCGCCTCTTCGCGCGGCTCTTCGGGGTTTCGAACGCGGAAAAGGCCGCCGCCCATTGGCTCGAGCGGACCGGCCTCGCCCATGTCCGGGAAGGTCTCGTACGGGAGTTCTCCCGCGGTATGCGACAGCGCCTCGCTGTCGCCCGAGCGTTTCTCCACGATCCAGAGGTCCTGTTGCTCGACGAGCCGTTTACGGCTCTGGATGACCGGGCTATCGCCATGCTCCAGGGGCTGTTGCGGGAAGCGCTGGACCGGGGCCGCACGATCCTCATGTCAACCCACCAGTTGCGCGAAGCGCTGGAACTGGCCACTCATGTGGCTCTGATCAACCGCGGCCGGCTCGTCTACACCGGAGAACGCACCGGCGAAATGCTAGCCGACCCCGGCTGGCTCTACCGGCATTATGGAGAGGCGTAAGCGTGCGATTCTTTCAGCAGTGCTGGACCATCGCCCTGAAGGACCTCAAGGCGGAGTTCCGCACGAAAGAGGCCATCAATGCGTCCCTCTCCTTCGCGTTGGTGATTCTGCTCCTCTTCAGCTTCGCCTTCGATCCCACGGCCGAACAGACACGTGAGATATCCGGCGGGCTCCTGTGGCTGGTCTTCGCCTTCGCCGGCGCGCTCATCCTTAACCGCAGCTTCTCGCGAGAGCAAGCCAACGACTGTCTGGACATCCTCGTGGCCTCGCCGGTTTCCGGCTCCGCGCTTTTCATCGGTAAGGCGCTGGCCAACGCGGTCCTGATTCTCGCCGTGGAGGCCGTCTGCCTGCCGGTGTTCGGCATCTTCTACAACATCACTTGGACGAAGCACCCCTGGTGGCTGCTGCTGGTGCTCGTTCTCGCCACTTGGGGGCTGACCGTGATCGGGACGATGTTCAGCGCCCTTACCGTCAATCTGCGGCTCCGGGAGCTGATGCTTCCTGTGCTCGTCTATCCGATGATGATCCCCAGCTTGATGGCCGCCATGCAGTTGACTACAGTCTTGATCGCTGGCGATCCCGTGACCGCAGAAAACATGGTTTGGCTCCGGCTGTTGATCGGGTTTGATATCATTTTCACCGCCCTCGGCATTGGGTTGGTGGAGACGGTGCTGGTGAATTGACATGGGAGCGCGCAACAAGCTGATTTATGTCTTGGCGATCCTGGGCGGGTTGCTGGTGATCCGGAATCTGTACGTGATTCTCCTGCAGTTCCCGGACGAAGCGGCCCAGGGCGCCATTTACCGGATCATGTTCTTCCACGTGCCCTGCTGGTTCATCTGCTTCACAGCATTCTTCACCGCTGGAGTGGCTAGCGGGCTGTATCTGTGGAAGAAGAAGATGATCTATGACAATGTGGCCGTCTCCGCGGTGGAGATTGGAGTCGTTTTCACGGCCACGGGGCTCGTGACGGGTTCCATCTGGGCCCGGGTGATTTGGGGCATCTGGTGGACGTGGGACCCGCGGCTGACATGGGCCTTTATCACTCTGCTGGTTTACTTGGGCTATCTCATGCTCCGGCGCGCTATCGACGATCCGACCGAGCGCGCCAAGAACTCCGCCGTGCTTTGCATCTTCGCCTTCACCAGCGTGTTGATTACTTACAAGGCCATCGATTGGTGGCGGACTCAGCATCCCGGCGCCGTGCTGAGCTTTCGCACCGGTGGCGGCAACATTGAGCCGGCTTGGGAGATGATGCTGTTGTGGAACTTCTTCGCTTTAGGGCTGATCGCGGCGGCGGTAGTGCTGATCCGAATACATCAAGAGCAAGTCCAGCGCGAAGTGGACGCGCTGCGGCGGCGGGTCCACGAGCTCTAGCCCGCCGCTTGGCTGTTCCGCCGCTCTGATCGGGAGGGAAAGGCTGATGGACGAACGGAATTTCACTTTCATGTTTTACGGCTTCGCCGCGTCCTGGGCGGTCCTCGCTCTCTACGTCGTCTACCTGGGTACGCGGGAGGGCAAGCTTCGGCGCCAATTGGAAAACCTCAAGCGGATGCTGGAGGAGCGGGAGAAGACATGAACCGGCGGCGCTGGCTCCAGATGGCTGCGGCGGCGCCGGCTGGAAGCCTGCTGAGCCGGAGACAAGCCGCCGCGCAGCAGCGGATCGAGCAGGCCACCCGCGCTCTCCCTTCACCCAAGATCAAGGACGTGCAGGTGATCGCCACCGCGCCGCAAGGGCTCCGTCTCGTCGTCGTCAAGATTCTCACCGACCAGGACGGCCTCTACGGCTACGGTTGCGCGACTTTTACCCAGCGGGCGGATCTTGTCGTCGCCGCCGTCGAGCGGTACCTGAAGCCCTTCGTTCTCGGCAAGCCGGCTGATCGCATCGACGACCTCTGGCAGGCCATGTACAACTCCTCGTACTGGCGCAACGGCCCCGTGCTCAACAACGCTATCAGCGGCGTGGACATGGCCCTATGGGACATCAAGGGCCGCCAGGCCGGCATGCCTGTCTATCAGCTCCTTGGCGGCAAGTGCCGGGAAGCGGCCGACACCTATACTCACGCCTCCGGCGCCGAGATCCCCGAACTCATCGACCGGGTGAAGCAGTTCATGGCTCAGGGGTTCCGCCACATCCGCGTGCAGATCGGTGTGCCGGGCATGGCGGGTTACGGAGCTGGCGCGGCTTCGAAGAAAGTTCCCGCTTTGCACGACGGGCGTGTCTACGAGCCCGCCGTGTACATCCGGCGGGCTCTGGAGATGTTCGAGAAGGTGCGCGAGGCGGTGGGCTGGGAGATCGAGCTGTTGCACGACGTCCACGAGCGCATCTCGCCTACGCAGGCCATCCAATTCTGCAAGGACGTCGAGCGGTTCCGGCTCTTCTTCCTCGAAGATCCGCTTTCGCCCGAGGACATCGAGTGGTTCCGGATTCTGCGGCAGCAGTCCTCGACGCCCATCGCCATGGGCGAGCTCTTCAACAGCCCGCACGAGTGGACTCCGTTGATCAGCGGACGTTTGATCGATTACATGCGGATGCACGTCTCGCAAATGGGCGGGCTTACCCCGGCCCGCAAGGTGGCGGCCATGGGCGAGATCTTTGGCGTGAAAACCGCCTGGCACGGCCCCGGCGACGTTTCTCCCATTGGCCACGCCTGCAACATCGCTCTCGATCTCGCCTGCTGGAACTTCGGCATTCAGGAATATTCGCCATTCCGGGACGCTACCCGGGAGGTCTTTGACGGCTGCCCGGTGCTGAAAGACGGCTATCTCTACGCCAACGAGAAACCGGGCTGGGGAATTGAAGTGAACGAGGCTGCCGCTCGCAAATACCCGTTCGGTTACGGGGAGACCGGATGGAAGAAACGCTACAACGGCGGCTGGGGCGAGATCCGGCGGCGCGACGGAACGATCATCAAACAATGAGGGGCAAGGAGGCCGGCTACTCGAGCCGGCCTTTCCCTTTGCTGCCAAGGCATCTGAGGCTGAACTTTCCCTGTCGGCGCATCTCCCGGGTTTTGTTCCACGCTAGCTCGCATCCTGGCGGGGCTGCGGTGGGCTGCTGCCTAGGTCACACTGCTCCCGCTTGTGATGAATGAAATGTTTGTGGCCTGCAGCCCCTAGCCCCTAGGGATGAAAAACAAGTAGGGCCGCCGGTTTCCCGGCGGCCCTCGAGACGGCTCGGATGGAAACCCGCGATTCTAGAACTCGTAACGCAGCGCGAACTGCATTACGCGCGGGTTCGTCAACAGGTAGTTGTACTTGCCGAAGCTGGCCCCTTGGCCGAGAGACCACAGCGACGCGCCCACATCAAACCGTGGGGTGTTGGTGATGTTGAAGACCTCCCAGCGGAACTGGATGCTGTGGCCCTCCATCGGCAAGAAGAAGCGCTTCGCCAAGCCCATGTCGATGGTGAAGTAACCATCGCCACGGACGCCATTGCGCTGCCCGCTTTCGCCAGCCCGAGAATAGGTCCAGGAGTCGATGGCTTTGATCGGGTCCTTGAAGACGTTCGGTCCCGAAGTCCCATCCGGAGCCAACGCGTTCTTGTAGACGCCCTGCTCCGGGCTCGGCCCTACCTGGGTTGCATAACCGGGCACGTTCCAGTTGGTCGGCCAAGTGCCGCCGTTGCCGATCGAGGCGGGCAGGCCGCTCGTCATCCGCCAGAGGCCGGAGATCTGCCAACCGCCCAGAAGCGTGTTCAGGAAACCGTTCCAGTTTCCGCCCCACTTCTTCCCACGGCCGAAAGGCAACTCCACGATCCAGTTCGCGTTCACCACGTGGCGCATGTCGAAGTCCGAGTAAGACTTCATCTGGAACGGATTCCACGAGTTCACGATCAAATCCGTGTAGGCGCCGGTCCGCTCGGCGGCGCTGGCCAGATCCAGCGACTTCGAGAACGTGTAATTGAGATCGAACTGGATACCGTTGCTGAAGCGTTTGCGAACGGTGAACTGGGCCCCATGGTATTCAGCCCAACCGATCGAACTCCATGCCGCCAGAGCCGAATACTGCGGACTGAACATGGAAAACCGGCCCAGGCGATTCGCCGGCAGGATCCAGCCGAGATCCATATCGGCGAGGACACTGATGTAGTCATACGGGCCGCCCCAGGCGATATAGGGCTCGAACAGCTCGTTCATGTAATAGAGCATGTTCTGCGTGGCATTGCCGGGGATGAAGTAGTTGGCCACGTCCGGCATCATGTTCTCGAACCACGGAATCGTCGGCGCGCTCTCGATGGGAACGCCGGCGTCGCGCATGTCGCCGAGTTGATTGATCGCCTGCCAATACGTCTGGCCGGAATCCGGATCGACAACCACCGTCGGCATCGCGAGATCACGCTGCACAAGCGTGCGGCGGGATAGCCGTCCAACATAGGAAACCTCGACGAACAGATTCCACGGCAGCTCACGGCCGATGGAAAAGTTCAATGTCATGCTGTATGGCGGCTTGATCTTGCCGTCGATGCTGTTCGTGATGGTGAACGCTTCCGGAGCCTCTTGCGGGAAACCGCCCGGAGGAGGCGGTTCCAGCCCTTCTTCAGGGATGTTGTCGAGGCTGGTGAACCGCGGCGCCGTGGCCGGGCTGAACTCACCCGCAGGGTTCATCAGGAGCGTCGACAAGCCCAGAGCGTTGGAGTCGTACAGCCGCATGATGCCCTGGCCGAAGTTGTCATAGAACATGCCGAAGCCGGCGCGAATGGCTGTCTTGCCTGGCCCGCCGAACAACTTGCCCCAGAAACCGCTCGAAGCCTGTGGAGAGTAGGCCAGCGCTAGGCGCGGGGCAAAGTTTTTCTTGTAATAGGGGTACAGCGGCCGCCCCTGCGGGTCGTCTCGCAGTACGTAGGAGACCTTGCCAGCTTCCATTTGCGAACGCCCTTGAGCAGCTAGCCCGCCGCGCTCGTTGAACCAGTCTTGCAGCAGCGGCACCGCCGAGGTCTGGTAGCCGTTCTTCTCGTAAACCGGCGGATGAAGCTCCCACCGGACGCCGGCCGTCAACGTCAGACCACGGGTGATCCGCCACGTGTCCATGAAGTAGAACTCGTAATTCTCTTGGCCGAAATCGCGAAACACGGGTTGGCCCTGAGGCTGGACATTTCCGTCGAGCGTGTAGTTGTAGCGGCTCTCGATCTGAGTCACGGTGCCCAACAACGCGGCCATCGCGTCCCGGGCGTTCCGGCCGAAGAACGGGGCTGTGTCCGGCGGCGCGAGGGAGCCTGAGCCGACCATCCACGAAGAGTTGACGATCGCCCGGTGGAAGGAGTTGGCATAGTTGGTCCGTTGGTTCGAAATCAGCCGCACCAAAGCGCCGAACTTGAACGAGTGGTTCCCTTTGATCCAACTCATGTCATCGCGGATCGTGTGCACGGGCAGAATCCGGATCAAACTCCGGGTCAGCGGTATGAGATCGCTGAACCGCCGGAATTGCACCTGGGCCTGCTGGCTGGCCCCGGCCCGGTTCACCGCCTGGCGGGTGTAGCCGTACCGGAACGCGTTGAACAGGTTCGGCGACAGTGTCGCGTTGTACCCGATAGCCAAGCCCTTGCTATTGGTCAACCACGTGTACCGCGCCACGCCACCGGGGAACTGGGGCAGGTCGAAGTCTTCGTCATCCTGAAGGTTGCCCCGGAAGAACAACTGGTGCTTGGCGGCGTTGTCCAGGTAATAGTCCCAGCGCGTGATGTAGGTGTTCAGGTTGGTCTTGATCGGCGCTGTGAAGCGATAGCCGCGGCGGTTGAGCCCGTCGCCCACCGTGTCATCGTTCGGCATCGGGAACTTCTTGAAGTACTCGAGCACGTTCGGATTCGGCCCCAAGCCCAGCGGGTCGATCTGCGAAGCGACGTCCTCCGGATACATCACGCCGATGGAGCCGTCCTCTCGGATGTATCGGAAAATGCCCTCACGGAGCGTCTCCGACGGCACTGTGCGCACCGCGCTCTCCTCGCTGCGGTCCGTGCGTCCTTCGTAGTTGAAGAAAAAGAACGCGCGGTTTTTCTTGATCGGTCCGCCAATGGAGCCCCCAAAGATGTTCCGGATCAGCTTGGGGCGTTCCAGACCCTTCTGGTTCAGGAAGAAGTCGTTGGCCGTCGTCGCCGTGTTGCGGTGGTACCAGTAAGCGGAGCCGTGGAACTCGTTCGTTCCGCTCTTGGTGACCAACACCACTTGGGCGCCGGAAGAACGTCCTTGGTCGGCCGTCGCGTTCAACGTCGTCGTGCGGAACTCCTGCACTGAGTCGAGGGTCATCCGCAGCACGCTCGTAAAGGCAAGGCCGTTCTGCTGATCATTGACGTCCACTCCGTCCAGCGTGATGTTGGCCTGATCGCTTCGAGCTCCGTTCACCGCGCCGTGCCGCGTGTCGTCCGCCGGAGCTGGCGTGTCCCGGTTATAAATGACGCCCGGCTGGAGCGATAGCAGGTTGACGACGTTCCGCGCCTCGAAGGGCAACTGCAAAATCGGCCGCTCCCCCATCGCGTTGCCGATGCTGGCATCGACGGTGTTGATTTGCGCCGTCTCCGCCTCGACCGAAATGATTTCCGTCACCGCGCCGACCTCGGTGAACTGCACATTCACCGTGACCGGCTGGTTCACCCGCAACTCCACGTTCGGGATCGCAACGGCCACCAGCCCTTCAGCGGTGGCTTTCAAGTTGTAGGTCCCCGGGGGCACTTGCGGGAATACGTACCCTCCGACCTCGTTCGACTTGGTGGTAAGCGTCGCCTGGGTGGCGACGTTCGTGATTTCGATCGTCGCCCCAGGCACGACCGCTCCTGACGGGTCGGTCACCGTGCCCTGTAGCGACGAGAAGCCCTGTCCCAGCATCGGCACGCACGTGATCGCCAACGCCAGGAGAATGAACACAAATCTCCTTTGATTCATAAGCTCCTCAATGTCCTAGCGTTCTGGGGAAACCGGGTAGCGCCGCCGGTCTGGACTCACGCTCCCCCATTTCCACCTCTCACAACTTCAAGGTTTCGACCGGATTCAGGACTGAACACTTCCGGCAGCCGAGGCCGGTCTCCGGCCGAGCAATTGCTGCAGCAGATTGCATGCCAAAACCGTATACTTTGTTAACCCTCGATTCTTGAATAGGTTGTCTTGATCGACCGCTGATCTGTCTCCGCAATCTGGAAGTGGCTATGTTCCCGATATTATATGTGGAAACGTCTTTTGGCAAGTACCATCCACTGGAAGTGCCGGGCGGCGTCCTCCGCTCCGGACGGATCCGGGCCCGGGCTCCACCCTCCGCACGGGAAGTTCCTGTGTTCCTTTGCGTTAGGCTGCTTGCGTCTGCTTGGCCCGGGCCGTGCTTATTTGCGGGAACCACCGCTTGCCGAGCCGCTCAGACAGTGTTGTTACAGTTGTTACAAGCGGATTTCGGTGCCTAGTACTTCTAGGAACTTCCGCAACCAGGCCGGATGGGCCGGCCACGCGGGAGCTGTCACGAGGTTTCCGTCGGCGACTGTGCCGTCAATCGGCACTTCGACGTACCGCCCACCGGCCTGCTCGAGCTCTGGCGCTACCGCAGGATAACAGGTGCAGCTCCGCCCTTTGACCACGTCGGCCGCGGTCAATACCTGGATCCCATGGCAGATTGCGGCGATCGGCTTGTCCGCCTCGGCGAAATGCCGTACAGTCTCCACGACCCGTGGATTGAGCCGGATGTATTCGGGCGCCCGGCCGCCGGGAATCACCAGCGCATCGTAGTCCTCAGCCCTCACGTCGTCGAACGTCGCGTTCAGGGTGAAGTCGTGCCCGCGCTTCTCGCTGTAAGTCTGGTCGCCCTCGAAATCGTGGACAGCGGTGCGAACCTTCTCGCCCGTTTTCTTGCCCGGGCAGACGGCCTCCACCGAGTGGCCAGCCATCACCAGGGCCTGGAACGGCACCATGACTTCGTAGTCTTCTACGTAATCGCCCACCAGCATCAGGATCTTCTTGGCTGCCATGTTCCTGCCTCCTCAATCCAACTTCATCGAGTCTAGCTCTTCCAGTACTCCGGCTCATTGCCGGGCTTCCACTTGATGTTGCACCCAATTGAAGGCTTCTGGTTCGGATCGACGGGCTTGCCCTCCAGCGTGGCGTCGATCGCCGTCCGCAGGTCCTTGCCCGTCACCGGAATCCCGTTGCCCGGACGGCTGTCGTCGAGCTGGCCCCGGTAAACCAGCTTCCGGTTCTCGTCGAACAGGAAGAAGTCCGGCGTGCAGGCCGCCGTGAAGGCTTTGGCGACCTCCTGGCTTTCGTCGTAACAGTACGGAAAGTTGAAGCCCAGATCCTCGGCCATCTTCTTGAGGTTCTCGGGGGCGTCTTGGGGGTGCGTGCCCACGTAGTTGGACGAGATAGCGATGATGCCCAACGGCTTGTCCGCGTAGTCGCGCCCGATCCGCGCCAACTCGTCCCGCACGTGGATCACGTACGGGCAGTGGACGCAGATGAACATCACCAGCAGCGCCTTCTTGTCCCGGAAGTCCTCCGGGGAAACCATCCTCCCGGTCACGACGTCAGGCAACGAAAACTCCGGCAGTGGGTGGCCCAACTCCAGCATCGTCGATTCGGTCAACGCCATAGCTCAGCTCTCCTTGACAGTCACGTGCGGTTCACCATATGGTCGTCGTTACCATTCTTGCACCCGAACGTGAAGGAGACCACCTATGCGAATCCTCGTGCTGTTCTGTATGACTGCCGCCGTCTCGGCCGCCGCCCGTGCGGACGAGCTTTCCGAACTCCCTTACTTGCGGGATTACACTGCCATGCGCGCCTCCTCCTACGACCGCACGGGCGCCAATGATGACGGCAACTGGGCCAACCAAATCCAGAGCGGCGAGACGCGCACCATCGCCGAGCTGGAAGGGCCCGGCATCATCAAGCATATCTGGTTCACCATCGCCACGCCGGAGAAGTACCACCTGAAGAAGATCGTGCTTCGCATGTACTGGGACGGGCAGTCGTCCCCCGCTGTCGAAGCCCCGGTGGGCGACTTCTTCGGACTGGGCCTCGGCGAGTACTTCCTGTGGGAATCGGCGCCCCTCTCGGTCGGCTCCCAGAAGGCCTTGAACTGCTTCTTCCCGATGCCGTTCCGCAAGTCCGCTCGCATCACCATCACCAACGAGGGCTCCCAGCCGATCCGCGCCTTTTACTACAACATCGACTGGGAGAAGCACCGCAGCCTGCCCGACAATATCGCCTACTTCCACGCCGAGTACCGCCAGGCTGTTCCTAATAAAGGATGGACTGACGACTGGGAGCGCAACGGCGAACCGAAGGTGAACAAGCGCCGCAATCCCGATGGCAAGGACAACTATGTCTTCTTCGAAGCCGAAGGCCGCGGCCACTTCGTAGGCGTTGTTCACTCCATCTTGCAGAATCAAGGCGACTGGTGGGGCGAGGGCGACGAGATGATCTTCATCGACGACCGTGCCAAGCCCAAGATCATCGGTACCGGATCAGAAGACTACTATCTGGGCGCCTGGTGCTATGGCAACTGCGGCCTGAACCCTTTCGGCACGTCGCGGCCCACCTTTTCCTACCAGCGCTACGGGAACCCCCGCAACGGTGGCGACCACCGGGGCGCCGCCTGGATGGTCTACCGTTTCCATCTGGAATCGCCCATTCCCTTCACCCGCTACTTCAAGATGACCATCGAGCACGGCCACGCCAACCACCGTTCCGACAACTTCTACACCGTCGCCTACTGGTACCAGACCGGGGAGCACAAGCTACGCAAGCCCCTCCCGCCGGTCGAAGAGCGGATTCCCCGCGGTGTGAATACCGGCGGGCCGACGATGGGCCGGCCGTAGCCGGTCTGCGGCCGCCTCGCCCGAGACTCGATCGGACGTGCCCGAAGCTGTGGGCTCGCCGGCAAACCGGCGCCCCGGAGGCAGGGTTTCGGTAACAGACAATCAGGGAGGGTTGCCCGTTCTGAGCCGCCCGGAAGTCCAGCCGACTTTGGAATCCTTCTCGCCGCGGCTTCCGCCCGCCGCGGCGGGCCTGGTGTGGTTCGCGTGGCTGGCGGTAGCGGCGGCGCTCACCTGGCCGCTGGCGTGGGCGCCTCTGGTCCACGCGCGGCGTGCCCATCCGGATCTATTCGCCCTTTTTGCGGGTGGGTTAGCCGTTGCGGCCCTGGCCGGCCCGTTGCTTTATCAGCGGCTCCGGCGGGGCGGCTGGTGGCGGTGGGAGTTGCGGCTGTTCGCCGCGGCGGGCATCGCTGTTCCGCTTTTCTACGAGCCTCGGGCCACGGTGGTGACGTTGTGGCTCGCGGCGGTGATGGCCGGGACCGGGTCGTGGGTCCTCGGGCGCTTGCGACTCGAGCCTGCGGGCGCTTGCCGGCGGCTGGTGTTCTCATTCGCTTTCGGGTTCGCCGTCCTCGTCTGGCCGCTGACGGCGCTGGCGATGGCCGGGTGGTTCCGGCCCGGGGCGTTGGTGTTGCTATTGGCGGGCGGGACGGTCCTCGTTGGGGTCGAACGCCGGCGGCTGCTCGATACGTTGCGCGGGCTCGACCGCGCCTGGCGGTCCGACGCCGCCCTGGGCGGCCCGTTCAGCGGCTGGTTCGTCCCCGCCGGGTGGGTTCTGCTATTGGCTGGGCTCGCCGTGTCGCTGGCCCCGTCTATCGCGTTCGATCCGCTCCGGTTTCACCTGCCGCTGGCGCAGCTCTATGCCGAAACCGGCCGGCTGGCGGCGCTGCCGGGCGACAGCTACGGTTACAACCCCCAGAGCTTCGAGCTGGTCCTCGGGCTGGGCTGGTCGCTCGGCGGCCAGGCGGCGGCGCAACTGGTTCCTCTCGTCTTCTTCGTCGCGTTCTTGGCTGCGCTGTGGGCGGTCGTGCGAGCCGCCGGACTCGAGCGCTCGGCGGCGTTTGGCGGATGGGTTCTGGCCGGGGCGACCCCTTTCCTGCACTGGACCGGCGGCCAGGTGAAGCATGACCTGTTGGTGGGGTTTCTGCATCTGGCGGCGTTGCTGGCCTGGTTCGAGTGGCGCTCGTGCGGCAATCTCCGGTGGATCCTGGCCGGGCTGATCTTCGGCGCGGCGAGCCTGGGCTGCAAGTACCCGGCGGCGGTCGGCTTGATCGGGCTGGCGCCGCTCTACCTCTGGGCCGCCTGGAAAGAGCGCCGGAAGTGGCCTGCTCTTGCCGGGTACGCTGCGGCGGCCCTGCTGATCGCTGCCTTCTGGCCGTTGCGCGCCTGGTGGTTCGGTGGAGATCCCTTCGCGGGCGTGAACCCCGCGGGGCCTCTGGTCCGGGTGCAGGACCATATCGGCACTGATCTCTTCCCCTGGCTGGCCCGGAAACTCTCCTGGCCGTGGCGGATCCACTTCGACGGCCGCCGATTCTTCCACGCCCCGACGGACTACCCGATGGGCGCTGCCCTCGTCGTACTCGTGCCCCTGTGGCTTCTCTGGAAGCCCAAGGCGGCGGCTCCCGGGATGCGCGCCTGCTTGGTGTTCGCCTGGGCGGCCCTGATCCCTTGGGCCTTCTACATCCCCTTGCTGCGGTTCGTCGCCGCGCCGGTGGCGATTCTGATCGTGCTCAGCGCCGCCCGGGCCGGGGCCTGGTTCTCCCGAGCAGGAGCGGCGGTGCGAGCTTCCCTGGCTGCGGCGGTGGCCTGGTGTCTGTTCGTTTCCATGTCCACCATTGCTTTTCTGGAGATCAACGGCCCGCAGCTCAGCTACTTTTCGGGCGCGATCGGCAAGCGCGAGTACCTGCGCCGGGCGCTGCGCACGTACCGGTCTCTCGAAGCGCTGCAGGGTATGGCGGGCTCAGGCGACGCCGTCCTCGGCGTTCGGAACTGTTCGCGGCTCTATGCTCCGTACCCGGATCGCTACTACTGCCGGTACTGGGATCCTGAATCGCCCGAGGACCGCCGGCGCCTGGCCCGCGTGCTGGTGGACTGGAACGTCCGTTACGTGATCTTGCCCGCGGCGTCGGCCCGCCCAGCGGTTCTGGACGAGATCGCCGGCGGCGCCCGCTGGGAGCCCGTCTACCGCGGCCCGCACTTTTGCGCTTACCGGCTCCGGTGAGCTCCGGCTCTGGCCTTACGACTCCTGTTTGCCGAGGTATTTCTCGACGACCTCTCGCAGATCGCACGGAGTCACGTTGTAGGCGTGTATCCAGTCCCGCAGAGGCCGGCGGTCGGCGGCAAACCCAGCCGGCGCGCGAAGCTTGCAGGCAACGAAAAAGCCGGAGCGCATTTTCTCGCCCCGGCTCCAGGATCGTTGGATCGCTGCGCTTACGGGGCGACGGCGATCGTCACCGTATCGCTCGAGCCCAGCACGTCGATCAGCGTGAGCGGCACCGCATCGCCGATGGGGGAGACGAGCGGCACCCGCACGTTCATCTGGTAGAGCCCCGGGAACTGCGGGTGTTCTCCGGAGAACAGCACCTCGGCCGGAACGCCGCCGACGAGGATCCGCGGCGCGGGCTTGTTGACGCCCAGGCCGGTGAGCCAGAGCAGCACGATCTCGCCGCGCCGGGCGGGCGCCGCCGGCCCCACCATGGTGTAGTCGGCGTGCGTGATCATGCCCGGCCCCGTGCCGGAATAGTCGGCCGAGAACATCGCCGGGCTGGTCGGGGCCAGCCGCAGCGAGACCGGAAACGAGGTCTTGCCTCCGGTGGTGACGCGGAAGGTCGCGGTTTCGCCTTCCAGGCTGGCGGGCAGCCGCACGTTCACTTGTCCGGGCGAGGCGAAGATGACGTCGGCGGGCTGGCCGTTGACGCTCACGGTGGTATCGGGCGGGTCGGTCAGCGCCAGTCCCTGCCCGTAGAGCGAGACGAAGGCGCCCGGGGCGACCGGATTGCCCGGCGGCGCCACCGAGGCTGCATCGACTACGCCGTGCGGGTGCAGGAACGGCTCCACACCCGCGTAGGCGGGCGTCCCGACCGCTACCAGGATCGAGGCCGGCGAAGCGCCCACGAAAGAGGCGAACCCGAACCGCAGCGCTGTCGTCTCGAGGGACCCGGTGCCGTCCGGGTTCGCAGCGAAGGCCGCTACTCCCCGGTGGTCCCGGGGCCCGGCGAGCGTCGCCGAGCGCTGGGAGAGGCGCGCGAGGCCCGTCCCGTCGTTGCGGAAGCTGCCGATCGAGGCCGTCGCCGTTCGCCCTTCGAAGGAGAGTTCCGCCAGCCAGTAGATGCCGGTGCCGGGGGCCTCTCCGGCCCGCACGGCCACGAAGAAGCCGTCGCCGGAAACCGGCGTGCCGGCGATGAAGTTCCCGCCGGGCGCGACGGCGATCGAGATCTGGCCGAACGTGGGGTCGGTGAGCGTCCCCTTGCCGGCGTCGTCGATCGAGATGTTCGTCGTCGCGCTGTCGAAGGAGCCGAGGATCGTCCGCGCTTCCGGCGCCCGGGCCGGGTTCAGGTCCAGTCTCACCGCTTGATAGGTTCCCGTCAATTCGGGGCGCGAGGGCGGCCGTTTCACCGCCGCGAACATGCAGAACAGACCATTGGTCTCCGTGGAGGCCGCCAGCAGTATGTCGCCGGAGCCGTCCAGGCGGGCATTCAGGGAGTACAGGTCGCCTTCCGGAGCGGTGAAACGGAACGCTCCGCCGCCCAGCGAGACCCACGCTCGCTCCGGATCGGCAGCGCCGTCCAGCGCCATCGCGCCGCCGGCCTGGAATTCCACGGTGCCGCCTTTGGTTTCGGCCTTCTTCACCATCCGCTCCGGACCCAGCTCCACGCAGAAAGACTTGTAATGGTAGACGCCTTCGAGCGGCTGGGCCGCGAGTTGTGTCCCGGCGGCGACTACGAGCAATGCCAATAAAAGCCTATTCATGGTTCACCTCACCACTGCTTCCGCCCGCGCCATCGTGGCCGGCGCGGAGTTCTTGGCGAACAGATCGATGAAGCTCGCTTCGTCCGCCGTCTTGCCTTCCTCGTCCATGGCCGCTACGTGGCCCGGCATGACGCTCTGGTAGAGCGCCTCGACGATCACCCGGAACGGGCCCCGCTTGCCGGTCGTGTTCACCCGGTAGGTCACTGTGTGCGAGCCCGGCTGAAAACCCGGGTCTCCGTCGGTTCCCACCGGAGCGATGGAGGCCGGATCGATGCCTTCGGGCAACGGGCGGTTCAGGTCGAAACCTCGCGGGAGCAGCCGGTTGTCTTTCAGGTACCCGGCCGCCCGTAGCAGGATGACGGTGGGGTTGCCGTCGGTGTCCTTCATCTCGGTTTCGTAGATCATCACCTGGCCGGGATCGGTGATCTCGGAACGGTGCGGCTCGAGCCCGCTCAGTCCGGCGATCTCGCCCGTCGCCGGGTCCCAGGCGCCTGACTCGAAGAGGGTCTCTCCGCCGGCGTCCACCACCCGGAAATGCAGCCAGATCCGCCGGCTTGGAAAGCCCGAGGGCAGCTTGTGGCCGGTGCGGTTCTCGACCTTCACTTGAACCGAGAGTTCGCCGTCGGTCCGGCTGGTGTCGAGGCCCAGATCGATGGCGTCGGCCAGGAACTCCTGGGTCCGCTCGAGGTTCGCGTTGAGCAGCGCCGCCTCATCCGGATAGAGCTGCATCAGCATCCGCAGCATCGGCACGTTGCCGCCGGTCAGGAAGTGCTGCCCGAAGGGCTGCCGCGGCGAAGTCGGCGGGAAGGCTCCGCCTGCCGGCCGGTGAGCGATGTACATGGAGACCGCGTTATTGGCCGTGTCCCGCAGCACCGGCATGTGGCAGGACTGGCAAGTGCGCCCCTGGGCCGGAAAGTCGCTCACCAGCCACTCTAGATACGGCGCTTGCTCGACGAATTCTCCCACCACGTTGCCCCCGGCGTCCACCGTCGGCGTGATCACCGTGTGGCAGGTGCCGCACAGGGCTGAGTCTAGAATGTGATTCGCCTGGACCGGCGTGTACCCGGAGCGGTTCGCCATCGGCGTTGCGAAGGGACCGGTGTGGGGACCGTAGATCTCGCGGTTCGGATTGATCACGAAGTTCGCTTCGAACGACTCTTTCGTCCCTAGGCCCTCGGCCGTGATCTGATGACAAACCGTGCAGCCGACGCCCTGGCGACCGATGTCGTTCAGATCGTCCAGGCGCATGCCCGTGCCCGTACCGCGGAAGTCGTATTGCTGCATCGGCGCATGGCAGCGCAGGCAGGTGTCTTCAATCACTCCCGTCAGCGCTGCGTTCTGGCGCGTCTCGAAACGGACCTTCGCCCGCCAATACGGATCCCGGGCCGAATGCGCCATCATCGACGCCGGCCACAGCACGGCCGGGCCAATGGCGGAGGGTACCGGCCGGGCCGCGGCGCGCACCCTGGGATGCACCCAGGCGTTGGCGCGGTCCACCGCCTGCGCCGGCATCGTCAAGTCGGTGTGACAATCGGAACAGACCGCCAGGTCGCCGAACGGCGACTGCTGGGCGGTCAGGAGACCTGCGGTCAGGAAAATGAATGGGGCGAGTGCCGTGAATCGGCCGGTCATTGAGGCTCTCCTCCTTCTGAATGCGATGAACTTGCAGGCAGTTCGTGACATTATGTACGCCTACTGCCGTCTTTCGGACAGTTTCCCACAGGGGTCCTGGGCTATTGTCGCCGGCGGGTCGGCGCTGAAATCTTGGGAAAAGCAGATCTTCCGTATCGCTCCTGGATGCGGGGGAAACACAGACCGTATCCCTACGCCGGCTTCAAATAATCAGCATGCAGTCCCCGTACGAATAGAACCGGTAGCCCGCCTCCACCGCGTGCCGGTACGCCTCGAGCACCAGCTCGCGCCCGGCGAAGGCGCAGACCAGCAGCAGCAGGCTTGAGCGCGGCAGGTGGAAGTTCGTCAGCATCGCCCCGACGACACGAAACTCGAAACCCGGGTAGATGAAGATGTCGGTTTCTCCCCGCTCGCCCCGGGCCGCCGCCTCCAGCGTACGGACAACCGTGGTGCCCACGG
>CAYWXL010000010.1:65508-101055 GCA_964461995.1 uncultured Solibacteraceae bacterium
ACTTCGGTGCGCAGCGGCTGGAATGTTCCCAGGCCGACGTGCAGCGTGACGTAGGCGATCTCGGCCCCGGCCCGCCGGCAGGCCTCGAGCACCTCCGGAGTGAAGTGCAGCCCGGCGGTAGGAGCGGCCGCGGAGCCCGGCTCGCGGGCGAAGACCGTCTGGTAGCGCTCGCGGTCCTCCGGCCGGTCCGGCCGGTGGATGTAGGGCGGCAGCGGCACGTGGCCGAGCCGCTCGAGCTTCTCGTACAGATCGCCCTCGCAGTGGAACCGCACTTTCCGCAGGCCGTACTCCCCGCGCCAGACGACCTCCGCCTCCAGTTCGTGGTTGAAATAGACGATCTCGCCGACGCGCACCTTGCGCCCCGGGTGAACCAGCGCTTCCCACGTCAGCCCGTCCTCGGAGACCGGCCGCAGCAGCAGCACCTCCACCCGCCCGGAAAGGTACTCCCGGCGCTTCGGGTTGTGCTTGCCGATGGGGAGGGCGTGCACCCCTTTCCGCCGCCCGTAGAGCCGCGAGGGGATCACCTTGGAATCGTTCAACACCAGGCAATCGCCCGGGCGCAGGTAGCGGGGCAGGTCCCGGAACATCCGGTCTTCCCACCGCCCCTCCCGCCGGTGGAGCACCAGCATCCGCGAGGCGGCGCGATCCTCGAGCGGCTCCTGGGCGATGCGGTCCTCGGGCAGGTGATAATCGAAGTCGGAGAGCTTCATCCTCGGGCGTCACCGGTAGAATAGCAAGTTGCGCATCCTGGGCATCGAGACTTCGTGCGACGAAACGGCGGCTGCGGTCGTCGAGGACGGCTCCCGCATCCTCTCCTCGGTGGTCGCCTCGCAGCTCGATACCCACGGCAAGTATGGCGGCGTGGTGCCGGAGCTGGCCTCCCGCGAGCACCTGCGGGCCATCGTCCCGGTGGTGCGCGAGGCTTTGCAGCGCGCCGGCTCGACCTATGGCGACCTGGCCGCCGTCGCCGCCACCGAAGGGCCGGGGCTGGTCGGGTCGCTGCTCGTCGGGCTGACCTTCGCCAAGGGGCTCTGTTTCGCCCGGGGCCTGCCGCTGATCGCCGTCAACCACCTGGAGGGCCACATCCACGCCGTGATGCTGGAGGCCCGCCAGCGCGGCGAAGAGATCCGGTTTCCCGCCCTCGCCCTGGTCGTCTCCGGCGGCCACACGCACCTGTACGAGATCAAGGAACCGGGCTCGTACCGCCTTCTCGGACGCACCCGCGACGACGCCGCCGGCGAGGCCTACGACAAAGTCGCCAAGCTCCTGGGCTTCTCCTACCCCGGCGGCCCGGTCATCGACCAGCTCGCCCGCTACGGCAATCCCGAAGCCGTCCGGTTTACCCGCGCCCGCATGAAGGGCAATCCCCTCGACTTCAGCTTCAGCGGCCTGAAGACCGCCGTGCTGCGCTGGTTCGAAAAGCGCGACATGGAAGCCGAGGTGCGCGCCCGCCGGGATCTGCTCCGGCGCAACCCGCGCCCTTCAATCGAGGACTGGCTGGCGGTGACGCCGCAGGAGACGCTCGACCTGCTCGCCTCCTTCCAGGCCACCGTCATCGACGAGCTGCTGCGCCGCGCCGCCGCTTCGGCCGGGCAGATCGGCGCCCGCTCGGTGATCATCTCCGGCGGCGTCGCCTGCAACGCCGGTCTGCGCGAGGCCGCCCGCTCGGCCCGCCTCGCCGTTCCGGTCTTCTTCCCCACGCCCGGCCTTTCCACCGACAACGCCGCCATGATCGCCGCCGCCGCCTTCCCGAAATACCGCCGCGGCGAGTTCGCCGGTTTCGACGTCAAGGCCCGGGCCAATCTCGCCCTGGCCTAGCCGCGCCTGGCCATTGCCGGCCGGCGCTTTCAGGTACAATCACCCAACAGTCATGCGTATTCGCTTACTTGCCCCGTGCGCCGCCGTCTGGCTGTTCTGCTCGTGGCTCGCTCAGGGCGCCGTCCACCGCATCCGCGTCGTCGAGCGCAGCGACGTCCTCGACGGCCGCAGCTTCGGCAAGGCCGGCCCCTACGAGCGGATCATCGCCAAGGCCTACTTCCAGGTGGATCCCAAGAACCCCGCCAACCGCATCGTCTCGGACATCGATCTGGCGCCGGTGAACGAAGACGGCGAGGTCGAGTTCTCGGCCGACCTCTACGTCCTCAAGCCGAGAGACACCTCCCGCGGGAACGGGGCGATTCTGTTCGAGGTCGTCAACCGCGGGCGCAAGCTCATGCTCGGCCAGCTCTGCCTCGCCGAGCCTTCGAGCGATCCCCGCACCGAAGCCGAGTTCGGCGACGCGTTCCTGCTCGAGCAGGGCTTTACCCTGGTCTGGCTCGGCTGGCAGTTCGACGTGCCCCGCGAGGAGGGCCGCATGCGCATCTATGTGCCGGTGGCCCGCAACAAGGACGGCTCGCCCATCACCGGCCTCGTCCGCGCCGACTTCGTCCCGAACCGGCTGGAGTACCGGCACTCCCTGGCCGACCGCAACCACGTCCCCTACCGCGTCCTCGATCCCGGCGACCCTTCGGCGCGGCTCACCGTCCGCGACCGCGTGGACGCCCCGCGCCGGGAGATCCCCCGCAAGAACTGGCGGTTCGGCGAAGACGGCGGCGCCATCGAGCTGCCCGCCGGCTTCCAGCCCGGCAAGATCTACGAGGTCGTCTACCGCTCGAAAGACCCGGCGCTGGTCGGCCTGGGGCCCGCCGCCATCCGCGATCTCGTCTCCTTCCTCAAGTACAACGAGCCCCGCCGGAACACCTTGCTGGGGGCGGAGTTCCGCCACCTGGACCGGGCGCTCGCGTTCGGCGTCTCCCAGAGCGGGCGCTTCCTGCGCACGTTCCTCTATTACGGCTTCAACAAGGATGAGCAGGGCAAACGGGTCTTCGACGGGGTCTGGGCTCACGTCGCCGGAGCCGGCCGCGGCAGCTTCAACCACCGTTTCGCCCAGCCCTCCCGCGACGCCCACCCCCACATGAACTTCTTCTATCCCACCGACATCTTCCCCTTCACCGACCTCACCCAGCGGGATCCCGAGACCGGCCTCGAGGGCGGCATCCTCGCCCGCGCTCAGGCCGACGGCGTCGTCCCGAAGATCTTCTACACGAACACTTCCTACGAGTACTGGGGCCGCGCCGGCTCGCTGATCCACACCACCCTCGACGGCTCCCGCGACGCCGAGATCCCCGCCACCACGCGCATCTACTTCCTGGCCGGCGCCCAGCATGGTCCCCGGAGCTTTCCGCCCTCGCGCCAGGCCACGCAGTATCTCTCCAATCCCATGGACTACCGGTGGGCGATGCGGGCGCTGCTGGCCGCCCTCGACCGGTGGGTGAAGGACGGCGCCGAGCCTCCGCCCTCCCGCTACCCGCGCATCGATCGCGGCGAGCTCGTCCCGCTGGAGAAGGTCCGCTTCCCCAAGATCCCCGGCGTCCGCTTCCCGGACCGCATGCACCGGGCCTGGCGAGTGGACTACGGCCCGGAGTTCTACACCAAAGGAATCGTCTCGATCGAGCCGCCGAAGGTGGGTAAGCCGTTCGTCACCCTCGTCCCTCAGGTGGATGCCGACGGCAACGAGATCGCCGGCATCCGGCTGCCCATTCTCCAGGCGGCCCTGGGAACCTTCACCGGCTGGAACTACCGCGCCCCCGAGATCGGAGCCCCCGAGGAGCTGGCCGACATGATCGGCTCCTACTTCCCTTTCGCCCGCACCGAAGCCGAGCGTAAGAAGGCCGGCGATCCCCGGCGTTCGGTCGCTGAGCGCTTCGCTGATGAGGCGGCCTACCGGGAAGCCCTGCGGGATGCCGCGCGGCGGCTCGCCGCCCAAGGCTATGTGCTCGAACGGGATATCGGCCGCATCGTCGAGGCCGGCATGGCCCAGTGGGACTTCGTCATGGAACGCCGCTGAGAAGTGCAACCCGCCTGGTCTGCTAGCATCAAAGTAAGAAGATGGGGTCACAACAACCGCAGGGGCTACCGAAACTGCCTGTCGAAGGAGTGAAGCACGTCGTCGCCGTCGGTTCCGGCAAGGGCGGCGTTGGAAAAACCACCGTGGCGGTCAACCTCGCCGTGGCGCTCGCCCGCCAAGGCTTTAAAGTTGGGTTGATCGATGCCGACGTTTACGGTCCGAACGTGCCCCGCATGATCGGTGTTCAGGCCCGCCCTATGGCGGCCGGCGAGAAGATCCAGCCCCTGGAAAACTTCGGCGTGAAGGTGATCTCGATGGGGTTTCTCAATCCCGAGAACCGTCCCCTCATCTGGCGCGGACCGATGCTGCACGGCGTGATCCAGGATTTCCTCCGGCGGGTGGACTGGGGTGAATTGGACTACCTGATCGTCGATCTGCCGCCGGGTACCGGCGACGTCCAACTTTCGTTGTTGCAGACCGTACCGATCAGCGGCGCCGTCATCGTGACTACCCCCTCGGACGTTTCCTTGGAAGACGCGCGTAAGGCTGTGCTGATGTTCCGCCAGGTGCGGGGCGAAATCCTGGGCATCGTCGAAAACATGAGCTACTTGATCGCTCCCGGGTCGAAAGAGCGTATCGATGTCTTCGGGACCGGAGGCGGGAAAAAGGTGGCCGAGGAAATGGGCGTGCAATTCCTTGGGGAACTGCCTCTCGATCCGGAAATCCGAGTGGGTGGCGACACCGGGAACCCCATCGCCCTTCGAGACGGTGGAGATCCGAATTCGGCGGCGTTCCAGGAGTTGGCCCGCAAGGTCGTGGCTCGTATCGAGGAAACCGGAGGACCCAAGAGCCCATCGATCACCGTCGAAGATTGAGGCTGCCCCGCACGTGCCTTCTCGTTCGTGGGCTGCTGTAGCGGCGGCGCTTCCTGGCGGGGCGGCTGTGTCTACGCCCTCTTTCACCGTTGCCGGAACTTTCCTCGTGGACTGACAGGAACCTGGGGGCCGCCTGCAAGGACGCCGGCGGAATCTTTGGGTGAAGTGTCAAGCCGGCGCGGGGTACGATGTCTTGGCCGTTTCGGCAGTTTCCATCTCTTCTTTCGGCTCAGGCGCGCCCAGGCGCCGCCACACCTTCTCGAGCGTCTCCAACAGTTCCTGGCGGCGGATCGGCTTCGTGACGAAAGCGTCGGCGCCGTGCCGCAAACAGTCCTCGCGCTCCTGTTCAGATACGCTCGCGGTGAACACGATGATCGGCACGTGGCCGCCGCGCAAGGCTTCCCGTTCCCGAATGCAAGCGATCGCTTCCCGCCCGCTCATGATCGGCATCTGCATGTCCATGAGAATCACGTCGGGGGATTCTTTTTCCCACAGTTTGATCGCCTCTTTTCCGTTCGAAGCCAGCAGCACCGTATGCCCGGTCCGTTCGAGCATACGCCGGGCGACCAGTTGGTTCACCGAATTGTCCTCGGCGACCAGGATGCGCAGCTTCGACGCCGTCGTTGGCTCGTTTTTCGGCGCCTCGGTCGCCGTCTCGCGTCCGGTGAGGACCTCCCGCGCGACGTCGATGAGCGCGTGCAATTCTACGGGCTTCGCCAGGCGCGGACCACACCATTTGCAGGAGTGCGCCACACAGACACCGTTGTGCAGCAATACGGCCCGTTGCGGTCCCCACCGCCTCACCGCCTCCTCCAGCTTCTCGTCCACCAGTCTTTCATCCACGAGCAGTAGTTCGAATCCGCGCCCAGCCTGACGGAGCATCGCTGCCGCTTCGCGCGAACTCGAGGCTGTCGATGGATGGAGCCCGACGACACGCGCCAGTTCAGCGATCCCCTCCCGGTGGCGCGGATTCATGTCGGCGACGAGCACGGGGTTCGATTGGGCCCGCCATCCGAGGTCGGCGCCTTCTTGAATCCGGAACCGGACGATGCAGTGGAACGCGCTGCCGCCATGCTCCTTCTCCGGGAATAGCGAGTGCGGGCTCTCTACCCACATCCGGCCGCCCATGGCCTCAGCCAGGCGGCGGGAGATGGCGAGTCCGAGGCCGGTGCCCCCGAAACGCCGGGTGGTGCCTTTGTCCGCTTGTTCGAAAGCTTCGAACACGGCCTTCTGTTTCTCCGGCGGAATGCCAATCCCGGTGTCGGCCACGATTAGGTGGATCACGGCGACCCCGTCGCGCTCTTCTTCCAGATTGACGCGCAGGTGGACCTCTCCCCTCTCGGTGAACTTGAGCGCATTGCCGAGTAGGTTCAGTACGATCTGGCGAAGTTTCGGGCCGTCGCCGAAAAGCGCGTCGGGCACGTTTGCCGCCACCACCCACGTCAGCTCCACACCTTTTTGGGAGGCCCGGGGCCCCAACAGGCGCATCGTCTGGCCCAGGATCTCGCGCAGGCTGAACTCCTTCTCGTCGAGCTCCATCTTGCCTGCTTCGATCTTCGAGAAGTCGAGCACGCCGTTGAGGAGCGACATCAGGGTCCGGGCCGACTCCGACGCCGTCTGGAGGAGCCGCCGCTGGTCCTGGTTCAAGGGAGTGTCCAGGACAAGCTCCAGTAACCCCATGATCCCGTTCATCGGAGTGCGGATTTCGTGGCTCACGTTTGCCAGGAAGCGGCTCTTGGCGTGGTTTGCCTGGCGTGCGTCGGCCGCTGCTTGGTCGAGAGCCTTCACCAGCCATCCCCGGTGCCGGTATTGAAGCACCGCTGCGGCGAGCAGCACCAGCAATACGAACCCGACCGCGCTCAACAGTGCCAGGAAAGCGGGCTCCTGATACCATGGCGCCAGCACCGCTACAGGGATCACTACCGCCGCGCTCATGTTGCCGCTCCTGTCCATGGCCCGCACCTTCAACCGGTGGGAGCCAGGCGGCAGGTGGCTCCAACAAGCTTCTTTTACCGGGGCGAACGCCGTCCACGGACCGCCGTCGAGACTCCACGAGTACAGCAGGCGGTCGGTGGCCGTCGCTTTCCACCGGTCCACCCCCTTGAAGGGGACCCGCACGAGCGCGTGGGGGGCGAACTTCAGCTCCCGGTCCAGCGACACCTGCAGGATCCGCGGCGGATATTGGTCGGCTTCCGGCTGATACAACGCCGGTCCAGCCCCGGTTCCCACCCAGATCTTCCCGTCCGGCAGAACGGCAACCGTACACACGGCGAGTGTGGGTAGGCCTTCTTCCGGTCCAAGTTGGATCCACGTCCCGCGTACCCGGCGGTGAATTCCAGTTTCGGTGGCCAGCCACAGTTCGCCATCCTTCGACTCGACAATCGAGCGGACGGCGCCGAGGTTGCTACGCAACAGATGCCACGACCGGCCGTCGAACTCCTCCAGGCGATTCTGACCGCCCACGAGAACCGATCCATTCGACCGGACCAGAAGCGCGTTGGCGCCGTCGTTCTCGAGACCGTCGTGGACCACCTCATAGCGCCCCGCTCGGAATCGCGCCACCCCGCTCGTTCCTCCGATCCACAGGGTTCCATCGAGCCCTTGCGCCAGGCACCGGACCCGGCCCACTTGCCACTCGTCGTCGAAATCGAGGTAGGGCAGGAAACGGCTGCCGTCGAATAGTTCGAGCTCCAGATCCATCGCGTTCCCAGGGGCGCTGGTGACGACCCAGAGCAACCCGTCGTCCCGAGGACTGATCATTTCGAACCGTCGCTTCCGAGGATGGGTCGTTGGCGTGAACTTTTGGCGCTGCGGCTCCAGCAACACCAGCGTCCACGGGTCGTCCGTAAGTGCGGCCACCGTGCCGTCCCACAGAACGGCCAGCGCCGTCGGGGCCAGCGGCCTCACATAGCGCCCGCCGGGCAGACGGAATCGCCTCCACCGGCCCTCGTTGAGCTCGAGCAGCTCCGAACCCGCCGCAAACCATACTGAGCCATTCGCGCCTCCGCAGATCGCGGTCACCGGTTCGTGCAGAGCGCTCACTTCCGCTGGTATCCGCCAGGGGCCCGGCGCAAACCGGTACAAGCCATTGGAGGCTGCCAGCCAAAGGCTTCCATCATGGGATACGGCCTGGTCCTGAACAAAACCCATCCGGGCGCCTGTATCCCCGATCTGTACCGTTTCTTTCGGCCCCTCGATCCTGAACCGGTTGTGCTCCCGAACCCAAAGCCGGCCGGAAGCATCACGCCATGCGGCGACACTCTGTGCCCGCGTACGGTACAAGACCCGCCAGCCGGTAGCCCGCGTATAGCCCACTACCGCGTGCTCGCCGTCCCGGATTGAACGGACCAGGACAATCACTTCGTCCGGCCTGCCCGGTGACAAAGCTTCTACTACCCACGGCTTGCCGCCCGGCAGAGCGACGCTGCTCCGCCCGGCCCCGTTCGTGAGGGCAGCCGGCCACTCCAGCCGGTAGAGCCCCCGTTCTGCGCCGATCCAGATTTCATCGTCAGACACTCGCAGCGCCGCCCGGAATTCCCCGAGGGCTCCCTGTCCGCTTCGGAAAACAGTTTGCCGGGCGCGGGCTTCCGAATCGAGCACCAGCGCCTGGCTGGGGAGCACTATGAGAAGTTGTCCGTCGCCGATGGGCACGAGTTGCGTGCGGTGCCGCACCTCAGGAGTCGCGGCGCTAATTTCCGGGACGTGAAAGTACTCCCACTCGCCGTGGCGGTACCGCTGTACGCCGTGCCGGTCCAGCAGCCAAAGCTCGTCCTTGCCGAGCTCGAACACGTCTTCGGCCGTCACCGGTACAGCCAGGTGACGGATCCGGTAGCCGTCGAGGACGCTCAGACCCACGTCGGGACCGTGGCCCGCCCACACTGTGCCGTCCGGGCTCACCCGGACCCGCGCGACATAGGATTGCCACAACCCATCGGCACGGGTCCACGCCCGCCAGATGCCCGTTTGCCCCGTCGTCGGCGTCGCCCAGACGGCCAGAGCCAGAATCACCCCCGAGATGGCCCGCCGCATCACGCTTCGCCCCGCGCCGGCTCGGTCCCTCCGACTCACGTTCGGCGATCCCAACGCGCGCACACCTCTGCTCCTTGCCTCCTTATCGCTGTTTACGCCGACATCTTTAGGGTGGGGGGCGGCTCGCCGTTGCTGATGCCTTGTCGGTCTCGCGACGCGCTTGCTACTCTTGGGTATCCATGGGCCTCTTGAAGCGGTGGTGGCGGCGCGCCTTCGACGTCCGGCGAGGCGAAGCCGCTCGCACCGTCTTTATGGCTCTCTATTTCTTTCTCATCCTGTGTGCCGTTCACGTGTTGAAGCCCATCGCGTGGGCCTTGTTCCTGCACCGGTTTTCTATTGACGAGCTGGCCCGTCTGTACCTCATCATTGCTCTGGTCGGCGGCTTGCTAGCGTATGTCTACACCCGGCTGGCAGTGAAAGTCTCCCTCTGGGCTGCCGTGGGTGGCTCCACCTGCGTCATGGTCCTGGTACTTGTCGCGCTCTGGCGGGCTGTCTCTTCCGGAGCCGGCTGGCTTCTCTATTTCTTCGCCGTATGGGTCAACTTGTTCGGCATCGTGTTCGTTTCCCAAGGCTGGCTTTTCGCTGCCAACATTTTTGACGGAAGAGAGGCCAAACGCCTCTACGGCCTGCTCGGACTGGGGGCGATTATCGGTGGGATGGGCGGCGGCGCTGTGACCGCCGCCGAGGCTGTCCGTTCCGGCTCGCTAACCCTGATCCCCGTGGGCATCGGTCTCGTCGTGCTCGCGTTCGCCTCCCTCACCGCGGCTGGCTTCGCCGCTCGGAACCGGCCGGCGGACGCAATGTTGCAGCAGACGCACCGCCGTTCGCATCTGGACGAGGACTCTTCGGAAGCCGCCGCCCGGGCTTTCGAACTTCGGGACGTCGTTGGAGCCGTGGCCCGGCATCGGCACCTGCTCGTCATCGTCGGCATCATTCTCAGCACCTATCTCGTCGAGGTCCTCGTCGAGTTCCAATTCAATGTTGCCGCCAAGCAGGCTTTTACCAACCGGGATGAGCTCACTGCTTTCCTCGGCCGGTTCAACGGGCTCTACCTCGGCGTCGCGACCTTTGTGCTCCAGTTCTTTTTCACCACTGCGGCCGTCAGCCGGTTCGGCGTCGGACGAACACTGATGATTTCCCCGCTGGCGGTGGGCGCGACGGCGGCGCTGGGGATTGTACTGCCCGGCATCGCCGGGGCCGCCTCCACCCGCCTTGTCGAGGCCTCGACCCGGTATTCGGTTTCGAGGACGGCCTTGGAATTGCTCTACCTCCCGCTTCCCACGCAACTGAAGAATCGAACGAAGGCCTTCATCGACGTTTTCGTCGATCGGCTCGGCCGCGGTCTGGCGGCGCTGATGATCCTGGCTCTGGTGGCGTTCGGTGTTGAGGGTTCCTGGCAGCTTTCTCTTCTCATCGCTTTCTTTGCTGGATGCTGGCTAGTCCTGGCGGTGCGGGCGCGAAACGAGTACGTCGCCACGGTTCGGCGCCGCGTCGAGGCCCGCCGGTTGGATCTCGAGAACGCCCGCGTCACGGTGCAGGATTCTGACACGATCCGCCTGCTCGAGGAGGTCGCCCGGCGCTCGAACGAACGGCAAGTTCTCTATGCTCTGTCGCTGTTGGGCGAAGCGCCGGGCTATGACGTTGTTCCGCTGATCGAGGAGTTGGCGGAAAGCGAACTGCAAGTCATCCGCGCGAAGGTTTACGAACTGGCTCGGGCGGCGGCCTATCCCGGACTCCGGGAGCGGGCTCTGAAGGATGTCGAAGGCTGTTCTTCCCTCCATCCGGACTTGGCTCACGAGGCGGTCGCCTACCTGATCGAGATCTCTCCCGAACCGCTTCCGCTCGCGGCAAGGCTGATCAACCATTCCGAATGTTTCGTTGGCCGGGCCGTGATCGAGGCGATGTCCAAGCGGCCCGAAGCCGTTCGGGAGCTGGCTTCCCGTGACTGGCTACTCGCCGCCGCCTCATCAGATAGTCCTGAAAGGCGCGCTCTGGCGGCGTTCGCCATCGGGGTTCGGGGCGGCGCCGACATCGAGGTGCTCCACCGTTTGTTGTCGGATCCCGACGAGCAAGTTGTCGCGGCCGCGTGCCGCGCCGCCGGCCGTCTCCGCGACGCCCAGTGCCTGCCGCGCGTCGTCCCGCATTTGCGGAACGCCAGGATCCGGCATGAAGTCATCGAGGCTCTCGCCTCCTATGGTGAAGGCGCCGTGGAGTACCTGGCCGGCCTGCTCCAGGATCCCGCCGCCGAAGCCGCTCTGCGGCGGCAGATTCCCCGCGTCCTTGCGATCATTGTGTGCCAAGCCAGCGTTGACGCCCTGCGCCGCGTGC
The DNA here is from genome assembly GCA_964461995.1 of uncultured Solibacteraceae bacterium. Classification (GTDB taxonomy): domain Bacteria; phylum Acidobacteriota; class Terriglobia; order Bryobacterales; family Bryobacteraceae; genus JALSRK01. The sequence goes on from CAYWXL010000010.1 coordinate 76,627, forward strand.
TCGGCGATCCGGATCTCGCCGTCCGCGCCTCCGTGTTGCGCGCTTTGGGGATGCTCCGAGAAGCCGCTCCCGATCTCGACTTCGGCGACGACGATCTCCGGCATCGGATCCGTCAGGAGGCGCAGTCGTACTTCGAGCTTTACGCTGCCCTTGCACTGTTCCGCCGGACGCAGCCGGGAGGAAAAGCCGCCGACCTGTTGGCGCGTACGATCGAAGATCGCCTTCACCAAACGATCGAACGTCTCTTCGGGCTACTGGGTCTTCGCTACGGTCCTGGTCAGATTCGGGCTGCTTACCAGGCTGTGAGGCAGCGCCGCCGGTCCGAGGAATTCGCTGCTGCGCTCGAGCTGCTTGACAATATCTTGGACCATGATCTTCGAGAGTTCCTCGTCCCGATGATCGATGGGTCTCCTCACCTGCTCGATATCGGCCGCGAGAAGTTCGGCGTGGATTTGCCCACCCTGGAGCAGGCTTTGGAGCGCCAACTGAACCGGCGGGACCCCTGGCTGACGGCTTGCGCCGTGGCCGCCGCCGGTGAGTTGAGGCTCGAGAAGCTCAGAGACGTGATCTGCCGGTTGGCGGCGGCCGGCGACGAAATGATCGCTCCGGTGGCGCAGGCCGCTGCGGCGAGGTTAGGGTGAGGAAAGGGGCATGATCGAACGCAACATCGTTGAGAAGGTGATCGCTTTGGAGGGGGTCGAGCTGTTGAGCGGCCTGACTCCGGACCAGTTGTCGCGTATCGCCCTCATCGCCCGGGAGGTCAGCTACCCTCCCGGCAAGCTGATCCTGCGCCCCCACGTGCCATTGGACGCTCTCTATGTGATCCTGGACGGCAGCGTCGAAATCACCCGCAACGGCGAGGTTCTGCACGTCGCCCGCCAAAGCGAAGTCCTCGGTTCCTGGGCGCTGTTTGACGACTCGCCCCTTCCGGTCACCGCGAAGACTGTTGAGGACACGGCGCTGCTGAAGATCTCCCGGGACGATTTCTATGACCTGCTCTCCGATCACATGGAGCTGGCAGCCGCGATCTTCTCCACCTTAGTCCGCCGGTTCCGCAAGCTCATCGAGCAGTGACCGGACTCCCCGCCTGCCATAATGGTAAATATCTGAATTCCCTCATGACCTCGAAAGACGCGGCCGCCCGGGAAACCGAACTTCAACAGCTCCGGGCCGAATTGGAACGGTGCCGGAAGCAGCTTCTTGAAGCCAATGAGTTGAGCGCCATCGGGCAGTTGTTGGCCGGAATCGTACATGAAATCAATACGCCCATCGGCTCGATTCTCTCGAACAATGAGGTCGCGGTCCGGTCGCTGGAGCTTCTCAAGAACCTGTTGGACCAGGCGCAAGCCGAAGGCAAGCCTCCACCGCCCAAGGCGGCCCGCGTCTTGTCCACGCTGATGAGTCTCGCCGCGGTGGACAAAATCGCTTGCGAGCGTATTGTCTCCGTCGTCCGCGGTTTGAAGACCCTTGTTGGCGGCCCAGGCGCAGAGTTCGTCGATGCGGATCTGAATGAGATCCTCGACAACACCCTAAAGCTCGCCCGGTGTGAATTCCGGCGCCGCGTTCGAGTTGAAACCGATTACGGCGACATACCAAAAGTCCGTTGCAACCCCAACAAGCTTGGGCAGGTCTTCCTCAACATCCTCGTCAACGCCGGACAGGCGATCGAGGGCGAGGGGAAGGTCGTGATCCACACCGAAAGGGATGGAGAGTTCGTCCACGTGGCGATTTCCGACACCGGTTCCGGGATTCCCCCAGAGCATCGTGACCGGATCTTTTCTTCCGGCTTCACCACAAAACCTTCCGGCGTCGGAACCGGCCTTGGGCTGGCGATTTCCCGGGACATCGTGGTTAGTGAACACGGCGGGACCATCGATTTCGAGAGCGAGGTCGGTGAGGGAACGACGTTTCACATTCGGATCCCTATCACACGGAAAACGGAGGAGCGACGTTCGTGACCGAGACTGACAAGGTCTATTCCACGGCTGAATCGGAGCCCAAGTCCACCATCGTCATCGTGGACGACGAAGAGATGGTGCTCACCAGTTTGAGCGCTTATCTGACTTTGGAGACCGATTACAACGTCGTCACGTTCACTGACGTGGATGAGGCTCTGGCTTACCTGGAGAGACACCCGGTTGACGTTGTCGTCTCTGACTACCTGATGCCGAAGATGGACGGCATCAAGTTCCTCGCCAAGGCCAAGGAGCTCCAACCGGAAACATCCAGAGTGCTGCTAACCGGCCACGCCGATAAGCAGAGCGCCATAGAAGCAATCAACACGGTTGGGCTTTTTCAGTACATCGAAAAGCCGTGGGATAATGCCGCGTTGTTGTTGGTGATCCGCAACGCCTGCGACCGGACGCGCTTGCTGCGTAGCCTCCAGAGCAAGATTCAGCAACTCGATGAGGCCCACGCCAACCTCAAGATGGCGCAAAGTCAGCTCATACGCGCGTTCCTTTGACCCCGATCGGGGGCCGTCGGTCAATCCTTGTCGGCCAGCAGAACCTTCAACACCGGCGGTGTCACAAGAGTCGTTACCATCACCATCACCACCATCGCCGAGACCGTCTCCGAGGAGAAGACCGGCCGGCCGTTGACCGCCAACTTGGCCCCGATGCCCGTGAAGATCAAGCCCACTTCGCCGCGTGGAATCATTCCCACGCCCACGACAAGCCGTTTTACGCCTTTGTCGAGAATGCCCAGGGAACAGACCTGTTTGCCGAGGATCGCCGCTAGCGTCACCACTGCCGCGAACGCCAGTACGCCACTTTCCGTGAACGCCGCGAGGTCCACCCGAAGCCCCATCATTACGAAGAAGATGGGCGTCAATACCGCTGAGAGCGGCCGGATCAGGTCTTCGATGGGCATTTCGCCGCGCTTCTGATAGACCTCGTAATCACTGGGCTCGAGCACCAGCCCAGCCGCGAAGGCGCCCACGATCGGCGCCAGTCCTACCAGCCCGGCGGCGGCGGCCATCGAGAAGCAGAAGCTCAGCGCAATCACCAACGGGACGCCCGGCACCCGAAAGCGTGTCCCCGCCCGCACGGCGTTGATGTGCACGACTCGGCCGATAAAAATGGCCCCCACAAGGAAAGCAACCGCTTTGAGGATGATCAGGAGAATAGCGCCGCCTCCCACGCCGCCCTCGCCCGAGCCGTGGGCGATCGAGGTCACGATTCCAGAGACCACGGCCAGGATGATCAATCCCAGAACGTCGTCCACTACCGCGGCCCCGAGAATGATCCGCGATTCCTTTGTGTCGAGCTTTTTCAGGTCTCTCAGGACCCGGGCAGTGATTCCCACGCTTGTCGCTGCCAGCGTGCTTCCCACAAAGAGGTGCACATACCACGCCTCATGTGCGAGGAAGTATGCCGACACCGCATACCCCAGACCCACCGGCGTGACCACGCCCAACACTGCCACCAGCAGCGCGGACCATCCCACTTCCAGAAGTTCTCCGAGGTGCGATTCGAGACCGACCTCGAACAGCAGCAGGATGACGCCGATCTCCGCCGCAATGTGCAGGCCCGGACTTTCCCGGATGTCGGCCACGAACGCCAGGCCCGCCAGCCCGAGCCCGCTCAACGCCATTCCCACGACGAGCTCTCCGAGCACCGCCGGTTGCCGGATGCGTTCGAAGAGTTCCCCCCCGATCTTGGCCGCCACCATGAGCAAGACCAGGCTGAAAAGCCCGATCACGAACTGCGTGTCCCCGTGGCCGCCCTCGCTTTCTGCAGCCGGGCCTGCGGCCCAGGCAAGGGTAGTGAGCGCGGGGAGTATCCAGATCCAACGCACGGGTGACCTCTTCACGAAACTCTGTCCTCCAGTCGTTGATTTGTGCCGGTGGCAGGGCCCGGACTGGGATTCCGCAGGAACAGGTCGCGGAAAACTAGAACGACTATTATCTCCAACTCGCGCCTCCTTGCGCGCGGTAGCCCCCCAGTGATTTGTCTCTTCCAGCGGAACCTTCGGAAACAGCTCCAGAGCCGGGTCCCTGGCGTGTGGTTTGGCCGTCCTCTCGCGATGCCGACAGACCGGCCACAATCGTGTCCGACAGCCCCAACCCGCCTTGCGCGGCCAACGCCCGCGCGAGCTGCTGTTGCGCCATTTCCAGCATCAGCCCTCCGGACTCCGTCCCCTCTTCCCCCAGCCAGGAGGCGCCCGCTTGCAGCGATTGCAGGATCTTCCCGATCAGCAGCGCCTCGAACTCCCGGGCTGCTTCACGGACGGCCTCCGGCGAATCCCCTTGTCCCCGAAGCCGCTCAATGTCCACCGTCGCCGGCGTCGAAACGCGTACGGAAGCCGTCATTGCTCAGATCACCTCCAGCCTCGCATCGAGCGCTCCGGCCGCCCGCAGGTTCTCCAGAATCGCGATGATGTCGCGCGGCGTAGCGCCGATCGAGATCAGGGCCCTCGCCAGGTCTTCCACCGTCGTCCCCGGTTCAAGCTGCACGCTCCGCGCCTGTTCCTCGCTCACGCCGACTCCCACTTCCGGCACTACCGCCGTCTCACCCTGGCCGAACGGCGATGGTTGCGAAACCGCGAAGGTCGTCTGGATCTCCACCGTCAGCGCCCCGTGCAGGATCGAAATTGGCGCAATGGTAATGTCCCTGCCCATCACGATGGTTCCCGTGCGCTCGTTGATGACGATCTTTTTCTCTGGATCCGTCGGCACTGCCAGGTTTTCGATCATTGACACGAACTCCACTACGCGCTCCCGGTAGGCTTCTGGAATCCGCACGGAAACCAGCGCCGCATTCTCCGCGGAAGCGATCGCTTGTTCTTCATGGAACTTCTCATTGATCGCCGCCGCAATCCGTCCCGCCGTGGTGAAGTCTCCCGTGCGGAGTTGCCACCGGAGCTCGTCGCGGGGAAACTCTTGCGGCGGCGCCCGCTCGACGATCGCCCCGTTCGGAATCCGTCCCGTGGTCGGGTGGTTCAACGTTTGCCGGTTCCCTCCGCCCCCGGCCAGGAACCCGCCCGTGATGACCGGGCCTTGCGCTACCGCGTAAACCTGCCCGTCGGCCGCTTTCAGCGGTGTCAGCAGCAGCAGGCCTCCTTGAAGCGTCGTCGCGTCCCCGGCCGTGGCCACGGTGACGTCGATACGCGTCCCCGGTTGCGCGAAGGGTGGCAGCACCGCGGTCACCATTACGGCGGCCGTGTTCCGCACCTGGATCGACCGCGGATCCACTGATACGCCCATGCGTTCCAGCAGATTCGTCAGGGTCTGTGCCGAGAAAACCGTCTGCCGTTTGTCCCCCGTTCCGGCCAGCCCCACTACGAGCCCGTAGCCGAGCAGTTGGTTTTCCCGCGCACCTTCCAGCGCCGCCAGCTCCTTGATGCGGGTGAGCCGGATCGTCGGCTGCCGGTGTCCCGCCTCCGCCCCGCACATTGCCGCGGTCAGGATCACGAGCAGGACGCTGCGCCGCCAATGTCGCATTTCAGACCCCTAGAAAGGCAAGATGCCCAGCAGCAGCCGGTACAAGAAGTTCGGGCGCCGAATGGCGTCGCCGACCACCCCTTTGCCGTTGATCTTGATCTCCAAGTCTGCCAACCGGTCCGAACTCACCCGGTTGTCCGGGTCGAGGTCGTTCCATCGCACGATCCCGCGGACGACAATCGTCTGGCGTTCCGAGTTGACCACCACTTCCTTGCTCCCTTCCACGACGAGATTGCCGTTGGGCAAGACGTGCGTCACCCGCGCCGAAAGCGTCGTCGTCAACTTCGTCTCCCGCGTCGTCTCGCCTTCACCGTCCACTTCGCTACTGCCTTTGAGCCGCGCGAGGTTCGCGAAAACCCCACCCGCTGGCCGCGTCCCAAACAGCGCGTTCACTCCGTAGCCCGCGCTGCTGTCCCGGGCCGTCCTTGTCGTGCCCCGCGATACGGCCGAAGCCCGGTCGGCCACCACGATCGTCACGATGTCGTCCACCCGGTGCGCCCGTAGATCGCGCACCGCATCCGCCAGCAACCCGGTCGGCGTATACAAGGAACCTGGAGCTCTCGGCTGCTGCGCGGTCCGCGCACCCGCTTCCCGCAGATAGCGGTCGATCGCCGAGACCTTCTCTTGCCCGTACGTCGGCCCGCTCGCCAACACGGTCCCGGCGAGCAAGCCGACCCGTAAGAGCCTCACTGCCGTCGCCCTCCTTCCCGACCGGCGCGGACTACCGCGCGCCCCGGGGCGACCACTTCGGCGGTGATTCGGACGCCCGCGTTCAGTGGACTCCGCAGCCTTACGATCTCCCCCTCGCGCGCCGAGTTCTCGGCGCGCGCCTCGAACGCCAGCCGCGCCCTGCCGCTGAATACCTCCACCCGGATCAGGTCGCCGCGCGATACCGCGGTCGGCAGAACGAGGTCGCTGAGGCGCAGCGGTTCTCCCGCCGCAATCCTCCGTCGCGGACGCGCGCCGATCACTTCATCGAGATGCGTGAACCCCTTCGGCATCGTGGGCGCCACCTCCTTTTCCTCTTCCACTACGTCCCCCTCCCGTAGCGGCTCGCCGGGCTGCAACTCGTTCCGCGCCACCACCAGCTTCCGGCGTTCGCTCAGCCGGACTTTCGCCCAGAAAGGCACGCTCCGTCCCCGGCCGTACACGACCCGGCCGCGCCACAGGAGCACCGATTGCGGCGTCGCTCCCGCCGGCGCCTGCAGGCGGTTCAGCGAGAACTCCAGGCGGCCGTTCGGCACCGGGCGGCGGTCGTAGTCCACCACTTCCACCCGAACCGCTCGTCCCTCCCACGCTCTCTCGATCGCTGCCGCCACCGTCTCCGGAGAAAGCGCCGCCGCGGTCCGCTCGAAGCAAACCGGCTCCACCGGGACTTCCGCCAGCCCATGCGCACGCATCAGCCGCCGAAGCTGTCCCTCCGTGAACACGCGCCGCACGCCCGGCGCCGGAGCGAACCCCACGAAGGCTTCCGGATCGGCCGCCGCAAAGACGCTCCGGGCGCGGACCAGGTCTTTTATGAGAATCCGGTCCCCGCTCACGGCGACACACTCTCCGGCTCCGGCGGTCCGGACTACAACCGTGGCGAGAATGATCAGCTTCGCCGGCCTCATCGCGTCAAGTTGTTGATCTGCTGGTACATCTCGTCAGCCGCCCGCACCACTTTCGCGTTCGCCTCGTAGGCCCGCTGGCTGACGATGAGGTTGATGAATTCCTCGACCACGCTGACGTTGGACTGCTCCACGTAGCCCTGTAGCAGCGTGCCCAAACCTTCCTGTCCGCCGGGCGTGCCGATCGTCGGCTCGCCGGAGGCGTCGGTCGGCAGATACAGGTTACGGCCGATGCTGTTCAAGCCTGCCGGATTGACGAAGAGCGCTAGTTCGATCTGCCCGGCCAACTGGGCCGCCGTCTCCCCCGGTTGCAGATAGCTGACCGTGCCGTCCGGAGCGATGGTGATCGTCTCCGCCTCGGGCGGGATCGTGATCTGCGGCTCCAGTGGATCGCCGTCGGCCGTGACGATGTTGCCATCCCGGTCCAGGTGGAACGTTCCCGCCCGGGTGTAGGCCAGCTCGCCGGACGGCAGGCGAACCTGGAACATCCCCCGACCCTCGATCACCAGATCCAACGGGTTGTTCGTGGCCATGAAATCGCCCTGGGTGAAGATGATCTCGTTGGCCACCGGCCGCGCGCCGAGGCCCAGTTGGAGACCGGTGGGGACGATCGTCTGTGAGCCGGCCGCCGCGCCGGGCTGGACAAAATTTTGGTAGAGCAGATCCTGGAACTGCGTGCGGCGCATTTTGAAGCCCACCGTGTTGGCGTTCGCCAAATTGTGCGCGATGTTGTCCACGTTCATCTGTTGCGCGGTCATTCCACTCGCCGCGCTGTAAAGTGCTCGGATCACTCTTTACGTCCTCCTTTCCGTCTTCCCCCGCGCCTGGGGAAGGATCTCAGCGCAGCCGCGCCACCTCCTCGACCGCCTTCCGGTTCATCTCCGCCCCCAGCCGTACGGCCCGCTGCAGCATTTCGAACTGCCGCATCACCGCCACCAGCCGGATGGCCGCTTGCGCCGGGTTCATGTTGGCGCCTTCGAGTTTGCCCTGATGTACTTCGGTCTCTCGCGCCGGCCGGGGCCCCTCCGCCGACCGGAGAGCTTCAAAATAGGTGCCTTGCCGCTTGCGCAACGCTTCCGGACGGTCGAACTCCACAATCTGCAGCCGCGCCACCGGAATTCCTTCCTGAAGAATCTCGCCGGACCGGGAGACTTCGAAGGGCCGTGTCGGATCGGTCCGGATGGGCTTTCCTCCGGTATCCAACACCGGGAAGCCGTCCGTGGTGGTCCATTCGCCGGCCACCCCCACGCGGAAATGGCCGTTCCGGGTATAGAGGGGTCCTCCGGGTCCCCGTACAACGAAGAATCCGGATCCCGACAGGGCCATATCTGTGAGATTCCCCGTGCGGGTCAACGCCCCTTGGGAGAAGTCTGTCCATTGCCGTTCGATCACCGGGAGCGCCGGCGGCGGCTCTCCATCGGCCAGCGGGGAGAAATAGAGGTTGTATGCCTCACGATCCGTCTTGAATCCTGCCGTGGCCTGATTGGCGATGTTGTTCGCGAGCATTTCCAGCGACTCCAGCCTCGCCCGAATGCCGCTGGCTGCCGCAATCGTCAGCGTGTCCATAACCGCACCGCTGAGCCTGGGTGCAATCGGCGTGCCGATGGGGCGGGATGGCGTTCTACGGCTTGCTAGCGCCGCCTTGGGCGGTTTCGTCCGCTTGCTTTCAGACGGATGGGGAAGGCCCGCCGGAGCCCGCTTCGCAACCGCTATCCTGCTGATGCGGCACGAATTCTTCTTTTCGAAACCCGGCTCACGCTCCGTCTGGCGCTAGCCCCGTTTTCCGCCTGCCCGGCTCGCGTCCGCCCTCCTGGCTTCCCGGGCAGGACGCTTTTTGCGTGTTCCGAAATGGAACGGGAGCTGGCTGTCGCAGTGACAACAATGTGCCGTTTCGGAACCCGGTGCCAAGTTCTTGACGCCGCAGGTGGTGTTTGTCTACTGAAAACAAGGCACTTGTCGGCCTGGACTCCAATTTGCAGCTTGAGGCGGCGTGACCGCCGTGAGTCCAACTCCCGGAGCGGAAGCCGGCATTGGAGCCGAAACTCCTCTCCCTGCAATCCCTGTTGTTGACGGGACTTCTTTGCCGGACGTCATCGGATCGGCCTTCGGAACTCATTCGTTTGAGGAGTTGTGGCGCGCGGCGGTGGACGGCCTTGTGGGCCTTGTCTCCGGCGGCCGGGCGGCGGCGGGAGAGCCGCCGGTCTCCGCCCCCGGCGCCGGAGATGGGATCCCGCGAACTGACGCGGCGGGAGCGCCGCCGGCGCCCGCACGCGATGAAGTGTCGGACGGCGGCGCCTGTGAAACCGTTCCGGTTGGGGCGGCGCCCCCGACACCGGCCACCCCCGTTGCCATGCTGGGCTTCCGGGATCGCGACAGCGCCGCGCAGGAGGATGCGGCTTGGAAGCCCGGTTTTGGAACCTTTTCTCCCGCCGCTTTGGCCGGTCTAGCCTGGGCGCCGCCGCCAGCGTCAGAGACGTCCAGTGGCACGGCTGCGCGCCAGCCGGTTCCCAAGACGGTTCCGTGGCCGCCCGGCGTTTCTTCGCCGACGGTCCCTGCCGGCGACGCGGCTGAGGGCCCCCGGATTGGCGCGGCAAGCGGTGGGGCGGGGACGCTGCCGAGCGGGGCGCCAGGCGAGCCCGCAATCGCTGCGGGGGCCGCTGGTCGAAAGTCTACGCCGGCACGTTCCGAAGCAGCGCGGCCGGCCTTCGGGATCCGATTGAAGATGACTGGGCGCGTCACGCAGTCAGCGGTCACAGCCCCGGATGTCGGATCTCCGGGCAAGGCGGAACGCGCGGCCCCGGCGGAAGCGCCGCTGGAGGACCCGCCGCCGGCCGCGATGCGCCGGCGGGCGGCGGAGACGCGCGAGCCCACTCACCGGGAGCTGCCACCCGCGCGGATCGGCTCCGGTCCGGTTGTTCCCCCTGCGGCTTCTCGCCGGACTCTCGAGAAGTTGGAGGTGTCCGGCGCCGGGACTTCAACGCGCGTGGCGTGGGGCGCCGGGTTCGAGAACGGGGGGCGGCCGTCCGCTACTCACGCGGCGGCTCCGGACGAACCGGCTGCCGGGCCTTCGGGAAGTTCGAACGCGCCTCCCGAGCCAGGATCGGCGAGGTTCTCCATACCGGAGCCGGTGCGGCGGGTGAACCTTCAGATCGACCCAGCGGGAGAGGTCAGGCTTCACATCGTCGAGCGGGCCGGAAAGATCCATGTCATGGTGCGATCCAAGCGGTCCAGTGTGACGTCGGCCCTCCGTGACGAATTGGGAACTCTGGTTCATAGGGTGCAGACGCTGGGTTTCCAGGTGGACGCCTGGAGCCCGGGGCATCCGCCACGCCGGGACGCCGCTCCCTCGGCGGGCGCCGAGGATCGCCGTGGGAATGAGAATGCGGCTGGCGGCGGTTCCGGAAGCGGCCACGGTGGAGGGGAAGGCGGCGAGAGACGCCAGCGCGAAGATCCCCCGGCTTGGGCGAAAGATTTCGAATCACTCCCGGCTGGCTCAGAGATCACGCAAGAAGAGGAGGTGTGGAAATGGTGGGAAGTTCACTACCCGTGAACGCGTCGCAAGCGTTCGCGGCCGTCCCCGGCCCCGCTCCGAGAGAAGCGGAGAGGAGCGGGACGGTGACCAAGCAGATGTTCTTGAAACTGCTGGTGGCGCAGATCCGCAACCAGAACCCGCTCAATCCGGCGGATGGCACCGAGTTTCTGAGCCAGCTCGCCCAGTTCACCGGCCTGGAACAGATGATCGCCATTCGTCAGCAACTGGATGAGATCGCTGCGCGCCTGGAGGCGAACAGGGCGGATGAGAACACAGCGGCGCCCGGCGGGGAAAAAGGGTAAATAGTTGCGCTTCGGAGGTGACTTGGCATGTTTACTTCGTTTTCCACGGCACTGTCGGCGCTCAACGCGCATTCGACGGCCATCGACGTGGTCGGCAACAATCTGGCGAACCTGAACACGCCAGGATTCAAGAAAAGCGTCGTGGCTTTCCACGACCTGGTGACGCAATCGCTCGGCGCCGGGCTCGGCGAGACTCAGGTGGGGTTCGGCGTGGGGCGGCCGATCACCCTGCGGCAGTTCTCCCAGGGGGCGATCCAGTCCAGTTCCGGAGCCCTTGACGCCGCGATCCAGGGGGACGGTTTCCTGGTCGTGAAGGACAGTGCGGGCGCAATTCTCTATACCCGCGGCGGCCACCTGCAGGTGGACAAAGACGGCAATCTGATAACGTCTACGGGCGAGCGTCTGCAGGGCTGGACCAAGTCGGGCGGCGTTCTGGATACGAATGGGCCCATTCGCGACATCGTCGTGCCGGTCGGAAGTCTCAAGGCTCCGGTGGCGAGTACCAAGTTCTCCTTCGACTTGAACTTGGACGCGGCCGCGTCTTCCGGTCCGCCGCCCGACACTTTCTCTTCGTCCATCGAAGTCTTCGATTCCCTCGGCGTCTCTCATGTCATCACGGTGACCTTCACGAAGAGCGCGACGCCGAACCAGTGGGACTACGAGGTCACAGTGCCTGACGCAGACCTGACCTCCCCGTTCACCCCAGTGACCGGAACGCTCACTTTTGACGGCTCCGGCCGCCTCACGGATCCGCCTGCTGGAGGCCCGTTCCCGACCATCTCGATCACCGGACTCGTGAGCGGAGCCGAGGACATGGAGCTGACGTGGGAGTTCTATGACGGGGCGACGCCTCGGATCACGCAGTATGCGCAGCCGTCGGCGCTCGCCGCCAATGCCCAGGACGGTTCCCCGGCCGCCCAGCTGGTCCGGGTCGGCCTGGCCAACGGCGGCGCTGTGCTCGCGCAGTACTCCAATGGTCACCAGGAGGTCGTCGGCCAACTCGCGATGGCGGCGGTCCGGAACCCGGAGTCGCTGATCGCCGTAGGGAGAAACAACTTTCAGTTGAGCGCCCGGAGTGCGCTTCCCGCCATCGGCCTGCCCGGTACCGGCGGGCGCGGGATGATCATCGGCGGAGCGGTGGAAGCCTCAACCGTGGACATCGCCGAAGAGTTCACCAACCTGATCGTCTTCCAGCGGGGCTACCAGGCCAACACCCGGGTCGTGACCACCGTGGACGAGCTGAGCCAGGAGACGATCAACCTCAAGCGGTAAGGACGGGGCATGGTAGCCGATGGAGTCCGACGATCCCATCAAGAACTTCGCTGATCTCCCATTACCTATCGACGTCGAGCTAGACCGCCAGATCATGCCCGTCAAGCGGATTCTGCAGCTTGAGAAGGGCAGCGTCATCAAATTCAGCCGCTCGGCTGGCGAGAACATCGACATCCTCGTCGGCGGGGCGCTGGTGGCTTCCGGCGAGATCGTGGTCCTCGAAGAGACGATGGGCGTTCGGATCACGGATTTCAACGACGAGGAGTGAGGGCATGGAGATTTACGTCCAACTGATGGCGGCTGCGGCCGTGGTCGGCCTGGCCGCGCTGGTCGCCTGCTTGCTGAAGCGTGGGGGATTGCTTTCCCGGGGAGGGCTTCGGCGGCGCGGCCGGTGGCTCGCCCCGGTGGAGCGGCTGGCTCTCACGCCTCAGCACACGCTGCACGTTGTGCGGGTGCGGGACAGGGCGGTGCTGGTCGCCTCGCATGGAGGCGGCTGCGACGTGCTTGGCTCGTGGCCATGGGAACCTGGCGGCTCCTCGCGGCGGGAGGAGGAGTCACGGGAGGGCTGATGGCGGCGCGGACGTCCCTGGCGATTCTCTGTCTCACCTTGGCGGCGCGAGGGCAGCCGGTCGCCAGCGCCGCGGCCGGTTCCCCGGAAGTTCTCGGCGTTCCAATGCAGATCGTCGTCCTGCTGACGGCGTTGACCCTCTTGCCGGCCCTCGTCATTTCCGTGACGCCGTTCTTGCGCATCACCATCGTCTTACACTTTCTGCGGCAGGCGCTGGGGACGCAGACTACCCCGTCGAACCAGGTCTTGATCGGCCTCGCCTTGTTCCTGACCTTTCTGATCATGCAGCCCGTGGCTGCCCGCGTCTACTCCGACGGGTGGGCGCCGCTCGAGCGCGGCGAGATCACTCCCACCGAGGCTCTGAACCGCGCCTCGGCGCCTCTGCGCGGCTTTCTGCTGCACTACGTTCGGGAGAAAGACGTCGCCCTCATCGTCGAACTCTCCCGAATGCCTCCGCCGGACACCCCCGAGGAGCTGCAGCTCAGAGTGCTTGTGCCCGCCTATATCCTCTCGGAGCTGCGCACTGGGTTCCAGATCGGCGCGGTGCTGTTTCTGCCCTTCCTGGTCATCGACCTCGTGGTCGCCTCGGTCACCCTTTCGATCGGGATGGTGCAGTTGCCGCCGGTGATGGTCTCGGCGCCGTTCAAGGTGCTGTTGTTCGTTCTCGTGGACGGCTGGAATCTTGTCGTTGGATCGCTGGTCCGGAGCTTTTATTAAACGTCGGGAGGCGGCGGAAGCAGTGACGGAGCAACAGGTGGTAGATATCGTTCGTCAGGCGTTGATCGCTACGTTCTGGTTGAGCCTGCCGCTGCTGGCGGTGGGGTTCTTTGCCGGGGCCGTCATGGGGTTGGTGCAGATCCTGACCTCGATTCAGGACTCGGCCTTCGGAACGGTGCCCCGACTGGCCGCTTTCCTTGCCGCGAGCTTCCTGTTCTTGCCTTGGATGTTGACGCGGATCGTCGCGTACACGACGGCGCTATTCGGGGACTTGAGTCGTTATGCCCGTTGAATTCCCCTTGCCGCTGAGCGCCGTGCTGGGAGGCGCGCTCGTGTTGGCTCGCGTCGCCGGAGCCTTCAGCGTCGTACCCCTGCCCGGGCGCGGAGCGTTTCCGGCCGGGGCTCGGATCGTCTTGTCGCTGGCGATCACGGCCGCCCTGTTGCCGGTTTGGCCGGTTGTAGAACCCGCCGGGATCCGCCCCGGTATGTTTCTCGCGTGGCTGCTGCCGGAGATCGCCTTCGGACTCACGGTGGGCGTGGCGGTGGGCATGTTGAACGAAGCCTTCGTTCTGGCCAGCCAGATATTTGGTCTTCAGGCCGGTTTCGGCTATGCGACCACGATCGACCCGACCAGCCAGGCCGATAGCAGCGTCCTGCAGATCCTGGCCCATTTGAGCGCCGGCCTGCTGTTTTTCTCGGCCGGGCTGGACCGGGAAGTGATCCGGACTTTCGCTTTGAGCCTCGAGAGATGGCCGCCCGGGAGCTATGCCGTCACGCCGGACCTCGTGGAGTTGCTCGTTCACGCCGGCGCGGTGATGTTCTCGACCGCGGTTCGTTTGGCGTTGCCCGTGGTCGGCTTGCTGCTGCTGGTGGACGTCTCGCTGGCGCTGCTGGGTCGGATCAACGCCCAGCTCCAGTTGTTGATGCTGGCGTTTCCAGCCAAGATGCTGGCTTCGGTCGCGGTGCTGGCGCTGATCACATCGTCGCTGCCGGCCCTCTATGCGCAGGCGGCCCGTCCGCTGGCAGGTTTGCTCAACGAACTGGCCCGCGGGGGCGGATGAGCCAGGAGGGGGACCGTGAGCGATAAGCAGCAGCGCACCGAGCAGCCGACGCAGCGGCGCATCGACAAGGCCCGCAAGGAGGGCAACTTCCCGGTCAGCCGGGAGTTCGTCTCCGCCGTCCAGTTCGCCGCTTTCGTCGCCTTGCTTGCCGTCTTCGCTCCCGACGCCGTCGGCGGACTCGGCCGCCTCACTCGGACGCTGCTTGGGTTCGGTTTCCGACAGGAACTCACCCCGGCGGTGGTCGAGCACCTCTTCGACCACGTGCTGGTTCCCGCCTCCCTACCACTTCTCGGCGCTGGCTTGGCGCTAGTGGTGTTGAGCTTTGGCGTGCAGCTTCTTAACACCAGGATGGGCATCGCCTACAAGAAGCTGCTACCGGACTGGAGCCGCCTCGATCCGGCGAAACGGCTCGCGAACCTTCCCCGCCAGAACGTACCTCAGTTCGTCCAGGCGGCCGTCCTGCTGCCTCTGTTCCTGACCATCGTCGCTATGGTGGCGGCGGGAGAGTTCGCCTCGTTTCTGGCGTTGCCCCTGCTGGGTGCTCGGGCGGCGATGGCCCGGGTGGGCGGCATTCTCCAGGAACTGCTTTGGAAGGCCGCCGGCGCTTTCCTCGTGCTTGGCTGCGTCGATCTCGTCCGGCAGCGGCGCCGTTACCGCCGCGACCTCATGATGACGAAGCAAGAGGTCCGCGACGAACTCAAAGAGGTCGAGGGCGACCCGCGCACGAAGGCCCGCATCCGCCGTCTGCAGCGGTCGTTGCTCGAACGCCGGATGATGGACGGCGTCACCCGCTCGACCGCCGTCATCGTCAATCCCACCCACTACGCCGTGGCAATCCTCTACGAAGCCGAATCGATGGCGGCGCCGAAGGTGACGGCGAAAGGGAAGAACTACCTCGCCCGCCGCATCCGGGAAAAGGCGCTCGAGCACGAGATCCCGATCGTCGAGAATCCCCCCTTGGCGCGGGCTCTCTATGAAGCCGCCGAGGTTGGGCAGGAGATTCCGATTCACCTGTACCGTGCCGTCGCCGAAATCCTGGCTTACATCTACCGCGTCATGGGCGGGCGTTTGCCCGGCCGGGGCGGGACGTCTTGGAGGAGATAGACAATGGCTGCACCCAGTTCCGCTGTGCAACAGGTGGGCGGCGCGCCGCTGAAGGCTCCGGAGCCGGCCAAGGGATCTGCCTCGTCCGGCCGCCGCGGCGTTCCCGTGGCTCCCGGCTTTCGCTTCGCCTTCCCCAGCGCCGGCTGGGGCGATCTGGCCGTGCCGGTGGCGGTCCTCGGGGTCGTGATGGCGATGATCACTCCCTTGCCGCCGGTCGTCCTCGACATACTGATCAGCGCGAACATCACCCTTTCGGTCATCGTCCTGCTGGTGTCGATGTACATCACCAGGCCGGTCGAGTTCAGCGTTTTCCCAACCACCCTGCTGCTGCTGACAATGTTCCGCCTTGCCCTGAACGTCTCCTCTTCCCGTCTGATTCTGCTGAACGGCAACTCCGGCACCTCGGCCGCCGGCGAGGTGATCGAAGCTTTCGGCAACTTCGTTGTGGGCGGCAGTTACATCATCGGCGCCGTCATCTTCCTGGTCCTGATCGCGATCCAGTACGTGGTGATCAACCATGGCGCCGTGCGCATCTCAGAGGTCACCGCCCGCTTCACCCTGGACGCGATGCCGGGCAAGCAGATGTCGATCGACTCGGACCTGAACGCCGGCCTCATCGACGAGGCAGGCGCCCGGCAGCGCCGCAAGGAGCTGGCCGCCGAGTCGGAGTTCTACGGCGCCATGGACGGCGCCTCCCGCTTCACCCAGCGGGACGCCGTCGCCAGCATCATCATCACCGCCATCAATATCGTCGCCGGCTTCCTGATCGGTGTGCTACAGCACGGCATGGACTTCCGCACGGCGCTCGAGACCTACACCGTACTCACCATCGGAGACGGGCTCGTCACCGTGATTCCCGCATTGATGATCTCGGTCTCCGGCGGCTTGATCGTCACCCGCGCTAGCTCGGAGTCCCGCCTCGGCGCCGAGTTCCGCCGGCAGGTTTTCGGCAACCTGCAGCCGCTCTATCTCGCCGGGGCCGTTCTGGTCGTCATGGCGGCGTTTCCCGGGCTTCCGAAGGTTCCCTTCCTCGTTCTCGGTAGCGCTGTCGGGGGCTACGCTTGGCGGGCGGGCCGAAAAGCCGTCACTGCCAAAGAATCGGCGCCGGAGACCGTCAGGAAACCCACTCGTGAAAGCCTTGAGGAGCTTCTTCGCGTCGAGCCGCTCGCGATCGAGGTTGGGCTCGGGTTGGTGAGGCTGGTTGAGGGGGGAGCGGAATCCCCGCTGCTACGCCGAATCGCCGCCATTCGGCGCCAGTTGGCGGCCGAGCTGGGCTATCTGCTTCCGCCGGTCCGCGTCACCGACAACCTGGGCTTGAAAGCCGGCGAGTACGTGATTTCGCTTAAGGGCGTGGAAGTAGCGCGTTACGAAATCCAGCCCGGTTGCGAGCTGGCCATCGAACCGTCGGAGGGCAAGACCGAGAAGATCGAAGGCACGCCGACCAGAGAGCCCGCCTTCGGCATCCCGGCGGTGTGGGTGCCGGCGCCCGCCGCCGAGGGGGCGCGAAAAGCTGGTTACACGGTCGTGGACGCCACCAGTTTGATAGGGACGCATCTGGCGGAGGTCGTCCGCACTCACGCCCACGAGCTATTCTCCCGCCAAGATGCCAAGGCATTGCTCGATCGCGTGGCCGCGAGCCATCCCCGCGTGGTCGAGGACTTGGTACCGAAATTGCTCCCTCTCAGTGCGGTGCAAAAGGTTTTACAGAACTTACTGCGGGAACGCGTTTCAATTCGGGACAGCGTTTCCATTTTGGAAGCTTTGGGTGAAGCCGCGCAGATCACCCGCAATCCGGTGTTGCTCACCGAGTACGTCCGCCAGGCGATCCGCCGCATGGTCGTCAAGCCGTATCTGAACCCCCGCAACGAGCTTCCGGCGTTTCTATTGGAGGCGGGGCTCGACCGGGAGATCGAAGCCGCTGTCGAGCACGGGGAACATACCAGTCATTTGAATCTGCCGCCGTTGCGGGTTCGGGAGATACTCGACCGGATTACAAAGGCGGTCGGCGGCGTGGCGACCCCCGTGGTGCTGCTCGCCGGTTCGGGTTCTCGATTCTTCGTTCGCCAGATCGCTGAACCGAGCCTGCCGAACTTGGTCGTGATCGCTCACGGTGAGATCCCGGGCGGAGTCAAGGTCGTGTCGCTGGGTGTTGTGCAGTGAAACCCGAACAAGGACGGACGCGATGAAAATGAAATCCTACTTCGCTGACAGCGTTGAGGCGGCCGTGGAGCGGGCCCGCGCGGAACTCGGCCCCGAGGCGTTGTTGGTCTACTCCCGGGAAGCGCCGCCGGAGGCGCGCCGCCTGGGAAGTTACGAGGTGGTCTTCGCCGAGGCTCCTTCAGAGGGGCGCGCTGCGGCCGCGGTGGGGGAGCGAGGGGGCGCAGCGTCGTCAGGTTCATCTACCGCGGACGGGCGGAAAGCTGTTGCTGGAGTGGAACTCGCAGCCGAGCTGCGTGAGCTGCGGCGCCAAGTGGGCCGCATAGCGGCGGCCCTGGCTCGCGCGGGGAAGCTCTCGCCGCCGGAAGGTGCTTTTGAGCGCGCCGTAGAGATCGTGGCGGAAGAGCTCTCCGGCGTAGGCTTGCAAGCGGGTCCCTTCAGCGAACTGATGGTCGCGCTCTGGCGGTGCGCCGAAACCACCGCGATCGCTGGCGAGGAAGACCTAGCGCGGGCCTTGTGTGGCTGCCTGCGGGAGGAACTGGAGAAGAGGCTCTCCGTGGACGCCGGGTTGGGCCGGGCCGAAGGAGGAGGCCCCTTCGTGTTGTTGGCGGGGCCTGCCGGATCCGGCAAGACCACGACGCTCGTCAAACTCGCCGCGAGCCACGTTCTCAAGCAGCGGCGGCCGGTGCAGATCCTGTCGCTCGACACGGTGCGTGTAGGCGCCGCGGGTCAACTGCAGAGCTATGCGGGCATTCTGGGGGTCGCGTGCCAGGTCTTGGAGTCACCTTCGGAACTTCCCCGGACTCTCCAGGGGCAAGAGAGCCACGACCTCGTCCTGATCGACACGCCGGGCTATTCAGCCCGCGACGCCGGCGCGCTCGTTGAACTGGGAGAGATCTTGGCCGACTGTCCTCCGGTGGAAGTTCACCTGGTTCTGTCGGCCGCGATGAAAACGGCCGACCTTCGCTGGGCGGTGGAGCGTTTCCGCCCGTTGCGGCCGGCGGGATTGATTTTCACGCACCTGGACGAGACCCGGTCGCCTGGATCGGTTGTCGCCGAAGCGATCCAGACGGCGATGCCCGTCTCGTTTCTAGCTGCTGGAGAACGGATTCCGGAAGACCTGGAGCCGGCTTCGCCGGGCCGGGTGGTCGAGTTGTTGGTGGGCGGCGTCGAACGCCGGCTGGCTGCTGAGCTGGCCGGGGCGCCGTCGGAAGGATCGTTGCCCGGAAGGGCAGGGAGAGCGGCCGCGGCTTGACGCGCGGCCGGTGAGAACGATGGCGGGACGGAGTGTAGATGCACCCCTACAAGACAGCCTCGGAGTCGAAAGCTGAGGAGCGGGAGCGCCTAATCCTGGAGCACTTGCCGCAGGTGCGCCTCATCGCCCGGAGGATCCATGAAAGGCTGCCCGACAGCGTCAGCCTGGACGACTTGATCTCCACGGGCATCGTCGGGCTGATCTCGGCGATAGACAATTTCGACGCCAGTCACAAGGTCAAGCTCAAGACGTACGCCGAGTACAAGATCCGGGGCGCCATCCTCGACAGCTTGCGCGGACTCGACTGGGCGCCGCGGAAACAGCGCAAGAAAGCGAAGCAGATCGAGGCGGCCATCACGGTGCTCGAACAGCGACTGCAGCGAACCCCGTCGGAAGAGGAGATTGCCGCTGAGTTGGGCATCGAGTTGGATGAGTACCACTCCTGGCTGGTCGACGTTCGGGGGGTCAACTTGGGCAGTCTGGAAGCCACGGCCAACGAGGAAGACGGAAGGGAGTTGCTGCAGTTCATCTCCGATACCGAGGAGAACTGGCCGTCGCGGCTGGTCGAACGTTCGGAGTTGGAGCGGGTCCTCGCCGAGGCGATCGAAAAGATGCCTTATGTCGAAAGAACCATTCTGAGCCTGTACTACTACGAGGAACTCACGTTGCGCGAAGTGGCGAAGATCGTGAAGCTGCACGAATCCCGGGTCTCGCAGCTCAAGAGTCAGGCGATCCTGCGCCTCCGCAGCTACATCAAGAAGCGTTGGCCCAACGGCCGAGGCTGAATGCGCGACTAGAAAAAGGGTCATCGAGCAGCGATGCATTCACGGGAACCCGACACCACGACCCGTGTTCTCGAATGGGTAGCTGAGGAATGGCGAAAAACCGTGGCCGTGGTGGTGGAAATGTTCGCCGGAGAGGCTCCCACTGTGAGGATTTCCCTCCAGCCCCCTCCGGAAAGCGTGTCGTGGCAGGCGCTGGAGTTCGACCTGGCGCCCGGCGCTACGGTGTTCGTTGGCATCGAAGCCGAAGATGAGCGGCGGCTCGTAGAGGCGGCGTCATTGCTCGCCGACACGGCGGACGACGGTGGGAACATCCACACCGCTTGCCGGGAGTTCTTGGAGCAGGCCGCCTCGGGACTGGCGCAGTCTTTCGCCGGACGCTTCGATCGGGATGTAGGGCTTGCTGGCATGGGGGTCGGCCGGCCCCCGGCTGCCGCTCCCACACGGTGCATCGAGGTCCATCTGCCTGGGGACAGCCAAGCGAAGGAGTGGATCGCGGTGTCCCCGGAACTCGTCCAGGCGATCGTCTCCTTGGCCGGACGTTCGCGGGAGGGTGGCGCCGAATCAGGGCAGAAGCCCGAACGGGCGCAGCTTGCCGCGCCGCAGGCCGGCACGCCTCCGCCCGACTCCATCGACTTGCTTCTGGACGTAGAGCTTCCCGTCAGCGCTTCTTTCGGACGGGCTTACCTCCCTCTCGGGGACGTTTTGAAGCTGACTTCCGGCTCCATCGTGGAACTCAATCGCTCGGTGTCGGAGCCGGTTGAAATCATCGTCAACAACTGCGTGATTGCCCGGGGTGAGGTGGTCGTCGTCGAGGGCAACTACGGCGTCCGGATCACCGAGATCATCAGCCGCCGCGAGCGGCTGCGAACGCTGACCTGAGAATTCCGAGGTGCATCGTATGAAGGACATAACTCTGTTCTTGCTGATAGATGGCTTGCTCGCCGCCGGCTTGACCCTGGCGGTTGGCCTTTTCCTGGTCTTGAAGAGAGAGATCACCGAAGCACAACAGCGCTGGCGCCGAGGCGACGAAACGTTGTCGTGGTCCCTGGATCAGCTCAAGAAAGAAGTCGATTCGCTGGGTTCCAAGACCGCTGATCTCGAACAGCACCTCGGCGAACTCTCCCAGGTAGCTACGCCGGTTGCCTCAATGGACGCAGCGCGGCGGTCGCAGGCGCTCCGGATGCACCACCGTGGCGAGCGCCCGGAGCAGATCGCCGCCGCGCTGGGCATGCCCCAAGGCGAGGTGGACTTGTTACTGAAGCTCCACCGGCTGACAGACGCCGCGTGATTCGGCGATCGGAGCTCACCTGCCGAGGCTGCAGAAACTCAAGCGGTTCGGCGCAAAAGGACGGAACGGCGGCGTCTGGCAATCGTCACGAGGTGCAGCTCGCGGCGCGCCGGCGCGGTTGTCGGTGTTTTTCTGTTCCGCGGGCGTTCGGGCGTCTGCTGCCGCTTCGACCGCTGCGGTCACTCGCTCGCGTGACGGCAAACCCGGCCACAGCGGTCGGGCCTTTTAGTAGAATGCCCGCGGAGGTCTGTTGATGCTGCACGGCTTGCTCCGCGCCCTGATGCCCGCCATACTGGCGTCCGCTCTCGCCGTCGGCTGCGGAACGCGAACCTGGACGGGTTCGCTCCCGGTTATCGAACGGTCCCCCCGGGCCCGCGAACTCGCCGCGTATCCCGTGGACGGCAGAGCTGCCGGCGTGAATCCCCCGGGTTTTTGCTGGACCCCTCACGACGAAGCCGCGAGCTACCGGCTTGAAGTCGCCCCCGCGGGTTCTCCAGACCGTCTCGTGCTCAGCGCCGCGAACCTTTCTTCCACGGTCTTTCCGCCTTCCGAGCCCTTGCCCGCTGGAGACTATATTTGGCAGGTCGTCTATGTCAACGCCGAGGGCGCCGACTACGGGGTGTCGCGTACGCGCCGTTTCCACATCCCGGACGACGCTCCGGAACTGCCGATGCCGGACGTGGCCGAACTCGAGCGCCGTCTCGCTGGCGTCCGTCCCCGTCTCTACCTCGCCGGAGACCGCCTCGAGCGCATCCGCGAGGCCGTCAACCGAGGGCGCGCTCCACAGTGGGATTTCTTCATCGCTGCCGCCGACGCCGCCCTCGAAGAGCCTCTCTACCCGGAGCCCGAAGGCTACCGCGGCGGCGAGTTCAATGTCCCGGACTGGCGGCGCATCTATCATGCCGGCAAAGTCGGCAGCGCTCACCTTGCCCGCCTGGCCCTCGCCTATCGGATCACCGGCGACAAGAAGTACCTTGACGGCGCCCGCCGGTGGATGCTTCATATCGCCTCTTGGGATCCAAAAGGCATCATCAGCCACGACGTCCCGCAGATGGACGGCTCAGAAGGCAACGACGAAGGCTCCATGCCCGTCCTGGAGCGCATGGCCTTCGCCTGGGACTGGATCGGTCATGAGTTGACGCCGAAGGAACGGGCCAAGGTGCTCGCGGTCATGGCCGAGCGTGGAAACCAAGTGCTTCGGCTGCTCCACAAGCAAGACTTTCTGTCCCACCCATTCGAAAATCACGAAGGCCGGGTGCTCGCTTTCCTGGGCAACGCCGGTCTCTCGTTTCTCGGCGACATCCCGGAAGCCCGCGACTGGCTCGACTACGTGCTCCGCTGCTACCTCACGTCGTTTCCCGCCTGGGGCGGCGACGAAGGCGGCTGGGCCCAGGGCGTCGGCTACTGGGGAGCCTACGTCTACTGGCTGAGCACTTTCGCCGAGTCTCTGCGTGGCGTCACCGACACCGACATCCTGCGGCGGCCGTTCTATCGCAATAACGGCTACTTTCCGCTGTTTTTCCACCCGCCTTATGCGCCGATGGGCGCTTTCGGCGACGGCGGCGACGGTAAGCCCAGCCTCCATGAAAAGATGCTGGTCGATTACTGGGCCGAGGTCTTCCAGGATCCGGTGCTCAAGTGGCACGCCGCTTCCATAACCGTTCCTGCTCCCCCGAAACTCACCGACGCGGGCGAAAAACGCCGCTGGAACGAGTGGTTCCTCGAAGACGTCGTCTCCACTTGGCGCGCCGCCAATCCGTCCGCCGTCGAGCCTCAGGCTCCGGACGGGAAACCCGCAGCGCGCTTCCTCCCCAACATTGGCTGGGTGGCAATGCACTCGGCCCTCGGCGATGCGGCCAACGACGTCTGGGCGTTGTTCAAGTCGAGCCGGTTCGGTTCCTTCAGCCACAGCCACGCTGACCAGAACACTTTCCAGCTCAACGCTTACGGCGAGGCTTTGGCTATCGATTCCGGCTACTACCCCTCTTACGGCAGCCCGCACCACGCGCTTTGGACGCGTCAGACGCGCGCCCACAACGGCATCCTCGTCAACGGCCGCGGCCAGCCGCCTTTTAGTTGGGACGCTTCGGGAAACATTGAGTACTTCGAAGAACAAGCCGGCGTCATGATCGCCCGCGGCCAGGCTGCGCAAGCCTATAACGTCCCCATGCGGCCGGGCACTCTTGAGCTGTGGCGCAAGCACCTCGACGAACCCGTGCCCTCCATGGAGCCGAAAGTGGAGAGCTTCGAGCGCACCGTCGCTTTGCTCGCCCGGTCCACTCGCCCCTTTCTCATCGTCTACGACCGCCTCGAGACCGCTTCGCCCACGGTCTACGATTGGCTTCTCCACGCCCTCGAACCAATGAAACTCCGCGGCTCTGCCGGCGCCGTCACGATCCGCCGCGGCAAAGCCCGCTGCGCCGTGCGGTTGATTTCCACGGCCCCGTTGCGCTTCTCCCAGTTCGGCGGCTTTCCCGTCCCGCCCGAGGAGCGGGCCGCCGGGTCGCCGGACCAGTGGCACCTTACCGCGCGCACCACCGCCCCGCGTAGCGAGATCAAGTTCCTTGCTGTCCTCGTCCCCTACCGCGCCGGCGAGAGCGAACCCAGGATCACCCGGCTCGAGGGAGATCGGTCCGCTGGGTTCCGGATCGGCGACGTGGAAGTGGCCGCTTGGTGGGGTGACGGTCTCAGTGGCTCGATCGCCGCAGGTCGGCTGCAGGGCTCGGGCCGGCTCTTGATCCGCACAGCGGGCGGCGAAACGGTCGTCAGTAAGTAGGGCTGTCTGCCTTCACCGGCGCTACTTGTCTGCATCTTTGTTCTGATCTTTTTCGGCAAGCCTGCCGAGGGCTCGGAAGAAGTTTCGCAGGTTGATCAGGGTCATGACCACGCCGGCAAACGCTACGCGATCCTCCCCGGTGGTCAGTCCGATGTAAACCCATGCCACACCCAATCCCGCTAGTACTTCGATTCGTTCTCTTCCGCTGCTCGCGACTTTCGGAGATTCAAATCGGTGAAGCGGCGCGTCCGGATTTCAGGCCGTGATGGTCGTCCCATATTGGGTTTTTCGAGCCGCCTGCGCCCGTCGGCGGATCCCGCACGGGCCTTTCGAGGGAACCGCAAACGCCGATCACTTCACGTTTCCCGCTCCAACTCTTGCGAGATGAGGATGTTCAGCTCGCTTCCAGCGCTTTATGTCCCGGTCGCGGGGTAACACTCTTAGCGGGGGCGTTTCGTCCCTTTGGGAGCCGAATCCATGCGCGATTTGCGTGCGCCACGGAGAATGGGCTGGCCGAGCCGCCGTGTCTGCCACCTGCTTCCGCGGCACTGGCGGACCG